>JANNRF010000396.1:0-7978 GCA_031401135.1 Deltaproteobacteria bacterium | reverse complement strand
GATCGCGGCCGAGCGCTCGTCACGATTCCAGCCGGCCAGCCGACCGCGATCTACGAAGCGACGCTCGCGATCGCCGACAAGCTAGAGCTCGCGGCGCCAACGGATCTTCCGTTCAGCGAAACCTGGCAGGTCGCCGCGGGGCCGCTCTGGCACGTCGAAGCCGATGGCATTCCTCCGGTTGACGAGCTGCGCGAAGGCGAACGCGCGCGCGAATGGCGGCCCTGGCCCGGCGAGAAACTCACGCTCGCGATCGAAAGGCCCGCAGGCCACGGCGGTGCGACGCTGACCATCGACCGCAGCCAGCTCGCGCTCGCACCCGGGCTGCGTGCGACCGACGCCGTGCTCACGCTCGGCCTGCGCAGTTCTCAGGGCGGGCAACACGCCGTGACGTTGCCCGAAGGCGCGCAGCTGACCTCGCTGCTCGTGAACGGCGAGCCCCAGCCATTACGCCAGGAGGGGCGGCGCGTACCGCTCACGCTCACGCCCGGCGCGCGCGAGATCGCGCTCGGTTGGCGCGAGCCGCGCGGCATTAGCGCGCTGCTGCGCAGCAGCGCGGTCGAACTCGGCGCCGCCTCCGTCAACGCGCATGTCGAGATCGCGGTGCCGGAGAAGCGCTGGGTGTTATTCGCAGGCGGCCCGCGCCTCGGTCCGAGCGTGATGTTCTGGTCGACGCTCGCGATCGTCGCCGGCCTCGCGTTCTTGCTCGGGCGCCTGCGCTTCACGCCGCTGCGCGCGCAGCACTGGCTCTTGCTCGGCGTGGGCCTCACGCAAGCGCCCGTCGTGGCGAGCGTGCCAGTGGTCGCGTGCTTGCTCCTGCTCGGTCTGCGCGGCCGCGAGGCGGAGCGTTTCCGCGCGCTCGGGCCCGTGCTGTTCGCGCTGCTGCAGGGCGCGCTCGCGATGCTCACGTTGACTGCGGCCGGCGCGCTCGTGTTCGCGATTCAGCACGGCTTGTTGGGGACGCCAGAGATGAGGATTGCCGGCAACGGCTCGGATTCGTTCGCGCTGCGCTGGTATCTCGATCGCGCAGATTCGCTGTTGCCTGCGCCGTGGATGTTCTCGCTTTCGATCTGGTGGTACCGCGCTGCGATGCTGGCGTGGTCGATGTGGCTGGCCCTCGCGCTCGTGCAGTGGGCGCGCTGGGGGTTCGCGCAGTGGAGCGCGGGCGGGATGCTGAAGCCGCGCAGCGAGTCGGCGAGCTGAAACGCGAGCTTCCGCTGACGCTGCTCTCGGTGGCATAATCGCGCCTTCTCCGAGGAGGCTCCCAATGCTGCACCGAGTTCTTGCGTTCGCTCTGGTCCTCGTTCTAGCGCCGCCCGCGTTGGCTGCGCCGACCGACCCCATCGTGCTGGAGACGCCCGACGATTCGCTCGGCCCCGTTTTCCCGACCGGCTTTCGCGCGCTCGCGAACCTCGCGCAGCCGTACGTCGAGGAGGAGTTCCTCGTCTCGGGCGCCGCAACGGTCTTCACGTACAACGATCCGCCGGTTCCCACCGAAGTGGTGCCGCTGCAAACGGGCGTTCCGTACAAGACGCGCCTAATCGTTCGCCGCCCCGCCGACCCGGCGGCCTTCAACGGCACCGTCGTGATCGAGTGGTGGAACTCGACCGCCGGCTTCGATACTTCGCCCAGCTGGGAAGCCTCCGCCGAGTACTTCGGGCGCAAGGGCATTGTCTACGTCGGCGTCACCAACGCCGACAACGCACTCCGCTTCCTGCGCGGCGGCTGCCGGCTGTTCGGGCTGCTGGCTCCGATCTGCGGGACGCGTTACCGCACGCTCTCGCTGCCCGAGAACGGGCTCGCCTACGAAATGATGAGCCAGATCGCGCACGCGCTGCGCAGCGGAAACGGCAGCCCGCTGCCCGCGCAGTACGCCGTCGCGCGCGTGTTCCACGCCGGCCAATCGCAACAAGGTGGCTCGGTCATCACCTACGCCACCGCGTTCCATTTCCCTGATAACGACGGCTACTTCATCCAAGCCGCGTTCTCTGCGCGCCCGATCAACGCTGGGATCGCGTGTGGGAGCGCGGGGGCGCCTGCGTACCCCGGCTGCACGCCGCAACTCGCGGGCGCCGCTCGCCTGGTGCGCAGCGATCTGCGCGTGCCCGTGATCCGCGCGCAGACTGAGACGGACATGGGCAGCGTCGCGAGCGGCTTCGGTGTGCTGGCGCTCGGCGCGCGCCAGAGCGACGCCGAGTTCTTCCGTTATTACGAAACGGCCGGCACGGCGCACAACATCGTGCACAAGAACATCGACGTGGCCGGCACCGGCTACACGCTCGACGATTTCTGCCTAGCGCCGATCAACTCCTTCGCCGATGGCCCGGTCTACGGCTCCTATCTCTATAACGCGATGTGGGAAAACATGGAGCGGCAGCTAGAGCAGGGCGTGCCGATGCCGCGCGCCGAGAAGCTGATCGCAACCAACGGCGATCTCGAGCGCGACGCCTTCGGCAACGTGCGCGGCGGGCTGCGGCTGCCGGAAGTCGATGTGCCGATCGCGAGTTACGCGCCGAGCAACACCGTTGATCCCGCGCTGCCCGCGTTCCTGCAACAGATCGGCGTGTTGGTCTGCCGCCTGTCCGGCGCCGTCACGGATTTCGACGCCGCGACGCTGAACGCGCTCTACCCAACGCGCGGGCGTTTTACGCGCCCCTACGTGCGGCGCGTCAACGCACTCGTCGAGCGCCGGTTTTTGCTGCCGGAGGACGCCGAGACGCTGCGCGAGGCAGCCGGCGCGAGCGTGACCTGGTTGCGATGAGCAAGCGGCGCATCGCCGCGCGCAGCGAGCCGCCGGCGAGCGAAGATCGAACAGTGGCCTCCGCGTTCGGAGCCACCTCGCGGTGCGCATCCCCGCGATGCCGGTTGGCGGCAAGCGGCGCATCGCGGCGCGCAGCCGGCGCGCAACGGCCGCGCTCAGAAACGCACGAGCCCGATCGCTTCCGCGAAGCCCACGAACTCGTCGGGGCGACCGTTTATTAGGTACGGGAGCGCGCCCAGAGTCGCCCATGCGATGGCGAGCGCGGAGGCGCTGCGCAAGCGGAAGGCGCTCGGCGCGCGGTACCAGGCGGGCAGCGCCAGCGGCAACAGGTAGAGCGCGGGGGTGAGCGGCGTCAGGTATCGCATCTGGAAGCTGAAGCTCGTCGAGCCCAAATAAGTCCAGCACGCGATCAGCAGTGCGAGCCACGCGAACAGCGCCCAGCTCTCAGCAGAGCGCCGCTCGCCGCGCGGGCGCCTCCACGCAAAGCCGGCGACCCCAACAACCAGCAATGGCTGCACGACCGCGAGCTTCGTCGCGTAGAAGTGCCACGGTTTCGCAATCGACGCCGCGACCATCGGGAAGCGCGCGGCGAGTTCGGCGCTGGGCGCTGCAAAGTTCGGGAGCAGCGTTCCGTAGCTCGCGAAGAAAACCCAGAACCACGGCACGACCACCAGGAATGCGGGCGCGGCGACGCAGACGAGATAGGCGCAGCGCGTGCGCCACGGCGCGCTGTGCGCGAGCACGAGCAGCGCGCAGACCGGCGCCACTAACAACCCCGGCAGCTTCGCGAGCCCCGCAAGCCCGAGCACGATGCCCGCTGCGACGAGCCACGCGGGCCGCCTGCGTTCTCGCGCGAGCGCAACCAGCGTAAGCGCGACCGCCAGCGCCGCGAGCCCACCCACCAGCGCGTCGATCCACAGCTTGCGCGCCACGTGCACGAGGACGGGATCCAGCGTGATGCCGACCAACGGGAGCGCGAGCGCGGCAAGGCGCGGCGTGCCGTGCCCGAAGCGCGCGTGCAGGCGAACTCCCATCAGCGCGACGGCGACGATCGCGAGCCCGTGCCCGAACCACGAGATCACGATCGCCTCGCTGCGCAGCTCGCGCTTCGCGAACGGCACGAGCAGCGCGGGATACAGCGGCGGGTGGTGGAACAACGGCCGGTCGTACATCTGGCGCGGGAGCTTGTGCATGAACGGCGCGCCGCGCAGGGAATAATTGCCGTACTCGCCGAGGTGTTGCGCCACGGTCCAGTAGATCACCTCGTCCGGCTCGGCGTGCTTGAAGCCAAGGCTCGGCAGCTTGGTCAGCAGCGCGAGCAGTAAGAACGGCGCAGCGAGCGCGAGTGCGCGACGAACTTCGCGGTGCGGCATCGCGCGCAGTGTGCCACGCGCCCGCGATACGCTGCTCGGAATCACTGGAGGCCACGTGCCTGACTACGAGACTCTCCTCGTCGACGAACCCGCGCCGCGCGTTCGGCGCATCACGCTGAACCGCCCGGACAAACGCAACGCGATCTCGAATGCGCTACGCGGCGAGTTGTTGGGCGCGCTGCGCGCTACCGACGGCGACGACGCGATCTCCGTGACGATCGTGCGCGGGGCAGGGCCAGGTTTTTCATCGGGCTACGACCTGCGCAGCGATCTCGGCGCGAACCAGCCTTATTTCACGCCGAACGTGGGGTTGCAGTGGGCGCGCCACGTCTCCGAGGGTTGGCTCTCGCTCTGGGATCTGGCAAAACCCGTAATTGCTCAGATTCACGGCTTCGCGATGGCGGGCGGCCTCGAACTCGCGGGCGCCTGCGATCTCGCCTACGCCGCGAGCGACGCCAAGCTCTCGCACCCGGTGCTGCGCATCGCGGGCTTGCCGGACTTCGCGTGGTTCCCGGTGCTGATGCAGGCGCGCCACGCGATGGAGCTGCACCTAACAGGGCGCGTCTACACGGGCGAGGAGGCGGAGCGCTTTGGGCTCGTGAACCGCGCGTTCGCGCCCGAGGAACTCGAAGCGCGCGTGCTCGAGATCGCCGCGACCATGGCGCAGACCCCCGTGGCGGTGCTCACGGTGAACAAGCGTTACGTCTACACCGCCCTCGAAGCGCGCGGCGCGCGCAGCGTGATCCGCACCGGCGGCGATCTGCAAGCCGGCCCGCATCTGCAAGGCGCACGTCAGAGCGCGGAGCAGATCATGAGCAAAGTGAAGGGTGGCGCTTAGGACTTCTCGCCCGGCGTGAACACTTCCTTGATCCGCGAGTGCCGCAGCCCCGGCTCGAGTTCGATCAGCTCGATGATGTTGCCATTCGGGTCGTAACAACACGCGCAGGCGATGATGCCCGCGCTCGGGATCGAGGTCGGCTCGGGCGTCGTGAACTTCACGCCCTGCGCGCCGAGCGCCTTGTGCGCCGCCGGTACGTTGCGCGTTCGAAACGCGATCACCCGCGGCACGCGCGCCGGCGAAGGCTCGGGGAACTCAGCCTTCGGTTCGAGCCACTCGATCAAGTCGATCATCGGCCCGCTCGGATCGCTCGGGAGGATCATCAGCACGCCGCGCCCCTGCGTGTCGCCGAGTCCGAAGGAGACGCCGCTGCCCTTGGGCCACACCGCATTGCGGCGGTCCGAGATCACCTCGAAGCCGAGCCGCTTGTAGAACTGCACGGATGCTTCGATGTCCTTGCAGTTGATGATCGTGTGGTAGAGGTGCTGGAGTCCCCAAGCGCTCATTGAACGGCCCTCCGTGCGGAGTCTCATCCGCTTCGCCCAAAACCTGCGTCACGCGCACGCGAGCGCGCCACTCGGCCACGCGATCAGCCCGCGCTGACTCCGCCATCGATTACGAGCTCGGCGCCCGTGATGAAGCGCGCCTCGTCGGATGCGAGGTAGACGACGCCCGCCGCGATGTCGGAAGGCGCGCCGACGAGACCGAGCGGAGTCGCCGCGAGCGTGGCGGCTCGCGCGCCGTCGATGCGTTCCGCACGTCGCGAATCCGCCTCGTGCAGCGCAACCCCGTCGCTGGCCATCTTCCCCCACAGTGGTGTCTCGATTCCGCCGGGATGGATCGAGTTCACGCGCACCCCGTTGCGGGCTTGCGCGCACTCGAGCGCCACCGCCTTGGTGAACAGACGCACGCCGCCTTTCGTCGCGCAGTATCCCGACAAGCCCGCGACGCCCTGCAGGCCGGCGACCGAGGAGATGTTAATGATCGAGCCGCCCCCCGACCCCGCGATGAGGGGCAACGCCGCCTTCGTGCCGAGAAAGACGCTGTCGAGATTCACCGCGAGTTGGCGGCGCCACGACGCATACGAGAGCTCCGCGAGTGGCGCCGCGATGCAGATGCCCGCGTTGTTCACGAGCACGTGCAGCGCGCCGTGCTCCGCGCGAACGCGCTCGATGGCATCGCTCCAGGCGCGCTCCTCGGTCACGTCGAGCGCGAGGAATTGCGCGGCGCCGCCCGCCGCGGCGATCGCGGCGCATGTTTCGCGCCCGGCGCGCTCGTCCACGTCGGCGACCACGACGCGGGCGCCCTCCCGCGCGAGCGCTTCCGCGCAGCCGCGCCCGATCCCGCTGCTCGCTCCGGTGACGAGGCAGATCTTCTCGCGCAAGCGATCCATCGCAGCCTCCCGCTGGCGGCGCTCGATTGTTATGGGCGAGCGCGCGCCGCGCAGTGTATGCGAGTCGCTGCGAGTGGCGCGCGCTCGAACTGGCAAGCGCCCTCCGCGGCGGCGTAGGCTCGCCGCGTCGGAGGAGCCCCGCGCATGAACGGTTTGCATCGCGAGCGCCCAGCCACGCCCATGGGCGAAGCGCGGAAGTTGGACGTGCTCATCGTCGGCGCGGGCTTCGGCGGCCTGTATGCGCTGCACCGCTTCCGCGGGATGGGGCTGGCAGTCCGCGTGATCGAAGCCGGCAGCGGCGTCGGCGGCACCTGGTTCTGGAACCGTTACCCGGGTGCGCGCTGCGACGTCGAGAGCCTCGCGTACTCGTACGCATTCTCGCGCGAGCTCGAGCTCGATTGGAACTGGAGCGAGCGCTACGCGACGCAGCCCGAGATCCTGCGTTACGCGAACCACGTCGCGGACCGCTTCGAGCTGCGGCGCGACATCCAGTTCGACACGCGCGTCGAATCCGCGAACTACGAAGAGACGACCGGCCGTTGGCTCGCGCGCCTCTCGACGGGCGAGGGCGTGAGCGCGCAGTTTCTCGTGATGGCGACGGGCTGCCTCTCGGCCGCGAATACCCCGCAATTCCCGGGCCTCGATTCGTTTGCGGGCCGCGTCGTTCACACGGGCCAGTGGCCCGAAGAGGGCGTCGAGCTCGCGGGCAAGCGCGTCGCGATCATCGGCACCGGCTCCTCGGCCGTGCAGTCGATCCCGATTCTCGCCGAGCAAGCGGAGCAGCTCGTCGTCTTCCAGCGCACGCCGAACTATTCGATGCCCGCACGGAATGCGCCGCTGGAGCCGAGTTATCAGGCAGAAGTGAAGGCGAGCTACGCCGAGTTCCGCAAGCCGTATGCGGGCGGCGATTTCGGGCTCGATTTCGACCCGCGCGCGCACCTCTGGACGGACGCGACGCCCGAAGAGCGCCGCGACGAGTTCGAGCGCCGCTGGACGGCCGGCGGGCTCGGCCTGGTCGGGTCGTACGCGGACGTGTTCACCAACCCCGAGGCGAACCAGGCGGTCGGCGAGTTCGTTCGCAGCAAGATTCGCGAGATCGTGAAGGATCCCGCGGTTGCGGAGTTGCTCTCGCCGCGCACGTTCGTCGGTTGTAAGCGGCCGTGCGCCGACACGGGCTACTTCGAGACTTTCAATCGCGCGAACGTGACGCTCGTCGACATCAGCCAGACGCAGATCGAGGCGATCACGCCGCGCGGCGTGCGCGCGAACGGGCGAGAGTACGCCGCCGACGTGCTCGTGCTCGCGACCGGCTTCGACGCGATGACGGGCGCGCTCTTTCGCATCGAGATCCGTGGCCGCGGCGGCGCTCTGCTGCGTGACAAGTGGGCCGACGGGCCGCGCACGTATCTCGGCCTCGCGACTTCGGGCTTCCCGAACTTTTTCACGATCACCGGCCCGGGCAGCCCTTCGGTGCTCGCGAACATGATCATGGGCATCGAGCAGCACGTGGATTGGATCGCCGACTGCATCGCGCACCTCCGAAGTCGCGGGCTTTCGCGCATCGAAGCGGAGCGCGCGTCCGAGGACGCCTGGGTCGCGCACGTGAACGAGATCGC
>JANNRF010000395.1:0-15216 GCA_031401135.1 Deltaproteobacteria bacterium | reverse complement strand
GCGAGGCGGTGCTGATCGAAGAGTCCAGAGTCGGTCTGCGCAAGCGGCTCGGCCTCGCGCCCGACGAGCCGCTGCCTGATAAGTACGCGCCGTACGCGAAGCGCCTCGACTACGAGCTTGGCGTGATCCAGCAGATGGGCTTCGCGGGCTACTTCCTGATCGTCGCGGATTTCATCGGCTACGCGCGCAAGCACGGCATTCCAGTCGGGCCCGGTCGCGGCTCGTCGGCGGGCAGCCTGGTCGCCTCCAGCCTGGGTATTACGGGCGTCGATCCGATCGAGTACGACATCATCTTCGAGCGCTTCCTGAATCCCGAGCGCGTCTCGATGCCGGATATCGACGTCGACTTCTGCATGCGCGGCCGCGCGCAAGTCATCAAGTACGTGAGCGAGAAGTACGACGAGCCGGGCCGCGGCGACGACGGCCGCAAGGTCTCGCAGATCATCACGTTCGGAACGCTGCAGGCGCGCGCCGTGCTGCGCGACGTCGGCCGCGTGATGGGCATGCCGTACGGGGACGTCGACCGCATTGCGAAACTGATTCCGGACACGCTCGGCATCAAGATCGACGAGGCGCTCGAGCAGAGCCCCGAGCTGCGCGCGCGCGTCGAAGCGGACGGGCAGGTGGCGAAGCTCATCGAAACCGGGCGCCGCCTCGAAGGGATTTCGCGCCACGCCTCGACTCACGCCGCCGGGGTCGTGATCGGCGACCGGCCGCTAATCCAGCTCGCGCCGCTCTATCGCGATTCGAAAACCGGCGACGTGCTGGTGCAGTACGACATGCGCTGCGTCGAGAAGATCGGCCTGATCAAGTTCGATTTCCTGGGGCTGCGCACGCTCACGGTGCTCGCGGACGCCGAGCGCAACGTGCGCGCGACCGGTGTCACAGGCTTCGATGTCGAGAAGATTCCGCTCGACGACCCGGCCTCGTTCGACCTGTTATGCCGCGGCGACACCGAAGGCGTGTTCCAGATGGAATCGTCGGGCATGACCGACCTCGTGACGAAGCTGAAGCCGCGCACGTTCAAGGAGATCATCCCGCTGATCGCGCTGTATCGGCCCGGCCCGCTCGGCTCGGGCATGGTCGAGGATTACGTCGCGCGCAAGCACGGGCAGGCGAAAGTCGCATACCTGGTCCCGCAGCTCGAGACGCTGCTCGCCGACACGCTCGGCGTCGTCGTTTATCAGGACCAGGTGCTGCAGATTGCGAACCAGCTCGCCGGTTATTCGCTGGGCGAAGCCGACTTGTTGCGGCGCGCGATGGGCAAGAAGAGCACGAAAGAGATGGCGAAGCATCGCGACAAGTTCGTCGCCGGCTGCGCCGCCAATAAGATCGATCCGAAGAAGGCGGCAACGCTGTTCGACCAGGTCGCCGAGTTCGCGGAATACGGCTTCCCGAAGGCGCACTCGACGGCCTACGCGTTCGTGACTTATCAGACCGCGTACCTGAAGGCGAACCACCCGCGCGAGTTCCTGGCCGCGCTGCTCTCGGTCGAAGCGGGCAATCACGACAAGGTGGCGCGCTACATCGCCCACGCGCGCGATCGCAAGATCGACGTGCTGCCGCCCGACGTGAACGAATCGCAGCGCGATTTCACGCCTGCCGCCGCCGGCATTCGTTTCGGGCTCGCGGGCGTGAAGAATGTCGGCGAGGGCGCGATCGAGTCGATCCTCGGGGTGCGCGCCGAGAGCGGCGCCTTCACGTCGTTGCAGGATTTCGCGAGCCGCGTCGATTCCCGGAAAGTGAACCGGCGCGTGGTCGAGAGCCTCGTGAAGTGCGGCGCCTACGACGGCCTCCACAAGAACCGCGCGGCAGTGTGGAACGCGCTGGACGCCGCGCTCGAGAGCGGCGCCGCGGCGCAGCGGGATCGTGAGATCGGGCAGGAGAGCCTGTTCGGCGCTCTGGGCAGCGAGTTCGGCGGCGCGCACGCGGGTGCGGCGGGGGAACTGCCGGACGCACCGCCGTGGACGGAAGCGGAGCGCCTCGCCAACGAGAAGGAAGTGCTCGGCTTCTACGTCACGGGCCACCCGCTGCAAGCGCACGCGGCAGCGCTCAGCCGCTTCACCGATGTCTCCGCCGTAAGCGCCTCCGGGCGCGTCGGGCGCGAGGTGCGCGCCGGCGGAGTAATTACTGCGCTGCGCGAGACGCGCACGCGGCGCGGCCAGACGATGGGCTTCGCGACCCTGGAAGACGCGACAGGCAGCTTCGAGCTGGTGATTTTCGCTGAGCCGTTTGGCGTGCACCGGGCGTTGCTGAAGCGCGCGCTCGAATCCGCGAGCCAGGCGGGCGGCGGCGTGCTGCCCGTGATCGTGTCGGGCTCGCTCGAGAGCGCGGACCCGCCGCGCATGATCGCGCGCGACATGTACTCGCTGGCAGACGCGGAGGAAAAGCTCGCTGGCCGCGTCACGATTCGGCTGTTCGCGCCGGAATCGACGCGCGATCGCATCGCGGCGCTCAAGTCCGTGCTCGGCAAGCACGGAGGCGACTGCTCGGTGGTGCTGCACGTGACGATCCCGGGCGAGAGCGAGACCGTGATGTCGCTGCCCGACACGCTCGGCGTCACGCCGAGCGATGCGCTGCTGCGCGACCTCGACGCGCTGTTCGGGCGGCAGGTCGCGGAGTCGTCGCTGTGAGGCAATTCGCGCTGGCCGCGCTGCTGCTCGCGACCCTCGGCGCCCTCTCTGCGCGCGGATCCGAGGCCGTGCGGGTGCAGGCGGACGGGGTCGCCGCGTTGCCAGCACGCCGGCCGGCCGACCCAGCGCCGAGGCCGCCAGACGCCGCAACGCTGCGCAGCCTCCGCCAAAAGGCGCTCGCGAACGGCGTCGAGGCCGCCGTGCTCAGCTACGCGAGCCAGCTCGCGCGCGAGGAAACTCGGGCCGACGAGGCGGCCCTGCGCGCCGCGCTCGGGAAGCTCGCCGACTACACGCTCGGTCACGGCGTGCTCGCGGAACTCGGGCCACGCGAGGTTCAGCCGAAGCTGCGGCCCGGCGACCCGTTGCCCACTCCCCGACGCGCGACGGACCCAGTTCCGATGGAGCACGCCTGGCGCGTCGAGGCGATCGTCGATGGCGATCGGGTGCTGGCAGCGCTGCAAGCCGCCGGCCTCGCGTTCGCGAGCGACGCCAATGCCGGCGCCACGAGCGAGGTCGTGCTCGATGCGCCCTACGACGCCGCGGGGCTCGCAGCGCTCCGCGCGCGGCTCACCGCGCTCGGTGCCCGCAGCGTGGTCCCGCGCCGGTTCTCTGCCGAGGCCGTTGTGCTCGCGGTGAATGGGCTCCCCGCAGAGCTGTTGTTGCTGCGCCTCGCGAGCGAGCCGCCCGACGGTTTCGCGGCCGAAACGCGCGCCGCGGAAGGGGACTCGAGCAGGGTTCTCGTGCGACTCACCCCGCTGCCAGCGCCGCCAAGGGTGCCGAGGCCGTGACAAGTGGACCGCTTTGCCTCGTCGAATGCGTCACGTGCGGCTCCACGCTCGCGCAGAAGCGTCACTTGCGGGTTAGCGGCGTCGCGGGAATGCAAACGGGGGGGCGCAGCACACGCGGAGGCCACTGTTCGATCTCCGCTCGGCTTCGCCTCGCTGCGCGCGGCGAAAACGCCGCTTGCGTGCCCATACCCAAAACGGTATTGAATTCGCCCCGTTAGAAGCTTTTTGGACGCGTAGCTCAGTTGGTTAGAGCGCCGCCTTGACATGGCGGAGGTCGGCGGTTCGAGCCCGCCCGTGTCTACCAATCCTGCGAGTCGCACGACTCGAGTCACCGGACGCCGCATGTCGCTTTCGATTCAACACCGTTCATGAGTTCGGTCGAGGTCGGTCTACCCGACGGTCGAACGCTCACGGTGCCTTCCGGTGCGACGGTGCTCGAAGTCGCGGCGCTGATCGGACGCGGCCTCGCCAAGGCCGCACTCGCGGGCCGCATCGAGGGCAAGCTCGTCGATTTGCGCGCGCGCATCACGCGCAACATTGCGTTGCAAATCGTGACCGACCGCGATCCGCAAGCAGGCGAAGTGATTCGCCACTCTGCCGAGCACGTAATGGCCGACGCAGTGAAGCGGCTTTTCCCCGAAGCGCAGGTCGATGCCGGCCGCGCCGATCACACGGAGAAGTTTCAGTACGACTTCAAAACCGCGCGCCCGTTCACGCCCGACGATCTCGCCAAGATCGAAAGTGAGATGACGCGCATCCTGGCCGAAGGCGCCGAGTTCACGCGCGAGGTCGTCACGCGCGAAGAGGCGAGGGCGTACTTCGCGGGGCTCGGCGAAGAGTTGAAGCTCTCGCGACTCGAGGACATTCCGGAAGGCGAGGAGATCACGATCTTCCGCCACGGCGCATTCGCCGATCTCTGCCGCGGCCCGCACGTGCAGCACACCAAGCAGATCGGCGCCGTGAAGCTGCTCGAATCGTCGGGTAATTATTGGCGCGGCGACGAGCGCAACCCGATGCTGCAGCGCATCTACGGCACCGCGTTCGCGTCGCAGAAGGAACTGGACGCACATCTCGCGCAGGTCGAGCAAGCGCGCGCGCGCGACCACCGCCGCATCGGCGCACAGCTCGAGCTGTTCCACCTCGATCCGCTCTCGCCGGGCGCGCCGTTCTGGCTGCCGAAGGGCATGGCGCTCTACAACGGGCTCGTCGGCTTCGTGCGCTCGCTTTACCCGAAGTACGGTTATCAGGAAGTGATGGCGCCGCAGCTGTTCCGCGCCGAGCTGTTCAAGACCTCCGGCCACTACGACAACTTCTACGACGACATGTTCTGGTTCGCCGACGAAGACCAGGAACTCGGCGTGAAGGGCATGAACTGCCCGGGCCACTGTCACCTGTTCGGCTTGAAGAAGCGCAGCTATCGCGATCTGCCGCTGCGCCTCGCCGAGTTCTCGCGCCTGCACCGCAACGAGCGCAGCGGCACGCTCACGGGCCTCGCGCGCGTTCGCTCCTTCGCGCAGGACGACGCGCACATCTACTGCGAGCCAGAGCAGGTCGAGCGCGAGATCCATCGTTTCTTCGAGATGATGAGCGAGATCTACGGCGCGCTCGGGCTCTCCGGCGTGACGTACGCAGTCTCGACGCGCCCCGAGACCGGCTACATCGGCGAGCCCGCCGACTGGGAGCGCGGCGCGCAGCAGTTGATCGCGGCGGTCGAGAGCGCGGGCTTCGCGTGCGCGATCAAGCCCGGCGAGGCGGCTTTCTACGGCCCGAAGATCGAGTGCGACGTGCGCGACACGATCGGGCGCGCCTGGACGCTCGGCACCCTGCAGCTCGACATGGCGATGCCCGGTCGCTTCGGGCTCCGCTACATCGGCCGCGACGGCAAGGAGCATCAGCCCGCGATGCTGCACCGCGCCGTGCTCGGCTCGCTCGAGCGCTTCATCGCGCTCTACATCGAGCACACCGCCGGCGATTTTCCGCTCTGGCTCGCGCCCGTGCAGGCTGTGGTGTTGCCGATCGCCGACCGGCACCACGAGTATGCCGAGAAAGTGCGCGCGGCCCTAACAGCCGCCGGCTTGCGCGTGGAACTCGACGACCGCGCCGAGAAGCTCAACTACAAGATCCGCGAAGCGGAGTTGCAGAAGATTCCCGTGATGCTGGTGGCTGGCGATCAAGAGCAGGCGGCCGGCACGATCACTCCGCGGTTTCGCGGGAGAACGGAACGAAATGCCGCGGCCCAGGCGATCGACGCCTGTGTCGCGGATCTCGCTGCGCGAATCGCGCGGCGGGAGCATTAGGGCCGCGCGCGGCGATCGTCCGCGCGCAGGGCCGCACTAGAAGGAGGGTACGAGCATCGCCGAGAAGGACACGACACGCGTGAACGAGCGCATCCGCGCTCACGAGATTCTGGTCATCGGCGCCGAGGGCGAACAGCTCGGCCAGATGACTCCCGAAGCCGCGATCGCGAAAGCTCTCGAGGTCGGGCTCGATCTCGTCGAAGTCGCGCCCAACGCCAAGCCGCCGGTTTGCCGGATCATGGATTACGGAAAGTACAAGTACGAGCAGAAGAAGAAGACCGCGGCGGGCAAGGCGAAGGGCAAGGGACGCACGGCGCAACTCAAAGAAGTGAAGATGCGCCCCGCGACCGACGAGCACGATCTCCAGTTCAAGCTGAAGAACGCGCGTCGCTTCCTGATCGATGGCGACAAAGTCAAAGTGACCGTGACCTTCAAGGGCCGCGAGATGGCGCACCGCAAGGCGGGCTACGAAAAGCTCGACCAAGTGCGCGCCGTGCTCGGCGAGCTCGTGACGGTCGAGAGCAACCCGCAAATGATGGGGCGCTCGCTCTCGATGACGCTCGTGCCGAACCGCGAAGTGGCGGATGCGATGCGCCGCGTCGAGGAGCAAGAGGAAGCGCGCCAGGCCGAGGCCGACAAGCAAGCGGGCGCCGAAGCGGCGGCCGCGGAAACCGCACACGCCTGATTCAACGGCACACCGCACACCCCTGATTTCAACGCGACGCCGCGCGAGCGGGCCGCACGGAGACGAAGATGCCGAAGATGAAAACCCACAAAGGCGCGGCGAAGCGCATCAAGCGGACGGCGAGCGGAAAGCTCACGTACCAGAAGCGCAACAAGCGCCACATCCTGACCACGAAGTCGAGCAAGCGGAAACGCCAGCTTCGTCGGAAGGGGCAGCTCGCTCCCGGTGACGCCAAGAAGGTGGATCAGCTGCTTCCCTACTGACCGCCTGACACACGCCTGACAGGCGGATCAGCGGCAGCGTGAAGCGCTGCCCGCTGCATTCGCTCAGCAACACAACCGAAGCAAAGGAGTCTTTCTCATGGCACGCATCAAACGCGGCGTCACCAAGCGACGTCGGCACAAGAAAATTCTCGACGCCGCCGAAGGTTATTGGGGCGCGCGTAGCAAGCTCGTGCGCCGAGCCAAGGAAACGGTCGAGCGCGCCTGGAAGTACGCCTACCGCGACCGCCGCCAACGCAAGCGCGATTTCCGCAGGCTCTGGATCGCGCGCATCAACGCGGCTGCCCGGGAGCACGGGCTCTCGTACAGCGTGCTGATCCACGGCCTCGGGAAGGCGGGCATCATGCTCGATCGCAAGAACCTCGCGGACCTCGCGATCGCCGATCCCAGGGCGTTTGGCGAACTCGCCAAGGCCGCCAAGGCGAACGCGTAAGCGACGCCGTGTCTGCCGCCGCCGAGGAACTGGGCGCGATCCTGCGCGAGGCAGAGCCCGTGCTCGCGGCGGCGCGCTCGCTGCAGGAACTGGTCGAGCTGCGCGCCCGCTTCTTAGGGAAGAAGGGCAGCGTATCGGGCGTGTTGCGCACGCTCGGCGCGCTGCCACCCGAGGAGCGCTCGGCGCTCGGCGCTGCGGCGAATCGCGCGAAGGCCGAGATCGAGCGAATGGCAGCGGCGCGCGAGGCTGCACTCAGCGCAACGCAGCGCGACGCGGCGCTCACGCAGCACAAGCTCGACGTGACGCTGCCCGGCGCCGCTGCGCCGCGCGGTCACATGCATCCCGTGAGCGCGATCGAGCGCGAGATGCATCAGTTCTTCGCGGGGCTCGGCTACTCGATCGAGGACGGGCCCGAGGTCGAGACCGACTGGAACAACTTCGGCGCGCTCAACTTTCCTGACGACCATCCTGCCCGCGACACACAGGACACCTTCTTCGTCGAAGGGGGACACCTGTTACGGACGCAGACCTCGAACGTGCAGATCCGCGGCATGACGGGCAAGCAGCCGCCGTTCCGCTTCATCACCACGGGCCGCGTCTACCGGCACGACCTCGACGCGACGCACTACCCGATGTTCCATCAGATAGAGGGATTCTGCGTCGGGCCGAACGTCACCTTCGGCGATCTCAAGGGCACGCTCTACGCCTTCGCGCGGCAGCTGTTCGGCGCGCACACGGAGCTGCGCTTCAGAGCGCATTATTTCCCGTTCACCGAACCCAGCGCCGAGATGGACTTCCGCTGGGGCGAGCGCTGGCTCGAGTGGGGCGGCTGCGGAATGATCCACCCCGTCGTGCTGCGCAATTGCGGCATCGACCCGGAGCAGCATCAAGGCTTCGCGTTCGGCATGTCGCTCGATCGTCCCGCCATGGATCGCATCGGCATTCCTAACATCCAGGCGCTCTTCGAAGGCGACGTGCGCGTACTGGAGCAGTTCTGATGCGCGTCGCGCTGGGCTGGCTCTCGGAGTGGATCGACCTGCCGGCCGTCGATGCGCTCGCCGAGCGCCTGACGACCGCCGGTATCGAGATCGAGAGCATCGAGCGCACGGGCCCTGATCTCTCTGGCATCCGCGTTGGCCACGTGATTGCGCGCGAGAAACACCCCGACGCGGACAAGCTCTCGCTGTGTCGCGTCGATGTCGGCGCGGGCGAGCCGCTCGAGATCGTGTGCGGCGCGCCGAACGTGGCGGCCGGGCAGAAAGTGCCGGTCGCGCTGGTCGGCGCGGAGCTGCCGGGCGGGTTGCGCATCAAGAAGTCGAAGATTCGCGGCGTGACCTCGAACGGCATGATCTGCTCCGCGCGCGAACTCGGGCTCGGCGAGAGCCACGACGGCATCTTGGTGCTCGACGACGCCGCACCCGTGGGCAAGCCGCTGAGCGAGGTGTTACGGACCGGCGACACGGTGCTCGATTTCGAGCTCACCCCGAACCGCGGCGACTGGGCGTCGATGCTCGGCATCGCGCGCGAAGTGAAAGCACTGTTCGGCGGCACGCTGCGTTTGCCCGCGCTCGCGCCCAGCGAGTCCGGCGAACCGGCAGCGAATGGCATTGCGATCGCGATCGACGATCGCGCGGGCTGTCACCGCTACGCCGCGCGCATCGTGCGCGCCATTCGCGTCGGGCCGTCGCCCGCGTGGCTGATCGCGAAGCTCGAAGCGGCAGGGATGCGCAGCGTCAACAACGTCGTCGATGTCACGAATCTGGTGATGCTCGAACTCGGCCAACCGCTGCACGCCTTCGATCTCGATCGCTTGCGTGGGCGCACGGTGCGCGTCCGCGCTGCGAGCGCCGGCGAGAAGCTGCGCACGCTCGATGGCCAGGAGCGCGAACTGCTCGCCAGCGATCTCGTGATCGCCGACGACGGCGGCGCGATCGCGCTCGCCGGCGTAATGGGCGGCGCCGACAGCGAGGTGCACGCCGGCACCACGAGCGTGTTGCTCGAGAGCGCGCACTTCCATCCTTCGCGCGTGCGCAAAACCGCGCGGCGATTAGGGCTGCACAGCGAGGCGAGCTACCGCTTCGAGCGCAGCGTCGATCCTGATGGGCAGCGCCGCGCAGCGGATCGCGCAGCGCTGCTGCTCGCGGAGCTCGCGAACGGGGAGGTGGCGCTGGGCGTCGTCGAGGCCACCGGCGAGCCCGCGCCGCGCACGGCCGAGATTCTGCTCGATCCCGCGCGCGCGAATCGCTTATTGGGCACGCAGCTCGCTGCTGCCGAGATGATCGCGCTGCTCGCACGTGTCGATGTCGCTGCCGCCCCGGCGGGCGCGCTGCTGCGCTGCCAGCCGCCGCGCTACCGCGCCGATCTCTCGATTCCCGAGGACCTGATCGAGGAGCTCGCGCGCATTCACGGCTATGGCGCGATTCCCGCGACATTGCCGGCAGCCGCGCTCGCGGGCATAACACTTCCGCCGCGGCGCGCGACGCTCGACGCGGTGCGCACCAGCCTCGTCGGCTCCGGGCTCACCGAGCTGATGACCTTCGTGTGCGTCGACGCCGCCGAGCACGACGCCCTGCGGCTCGCGCCTGGCGACCCGCGCCGCGCGGGCGTCCGCGTCACCAACCCGATCCACGCGAGCCAGGCGACGCTGCGCACTCAGCTCATCGGCACCGTGCTGCGCGCGGCCCGCAGCAACCTCGCGCGCCAAACCAGCGCGCTGCGCGTCTTCGAACTCGGGCGCGTGTTCCTGCGCAGGGCGCCCGGCGAGCTCCCGAACGAGCCGCTGCAAGCCGTCGTGCTGATTACGGCGAGCGAGCCCAGCGTGTGGGATCCCGCGACGACACCCGCCTTCTTCCACGCCAAGGGCGTCGCCGAACGCTTGCTCGCCGACCTCGGCAAGCCCGCGACGTTCGCGGCGGGCGAGGGTGAGCCGTTCCTGCATCCCGCCGCGGCGGGGACGTTCACGGTGGCGGGCCGCGCGATAATCGCAGTGGGAGAGCTCCACCCCGACTGCGCCGCCGCCTTCGAGATCGACGTGCCCAGCGCGCTCGCCGTGATCGACGTCGATGCGCTCGACGCGCTCGCGACACCGAGCGCGCGCTACCGCGAAGTCTCGCGGCATCCGCGCGTCGTGCGCGATCTCGCGCTGCTGGTCGCGCGCGGTGTCCCGGCGGGCGCCGTGATCGAAGCCATCCGCAGGCAGGCGGGCGGCCTGCTCACGTCCGCGGCGCTGTTCGATCGATACGAGGGCAAGGGCGTACCGGAAGGCAAGCTGAGCCTCGCGTTCCGGCTGGTGTTCCAGCACAAGGACCGAACCCTCACCGAGCAAGAAGTTGTCAAGGCGACCGAGCGCGTCGTGGCATTATTGAGCCAGGATTTCGGGGCCGAACTCCGATAATTGGGCGAGGAGATTTCCGTGACCAAGGCAGAGATCGTCGAGCAGATCTACGAGCGAGTCGGCTTCTCCAAGAAGGAGTCCGCCGAGTTGGTGGAGCGCGTGTTCGACATCATCAAGGACACGCTCTCCGACGGCGAGAAGGTGAAGATTTCCGGCTTCGGAAACTTCGTCGTGCGCGAGAAGAACGCGCGCAAGGGCCGCAACCCGCAGACCGGCGAAGAAATCCGCCTGGCCGCGCGGCGCGTGCTCACCTTCAAACCGAGCCTCGTGCTGAAGAACATCTTGAACGACCGGCCGCCGGGCACGGACGACGGCCTCGACGACTGAGGCTCCATGTGGCGCTCGCGCGAACCGAATTCTCCGACGGAGCGCGTGTTCTCAATGGTATAAAGGCCGAGCCGTTCAGGAGGCTCCGCATGGCGCGCCGCGCAGCTCGCAAGACCGCCACTCGCAGCGCGCACGCCGGCATTCTCGACAAGCGTTACTACCGCATCGGCGAAGTCTCGGAGCTCACCGCGATCAAGCCGTATGTGTTGCGTTATTGGGAGAGCGAGTTCCGCTGGATGTCGCCCACCAAGTCGCGCTCGAAGCAGCGGCTCTACCGCGCGCGCGACATCGAGATCATCGAGCTGATCAAGCGCCTGCTCTACGTCGAGCGTTTTACGATCGAGGGCGCGAAGAAAAAGCTGCGCGAGCTCGGCGTCGAGAAGGCGCTCGACGCACCGCAGCTCGATCTCGCGCTCGATGGCGATCCGCGCAGCCGGCTGCGCCGCATCCGCGAGGCCCTGGTCGAGGTCCGCGCCAGTCTGGTGTGATCCGGCCGGCCACTCCAAAGCACGCGCCGCCCGTCCGATGGAGTGGCGTGGAACCGTTCGGCGTCACCTGCGATCCGCGGCTGTACGTGCCGCGCCTCGGCACTGAGGCGGCGCTCACCGCGCTGCTCGAGGGCTTCGCCCGAGGCCGCTGGGTGAGCGTGCTTTCCGGCCCGCCTGGGCTCGGCAAGACGATGGTGCTGCACGTGCTCGCTGCGCGGCTCGCGTCCGCGCGCTGCCTGCATCTCCCGTACGCCGCGCTGGGCATCGAGGAGTTCGCGCACTGGGCGCTCGCGCTGCGCGGCGAAGACGCGAGGCCCGAGCGCGCGACGATCGCGCTCGCCGCCGCCGCGCTGCGCGAGCCGAACGCGCCGCTGGTGTTATTGGTCGACGATGCGAGCGCGCTGCCCGTACCCACCGCGCGCGCGCTGCGCGAACTCATCGATGCATTAGGCGGCGCGCTGCGCGTCGTCGCCGCGGTGGTGGACGACAGCCGCGCAAACGCGGCGATCGCCGCGCTCGGCGAGAACGTGCTGAACGTGCGCCTCCGCCACGCGCTCACCGCGCGCGAAGTGCACGCCTACGTGCGCGGCCGCATCACCTGGGCGGGCGCGAGCGATGAAGGCGCGCGACTCGGCGACGCGCAGATCGACTGGCTCGCAGCGGAGTCTGCCGGTGTGCCGCGCGAAGTGAACACGCTTGCGGCTTCGCTGCTGCGCGAGCCTGACGCCGCAGTGCGGAGCGCTATCGCGCACAACCTCGACGACGGTGATGCTGCCGAACCCCTCGAACCCACGAAGGCGGCGCCGGATCCAGACATCGCCGGCGTTTCGAGCGCGCTCCGTGCCGCGCCGCGTGACCTCAGCGCGACCTCTACGCCGTCAGCCCTGCGCGCGCCGCGAAAACGGCGCCGACTGCGCCGCCACCGCGGCTGGTATTGAGCGGAACCCTGAGCGTTTGGTCGACACTGCGAGAGCGAGTGGCTACCCAATGCCTTCGGTCGGGCCGTGGCGCAGCCTGGTAGCGCACCTGAATGGGGTTCAGGGGGTCGCAGGTTCGAATCCTGTCGGCCCGACCAGCACTTAGCTCACCTCGTCCCCTCGCGTGGTGTGCCGGTAGTGTGCCAAGTCGCGCGACTTGGTCGGAGTCAGGGCGAGGGGACGATGCAAGAGGACCTCTGCTTTTGGTTTGCGTGCCTCGTTCCGGTGCCTGCCTTCAGCGAACGCATTTTCACGTTCTCGGAGTTCCTCGCTGGCCTTGCGCTGATGGTGCTCGCGTGGATGACTGCCGACAGCCGGTACCGTTTTCGCATCGCCACCGCGCCGATCCCCCTCCGCCACCTCACGTTCGGGATCGTCGGGAGCGTCGGTTTCCTTGTACTTCTGACCGACCTTTGGCAGGCGCAGCATTGGTTGGTGCCACGCGGGAATTTCCTTTCGCCAGCGACGTGGGAAGCGCTCCTCGCTGGCCTTTTCCTGGTCACGTTCCTCGTGTGGGCGCTGTTCTCGTTCATCTCCCCCCCGGAGTTCGGGCGAGCCAATGCAACGCGGTTCCATGGCGAGTTGTATCGTGCGATCGTCCGAGGATCGCCGGGCGAGTTGGCGGAGATCGCGGACGAGTTTGCGCGCTCCGTTCGGACGATCGTGGCGTTCGCTCCAGGTCGTCGCGCGCGCAAGGGCGACAAGAGCGCCGAGAGTGAGAAGATCTCGACCGTCAGTGGGCAAGCGCACGACGTGCTGCTGCTGATCGGTGATCGTCGCTTTTGCCGAGCGGTCGCGCAGTCTGCACCGATCACCGCGCTCCGCTTGTTTCGCGAGATGACGTCTGCGGAAAAGCTCTCGCTCCCGGTCGCTGCGTTCGCGAGAAACCTGCTTCACGAGGCGATTGGCGACTCAAACTCGTTCCTGTTCCACGAGACGGAGGCGTACTCGTCGGGGCTTGTCGGTCACGACAAGCCGGTTTCGCAGGCGATGTTTGGCAACTATCGCCTCGTCGAGGCAACGCGGGCGCTCGACGCAGACTACAGAGAGTGCCAGCGATGGACGCCGGACCAATGGGACGCGTACTGCCGTGCCGTCCTCGTGACCTTCGAAGACTTCGCGAAGAGTGCGAGTCCTTGGCAGCACAGCTTCGCGATGCACAATGCGATCGATCGAATCGCCCGGTCGACGAACGATCTCTTCAGGCTGAACGGCGTGGCAAGCAGTTCACGCGATGATGAAATCGAGCGACGACTGGGCGTGGTGGTCGACTTCCTGCGCAGCGCGGTTGAAATCCTAAATCGGAACGAACCGCCTGAACGGTATCGACGAGGTTTGCTTCGTAGCGGGCACGAGCATGGGTCGCCGACGATCTACGACACTCTCGCGCGAGCAGTGTTCGAGGTTGTCCACAATGCATGCTCCGTGCGCGCACCGGTAAACCTCTGTTGGTCGATCCAATACGTGAGCGTCCGGAGTCAGCTGTATTCGTTCGGCGCTCTTGAAGGACCGGGCGCGAAGATTGTCAAGCTCAAGCTGAGGCGGTTGATCTACGACTCGATCGCGGACATGAAGAAGAAGGATTTTCCGAACTTCGAAGGCGCTCGCGTCCTCTCGTTCTGCCTGAACGTGCTGGGCTTTGAGTTCAATCGGGCTTCCTACGATCCAGATTCGCGGGCCTTGCAGGCCGCGGTGCTCACATGGGTTCGGGCGCACTACTCATGGCTGAGGACGGCTAATCCGCTCGTCGCTCAGGAGAGCCTGCCCGAGGGAGTTGTGTTCGACCCGAAGCAGACCCGCCTCGTAAAGACATACCCGGTGCGAGGCCTCAGGAAGAAGGCTGTGCGGCACTACTTCCCGGTGAATCCTTGACCTATCGAGATAGCGCGTAAGCGATGCGCTCTGCGCCTTCGCGACGGACGACATGGGACGGCGGGCGCACCACTCGGTGGACCTTCATGCCGCATACCAAATCGCGGGCCGCAGCGCGTGCTTGCTCCACAGCCTCTCAAAAACGCTCGAGGCCGCCGGCAGTCGCCGACGGCCTCGACGTCCTAAGCGTCGTACCTAATTACGGCAGCGCGCAATCTCCGGCCAGGATCGGCGGCGTACAGAAAGCTCCGCCTTCCGTGATCGTCTGGTTGCCGCCCGCCTCAGTTGCCAGAACCTCGAACTCATAGATTCTGCCTGGCTCGAGGTACTGCTTCGGAACGACGAAGGTCCTCTCGTTCCTCGCGAGGTCAGCGTTGAGCGCGCTCTTCAGTTTTCCCGGCGGCAGCACGGGTACGGTGACGTCGACGACGACCACGTGGTAGCCGACGATCTGAACCGGTCCGAGACTCGGCAGGACAGGGCGAGTCACGCCCTGCCACCGAATCGTGAGTGGCGCGTCGTGGGGGACCACGGTGCCGTCCATCGGCGCGGTGATCACGGGCCCGGCAGGAATCTTGTGCGTGAGATTCGCCGTGCCCTCGAACTCCACTCCGTCGCTCTCGCCTTCGAACTCGTACGTCCCGGCGGGCCAAGCGCCGAACATCTCGGACAGCGGGATCGCGTCGTCAGAGCGCTCGCAGCCGAGTCCATCCTCCAGCTCGATGACCGGCGGCTCGACGCGCTCCTGGAAGCCCTCGGTCTGGTCGTGGGTGCCTTCCATATTTCGTGCGGTCCCGAAGCTGTAGACGACCCGCTCGTTCGGATCTTCGACCGAGCCCTCCGTAACACCGTCCGTATCGAAGACGATCTGAATGCCCAAGTCGCAAGCCGACGCGTTCGTTTCGAAGTGAATGTTCGTCAGCTTGAAGGGCACGGGCGGGGCGGCCATGGCCACCTCCGCTCCGGTCGCTAGGGCACAGCCGGCGGCCAGCAGTGCAAAGGGCAGTATGCGTTGATGAGTCTTCACGAGGCTTCTCCTTC
>JANNRF010000394.1:0-56972 GCA_031401135.1 Deltaproteobacteria bacterium | reverse complement strand
CGCAGCGCGTTGCCGTGGAAGACGATCTCGCCGAGCTGCGGATGCGGCTGGCGCTCGATCATGCCGCGCGCGATCAGCTGCGGGTCGTCGATCAGCTCGTGCGGGCTGGCGACCCGCGCGCACGGCACGTCGGCGCCGTTCGGGCCGAGCGCGCTGAGCACTTCGTCGCAACTCCGCGCGCGCATCCACTCCGCGATGATCGCGGAGAGCTCGACTCGATTCGCCGCGCGCACGCGGTGGTTCTTGAAACGCTCGTCGCGGCCGAGCTCCGGGCGCCCGATCGCGTCGCACAGCTTGCGGAACAGCTTGTTACTGGCTGTGCCCACCACGATGAAGCCGTCGCGTGCAGCGAAGCTGTCGTAGGGCGAGCTGAACGGATGCGCGTTGCCGACGCGCTCCATCTTCGCGCCGATGCCCGAGAAGATCGTCGCCGCAGAATCGGTGATCGCGAACACACAGTCTTGGTTCGAGAGATCGAGCACGCGCGCCTTGCCGGTGCGCTCGCGCTCGAGCAGCGCGACCGCGACGCCGAGCGCCAGGTAGAGCCCGCCGACGAAATCGCCGACCGCGCCGCCGGCCCTAACAGGCGGCGCATCCGCGAAGCCGGTCATCGCCATCATGCCGCCAGTGGCCTGCGCGACGATGTCGTAGGAGGGCTCGCCCGCGCGCGGCCCGGTCTTCCCGAAGCCGGAGAGCGAGGCGACCACGAGGTGCGGGTTGCGCGCTTGCAGCAGCTCGGGGCCGAGGCCGCACTTCGCCATGTAGCCCGCGCGGAAATTCTCGATCAGCGCGTCGGCGCCGTCCACGAGCTTCAGTAACAGCTCGCGGCCTTCGGGCGAGCGCACGTCGAGCGTGATCGAGCGCTTGCCGCGGTTGTTGTTCTGGAACGAGAGCGAGGTCTGCCCTGGCGGCGACGGGCCGTAGCGATAGTCGTCGCCGGTGCGGGGCGCCTCGATCTTCACGACGTCCGCGCCGAGGTCCGCGAAGATCGCCGTCGCAAATGGCCCCGCGACCACGCGCGTGAGATCGAGAATCCGCAGCCCGGAGAGAGGCAGACGGGGACGTTCCGTAAGAAAGTTAAGTTTCTCGCCAGTCACGCGATGGCCTCTCCGGCTCATGACCGGCGGAACAACTTACCTTTCTTACGAAACGTCCCCGCTCAGAGCGTCACTACCGCGATTACGGCGGCGAGGCTGCCGCCGAGCGCGAGTGCGTAGAGCAGGCCGCCGACGAGCGGGTCGCGTTGCAGGCCGCCGAGGTCGATCGAGACGTGGCGCAGGTGATGCGCGCCGCCCCAGAGCGGCAGCGCCATCGCGGCGAGCGCGACGAGGCGGCCGACCGGGTGCGTGAACATCGCGTACATGCGGTCGTAGGAGAACGCGTCCGCGTCGCCGACGAGGCCGAGGCCCACGGTCGCGATCCACGCGGGCAGCACGAAACCGCCCACCATCATGCCGGCGCCGAACAGCAGCCAGATCACCGGCTCGAGCTTCCGCATTAGGGCCTTCATCCGAGCATGCCTCCGAGGATCACGGCGACCGCGAGGTTCAGCACCACGAACGCGGCGTAGAGGCCGGCGAGCATGACTGCATCCGGTGGGCGCTTGAACGGGCCGATGCGGAACGGCTGCGTCTTCGGGAACAGGCCGAGGAAGCGCAGCGTGAACCATACGAGCGCGACCAGCGCGAGCCAGAAGTACGCCTGATAAGCGCCACCGTGGATGCGATCGAGGAAGGCGTCGTACTTGGCCTCGCCGCCCGCAAGCGACCAGACGAACTCGATCACGATCAAGCTCGTCAGCAGCAGGAACACACCGCACGAGCCGAACAACAGGTACGGGCCGTAATTCCCGCCAAGCGGGAACTTGTCGGGCGGCCGTGGATCGGCGGTGCGCGTCGCGCCGGGCTTCCTCGGTTTCATCGCGTCGAGTCGGGGACGTGCGTGGCTCATCACTTCCCTCCCCGCGGCACGACAAAGCCCTTGGCCCAGTCGAGCACGTTGTTGAGCTTCGCCTGCTGGATCGCGGCCGACGGATCGACGTGCTTCGGGCAGACCTCGCTGCACTCGTTCGCGTACGAGCACGAGAACACGCCGCCGTCCTGGCGGAAGATCTCGTTGCGCTCGCCGGCGCCTTCGTCGCGCGTGTCCAGGTTGTATCGGTGGCCGAGCGCGATCGCCGCGGGCCCTAAGAAGTCCGGCTCGTTCGAGACCACCGGGCAGGCGGCGTAGCAGAGCATGCAGTTGATGCACATGCTGAACTGCTTGAAGTCGTTGAGCTCATCGGGCGACTGCTTCGTCGGCCCAGCTTCGACGGCGCGCTCCTTGGCGACCATGATCCAAGGCTTCACCGCCTTTAACTTGTCCATGAAGCCTTCGAGCTCGACGACGAGATCGCGCACCACCGGGAAGTTCGCGAGCGGCGCGACTTCGATCACGTCGCCGTAGTTCGAGACCGCGTCCTTGCAGGTGAGCTTCGGCTTGCCGTTCACGTTCATGCCGCAGCTGCCGCACACCGCCATCCGGCACGACCAGCGGTGCGAGAGCGTCGAATCGACGTGGTCTTTGATGTGGTTCAGCGCGTCGAGAACCTTCGCGTCGGACTCGACGGAGATCTCGTACTTCTGCGTGTGCGGCTTCTCGTCCTTGTCCGGGTCGAAGCGCGTGACGATCAGAGTCTTCTTGACCTGGGCCATGGCTCCCTTTCAGATCTCCACTCGAGTTCGCGCTGCGCTCTCCGCGCTGCGCTTCCGCCTAATACTTTCGCTCTTCCGGAACCCACACGCCGAGCGTGACGGACTTAGTGCTGAAGCGCGGGCCATGCGGGCCCCAGTGCACCAGCGAGTGGTGCATGAACTCCGCGTCGTTGCGCTTCGGGAAATCTCGCCGCGCGTGAGCGCCGCGCGATTCCTTGCGCTGCGCCGCCGCGGTGGCGACAGCCTCCGCGCAATCCAGCAAGTTCGAAAGTTCGAGCGCCGTCGTGAGCTCGGTGTTGAACACTTTGCTCGCGTCGGAGAGGCTCACCTGCTCGAAGCGCCGCTTCAGCTCCGCGATGTCGCGCACCGCCTTGTCCATCGGCGCCTGCTCGCGGTAGACGCCGAGCCCGACCTCCATCGCGGTGTTCATGTCTTGGCGAATGCCCGAGAGCGTCTCGCCGCCGCGCTTGCGCGCGCGCAAGGCATCGAGCCGCGCGGCCTCGCTCTTCGTTTGCTCGAGCAGCGGCGCTTCGCTGCCCGCCATGCTGCGCTTCGCGAGCCCGACGGCGTGCACGCCCGCGCGCGCGCCGAACACGAGGCACTCGGTGAGCGAGTTCGAGCCGAGCCGGTTCGCGCCGTTCAGCGAGACGCAGGCCGTCTCGCCCGCGGCGTAGAGCCCGCCGATGCTGGTCGCGCCGTCGATGTTCACGTCGACGCCGCCCATCATGTAGTGGAGCACGGGGCGGATCGGAATCGGCTGCGTCACCGGGTCGATGCCCGCATACGTGCGCGCGAGTTCGAGCACGAACGGCAATCGAGACTCGAGCTTTTCCTTGCCGATGTGGCGCAGGTCGAGGTGCGCGTACTTACCGAGCTTGCCCGGCACGTCGATGCCGCGGCCCGCTTCGATCTCCTGGATGATCGCGCGTGAGATCATGTCGCGCGGACCGAGTTCGGCCTTGGTGCCGACGCCATAATCACGCGTGATCAGGAAGCGCTCGCCCTCGGAGTTGATCAGGTAGCCGCCCTCGCCGCGCGAGGCTTCCGTGATCAGGATGCCCGTGCCCGGTAGCCCGGTGGGGTGGTACTGCACAAACTCCATGTCCTTCAGCGCCACGCCTTCGCGGTACGCCACCGACATGCCGTCGCCCGTCTTGATGTTTCCGTTCGTCGTGAACGGCCACACTTTGCCGGCGCCGCCGGTGGTGAGGATCACCGCGCGCCCGAGCACCGCCTTCAGTTTGCCGGTGCGGATGTCGAGCGCCGCGACGCCGCCGCACTTGCCGCCATCCACTAACAACTTCGTCACGAAGTGTTCGTCGTAGCGCACGATGCGCTCGTACTTCAGCGAAGTCTGGAACAGCGTGTGCAACATGTGGAAGCCGATCTTGTCGCTGGCGTACCACGTGCGCGGCGTCTGCATGCCGCCGAACGGGCGCGTCGAAACGCTGCCGTCGGCGTTGCGGCTCCACGGGCAGCCCCAGTGATCGAGCAGCGTCAACTCCTTGGGAGCCTCCTGCACGAAATACTGGATGACGTCCTGATCGCCTAAGAAGTCCGAGCCTTTGACCGTGTCGAAGGCGTGCTGCTCGAGGCTGTCGTCCTTCGAGCCTGGCGGAACCGCCGCGGCGCCGCCTTCCGCGGAGACGGTGTGGCTCCGCATCGGATAGACCTTCGAAACCAGCGCCACGGTGATCGTCGGATCCGCTTCGCAAGCGGCGATCGCGGCACGAAGACCCGCAGCGCCCCCACCCACGATCACGACGTCATGGCGAACGACATCCAGCAAAGCCAGCCCTCCCGGCCGAATGAAACGGCGCTCTGTTTAGCCGAGGTGGGCAGGTGAATCGAGGCGGTCTGCTGCGAAATGCGATGCGGAATGTGCTCGATTCCGCTCAGGAAACGGCGGGTGCAGAACTCCGTGCGATCACTGCAGCGGATCGCAGGGCGTCACGCCGTTTGGCCACTCGTTCGGCTCGGACGCGTTGCACACGCCGTCGTCCGTGCAGTAGTTCGCGAGCTTGCCGCCGGGCGTGAAGAACTGTTGGAGCTGCGCCACCGAGGCCGGAATGAAGCCGCGCCGGCCGTGCGGATCGCACTTGCTGATCTGCACCTGCTCGTTGATGAGCGGCGGGATGAACGGGAGGTGGAGCGGGTTGTTGGGGTCGAAGGAGCCTGTGGAGTAGACGATGTAGCCGGAGTTCTGCGGGCCTGTGAGATCGGGTTGGCCTGGCAGCCCGCGCATCACCGAGCCTTCGAGCGCGCCGAGCCGCAGCGTTCGGCCCAACAACTGCGAACCGAGGTTCGCGACCTGGTGGTCGTAGAGTGCGACCGTCGCGAGCACTTGCTTCGCGTTCGTACCGGGGAACGGATTCGAGGTGACGTGCGTCGCGTAGCCGGCCGGCTCGCCGCGCACCCAGAGTTCGTGCTGGAGCCCGAGGCCGAGCGCCTGCTCGAGCGGGTCGCGGTTCAGCAGCTGGACCAGCTGCTCGAACTGGAGGAACGGCGTCGCACGGTGCAGCAGCAGCGAGAAGTTGATGGCGGGCACATCGACGTTGAGCTTGTCCACGTCGGGCGTGAGCGCCGCGAACATCGTGCCCATGATGCCGCCGAGACTCGCGCCGAAATAATAAGGCTTCACGTCCGTCGCGATCGATCCGCCGCCGTTCGGCAGTTGGAACGCGGCGTGCGAGTTGAACGCGCCGCGTGCGAGCAGGCGCGCGAGGATCAGCGTGTTCAGCTGTCCCTGGCGCAGGCGGTCCGGCAGCGCGGGGAAGAGCGTCGGATCGACGATGAGTTGATAGATGAAACTCTGATCGAGCGGCGTCTGACCGAGCGGGCCCGAGACATCCGGCCCTGATAAGCCGCTGAAGTTCGTCGCGACCGAGACGAAGCCGAAGTTCGTGAGCCCTCGCGAAGCCGTGAGCGAGTTCACCGTGCTGACGCCGGTGCCGAACAGGCCGTGCCCGATGACCAGGCCGGGCGCCGGGGTGGCGGCGTTGAAGGCAGAACAGGGAATCGCCGCGCCGAAGGGCGCCTCCGTCAAGCCTTGCGCGCGCGGGGCGCCGTCCGCGTCGCGGCGCAGGAACGTGGGCGTATTCGCCGCCGTGAACGGATCGCCTTCGAGGAAGAGCGGCACCGAGAACGTGCCTTGGACGCGGCGCCAAGTCGGAATGGCCGGGTCGGCGCAGTTCGGGTTCACGTCCGTAACAGTCGTGACGCTGAACGGCTGCGCGCCGGCTGCGAGCTGCTCGTCGAGCCAGCGGAAGCCGAAGGCGCGCATCTTCAGCATTTCGTGCGTGAGCGAGTGATCGCTCATCACGACGAAGTCGAAGGCGAGAATTAGGTCGCTGCGCTCGATGCCGAAGCGCGCGAGACGGCTGAAGACGGGCGCGAGCTGTTCGGCGCGCTTGCGCACGGCCGGGACCGTGGACGGCCGCGCATCGCGAATCGCCGCGAAGGCGGGCTCCGCGAGCACGGCAGCGCCGCTCGCGTTCAGAAGGCCGCGCACCGCGACGATGTAGCGGTGGCCCGGCGTGAGGCTCTCGCCGGGGCGCAGGAACGTCAGCACCGGCCGCGCGCCGCGCGCGCGCGAATCGTTCTCGAGCCAGTGATTGATGCGCTCGCCTGTTTCGTAATCGATCAGCAGCGTGGGGCTGTCTCCGTCGAGGCCGCGCGCGCCATAAGTGCGCGTCACGGGATCGATGCGCGAGGCGTTCGACTGCGCCACGTCGACGCCGCCGGGGAAGTGCATCAACACCTGCGCGGTCGGGCTGAAGCCGTCGTTCCGCGCGTATTGTGCCGAGTCGGCGCTGGTGCCGCCGAACTGCGGGAGGAATTGCGCAGGGGGCAGCTCGACGCGCAAGCCGGTGCGCGTGTTCGCCGGGACCAGGAAGCGCGACGACGGGAACGGCAGCAGGCACGAGATGTTATTGAGCACATCGCACTCGTCGGGGTTCGTGAGGGCGGCGAGCTCGAACGTGCTGCGCCCGGAGAACTGCGCGCCGCCAGCCGCGACATCGGCGACGAGCTCGTGCCAGCCCGGCGCGAGGCCGGCGAGCGTGCCCGTCGCGCTGCCGTTCGCGAGCGCGAGATCCGGCGGCGCGACCGGCGCGCCATCGAGCGTGAGCGTGAGGTTCGCGAGCCCCGCGCCCTCGGGCATCGCGAACGCGAAGGCCACCGAGCTACCCGCAAGCGAGAGCTGCCCGTCCGCAGGCGCGGCGAGCACGATCGGGCGCGGGCCGCACGACGGCGCGCCAGTCATCAGGAAGAAAGCGGCCCCGAGCAAGGCGAAGCGGAATGCACGAAACGACAACTGCGACATGAGCAACCTCCACGGCGCGCGCATCCTACACCGCGCAGTGTGCGAGCTGGCGGCGCAACTGCGCGACTGCGAGTGGCAACGTGATCGCCGCGCGGCGCTCGCGCCTCTCCTCCACGCGACCTGCCGCGCGGCGAAGTGCCGCTGGGCGTGCGCTGCGAACCCGGCGCTCGCGCGTTGACTTCGCTCCCCAATAGCGAGGCGCTGCGCACCGGCCGCTGCGAGATCCCATGCTCTAGCTGATGGTTACGGCGACGCCTGCGCTCGTGCTTCAGATCGCGCGTTAGGGCACTGATGGACGCGTCAAGGAGCTGTCGGCGAAGTCTCGCCGGCGCCAGAAAATTATTCGCGAAGCTGAGCGTTGCCGGAAGCCGCGTGAGATCGGCGCGTTGTTGCGGCGCGAGCGGCTTTACTCCTCGCTGAACCACTGCTCGGACGACGCTGTTTGCAACCCGTTGGAGGAACGACTGGCCGGACTGGCAGAAGGGCTCCGCAGCGGCGCGCTCTCTTCCTGGCTCGTCCGAGCCTTCCGGGCGGCGGGCCGTGCGTCCAAGACGCGGGGCGTTCGAGTTCGCCTCACAGCGAGTCGCCGCTCGCTATTCGAAGCGGATCGATCGTTCGCGCAACACGCCGGTCGCTAGGTCGCTGGGATCAGCGCGATCCTCCGCAGCCGCCTCGCTGCGCCCGCCGCGCAACTCGTTCGGCACGAAGTAGCGCGACGAGCCCATGTGGATCGTCGCGAAACGGGCGGCGCGTAACAGCTCGGAGAGGCGCGCCTCACCACGCAGTCGATCGACCACGCGGACCGCGTTCTCCCCGAACTCGATGCGACGCGCGAGCGAGAAACCGCCGCTGCGCTTCCGGTACACGAGCAGGTGAACGAGCAGGGCCTTGATCCAGCGCGCCGCCGCCGGGAAACGCCCAATTGTCAGGCTGAAGCTACGAAAGCCGAGGAACGTGAGCGGCGTGAACGTCGGGCGGGACACGCACACTGCGTCGCCCTCCAGCTCAATGGCGCCGGGTTCGACGCGGATCTTCCGCGAAGGGTCGAACGATTGTGTCGCAACTAGCGAGCCGCCCGCGCTCCGGCCGACCCAGCCGCTGTCGCTGTACGCGAGTAGCCCCGTTTCGCGATCCCAAACCTTGATGACTCCGCCTTTTTTTGTGGCGACGACCGCCTCGTAGCGGCGGCGGCGTACGCATGCGAGCCCTGCTTCCGAGAAGTGTGTGAACGACCGCTCTGGGTCGGGCTCGCGCGCGATGAGTTCCAGCCGAGCAGGATCGCTCACGGCTCGATGTGCGAACACGAGGTTGTTGAGGAGTGGGTATTGGTTCCACGCATCGACAGCGCTGACGCCTGCCGCGGAGCCGTCGATCACCGAGGCGCGCATCGTCTCGGCGATCCAAGCGGCCGTGTGGGAACTGTGCGCCGACATCTCGAAGGCCGCTGGATAATAGGTCTGCGTGTTTCGGCTCGCGTATTCCCCGCCGAGGCTGCCGTCGGGGTGCACGAAATGCGCGAGGAACAAGAACGACCGTTCGAGTGAACCCGCAAGCGCCCCGTCCTGAGACAACTCCGCGTAGCGCGCGAGGTAGAAGCTGCCGTGCGTCTGATAACCCGGGTCGGCGCCTTCGTATTCGCGGTACCACCCCTCGCGCGATTGCTCGCGCAAGATTTTGTCCCGAAAGTGGTGCGCGCGTTGCTCGAGCGCGCGCTCGCCGGTGAGGCGATGAGCGTGCCAACAAGCGGCGAGCGCGGCCGCGAGATGGTTGGAGAGAAAGCCGTGCGTCTCGTCGTTCCGCGCGAGCCAGCGTCCGGCTGCGGCGATACTGCGCTCCGCGCGCGCGCGAGTCGCAGGCGAAAGCGCGTCGCCGAGCAGCAGCAACGCCTCGCTGACATAGAACGTGGTGAAGCTCGTCGCGGCGAGCGAGCGCTCGAATGGATAGGCCTCGTCGAAGCTCCCGTCCGAGTGCTGACGGCTCGACCACCAGGTCAGCGCACGTTCGATCCACTCGAGCAGATTGGCATCGCGGTGGTACGGGCTGCCGGGCAGCGGCGTCGCCCAGGCGTAGGCGAGCGCGCACACCGCTTCCTGGAAGCGAGGTGCCGGGAAGTCGACGAACTTCCACGCCCAATAAGTACGGTCCGCGCAGCCCGCCGTGGGCGAGAGCGGCTCGCGGTCGATCTGGCCGAGCACGCGCGGGAGCTGGGCGAGGATCCGCTCTGCGTAGAGAGCCGCCGCGCTCGGATTCACGCGTACACAGCTTGGTTCGCGAGCAGCGTCGCGGTGTCGGTCAGCTCGAAGTTCTCGCGCAGTGCGGCCAGCATGCGTGCGCAACGCCGCTGCTTCTGCGCGCGCGAGAGAAAGGAGAGCGTGAAGAACCGCGCACGCAGCGTCGGCAGATCCTGCGCCGTGAGGGGATCCGCGAGATCGGTCAGGTGGAACAACATGACGAGCGGCGCAGCGCTGTGCACTGCGCGTGCGAGGCCCGCGCGGAAGTGTCGGGCGCCGAGCACCAGGCTGTAGCTCGGGTGAAACGGGAGCGGCAGCAGCCCGAGGCGCGGCAGCGGCAGCTCGAGCAGTCCTCCCCCTAACAAGAGATGAGGCCCTTCGGCTACGCTACCCAGAACATCGTCACGTCCCGCCTGCCGCGACGAGTCGTACGCGTAGCCTGCCTCCCCGATCAGGTCGAAGCTCTCGCGGTCGAGCGCGAAGTTGGGCGCTCGGAAGCCCTGCACCGGGACGCCCAACGCATCCGAAATTCGCGCTCGACTCTCCACGATCTCACGACGCTTCTCTTTCGAAGCGAGTGCGGGCAGCGAGCGATGCGTGAGCGAGTGGCTGGCCACCTCGTGGCCGCGCGCCACGGCCTCCCGCAGCCGCGCGCGGCGCGCCGGCACGTCGAGCGCGCCGGCGATCACGAACAGCGTCGCGCGTACGCTCTCGGCCTCGAAGAAATCCAGTGCCCGCGGAAGACCGCGATCGAACAGCGCGTCGTCATCCGCGGCGCGGCTCCAGCCGTGCACGCGGAAAATATCCGCGATTCCGTCGCAATCGAGATGAACGACGGCTCGAGGGCGCGCAGCACTCATTCCGTCGCTCGGCTCTCTTCCCGCGCTGCGTCGAGGCGCGGCCGGTGCGCCGGGTCCATTCCTAACAAGATTCGCTGCAGACTCCACAGTTCGTGCTGGACCATGTTGCCTTGGCGCGCGACAACCGCCAGCACGAACAGGATGATGCCGAGCGTGAGCCAGCCGACGCCGAAAATCGCCAGATATGCGGACACCGCCCCGACCAGCTTCGCAACGGCTGCCGCGCCCAGACAGGCGAAGCCCAACGCGAGCACGACCATGCTGGCCGGGAGCACGTAATGAACCGGGTTCGCGAACAGGCTGAACAAGCCGTGCGTGACGATCAACCGGTTTACTTTCGATGAACTCTTGCGAACCACACGTGTGTCCGCGTGCTTGTAGTCCTTCCACTCGAGAATCGCGGGGATTTCCGTGATGCGGAAGCCGAAGCTGGTCGACTTCAGAATCACCTCGAGATGGAACTCCTTCTCGTCCTCGAAGAGCGGCAGCGACTGGATGGCTGCGCGCCGGTACGCGCGCGTCATGCCGGTATTCATCGTGACGGCGTTCGAGACACCGGTGCGGATCACGCGGTTGCCCCAGGTCGAGTAGAAGACGCGGTCCCACGGCACGTTCTTGTAACCACCGCCCGGCAGATGCGGGCTCGCAACCACGATGTCAGCCTTGGGATCGGCGTCCATCGCCGCCACCAGGGCGTGCGCGATGTGCTCGCCCCAGGAGAGATCGATCTCCGTCGTAACGATTATGTCGCCGCGCGCGGCGGCGATGCCCGTGCGCAGCGCGAAGCCGCGTCCGCGATTGCGCGGATAACCGAGCAGACGCGCGTTCGGCCCCAGCTCGGCAATCACGCGAGCCGCGATCTCCGCGGAGCCGTCGGTCGAGCCGTCGTTCACCACCAACAACTCCCAGCGCTTGCCGAGCGTCGCGAGAGACGCGGCGAACGCGCGAATCGCGTGCTCCACGACGCCCCGCTCGTTGAAGAACGGCGTGACCACGCTGACTTCGATCTGTTCGCTCATCGCACACCTCTTCGATCAACCATCGCGCGGAACCACAGCTCGAGAATCACGATGCTGAGGAGCTGCTTCGAGTAGAGAAACTCGCCGCTCGCGACCGAGGCGCGCAGTTTTTCCACGGCTTCGGGTCGGAAGATGCCGCGTTCACGCAGCGCCCGCTCCGTGAGCGTGTCGCCCACCAACTCGCGGAAACTCGGCTCTTCGAGGTACTTCTCGACGGGTACGTAGAACGGCATCTTGCGGCGCGAGGTCACGCGCTTGGGCAACAGCCGCTCCGCGTAGCGCCGCAACAGCCACTTGGACGCGAAGCGGCGGATCTTCAGGCTGGGCGGGATCGAGAGCGCGTACTCGACGAGCTCGTGATCGAGAAACGGCACCCGCACCTCGAGCGCGTGCGCCATCGAGACTTTGTCTTGTTTGGTCAAGATGTCGTCGGGCAGCCAATGCTCGAACTGCAGATCGATCGCGCGGTTCAAGAACGGAACCTCGGGGCCACCGCGCGGCGCAGCGCGGAGCGGCGCCGGCGTCTCCGCGAGGCGCGCGCGGAACTCGGCCGTCAGCAAACTGGACATGTCGCGCGCGTCGAACAGCGAGATGAGGTGCCGATATGCGGCGGGTAGATGATCCGATCCGAGCAGCGCGAGGAAATCGACGGCGCGCTGCTTACCGCGCTCGCCGAGCGCGGCCGGGTAGCTGAACGCGAGGTTGATCGCCGCAGCGGGCGTCGCGCGTAACAACGGCATGAGTGCGCCGCGGCGCAGCGGTTCCGGCACGACGCGCGCCAGGCGATCGCCATAGAGCAGCGCCTTCTGGAACAGGTAACCGCCGAGCGTCTCGTCAGCTCCTTCCCCGGAGAGGATCACGCTGACCTGCTTCTTGGCCTCGCGCGCAAGCTGGTACATCGGCACCACGATGGCGTCGCCGATCGGCTCATCGAGATGCCAGACGATCTCGGGGAGCAGCGCGACGTCTGCGGCTCGTGACTCGATCTCCGTGTGAGCGCAGCCTAATTCCTTGGCCGTGAACGCGGCCTGCGAGAGTTCGTCGTGCTCGAAGCCGAAGCCGACCGTGAACGTGCGCACCGGCGCGGCCCCGCCCTTCGCCATCGCTGCCACGATCACGCTCGAATCGACGCCGCCTGAGAGATATGCGCCGAGCGGAACGTCCGCGATCAGGCGGCGCTGGATCGAGCGCTCGAAGCGCTCGGCGAAGCCCTCGAGCCAGTCGTCTTCGCTGCCGCGGTGCGGCCCGGCTACCAGCGGCGGCTCCCAATAACGCGTGACCTTCGCCTCGCCGCGCGCGTCGATCTCGGCGATGCAGCCAGCCGGCAGCTTCTGGACATCGCGGAACATCCCGCCTGGGCCTGGCGAGTAGCGCAGCGCGAGGTAGTCGACGATCCCATGCGGGTCGACCGTCGCGTCGAGCCCGCGATAGCGCAGCAGCGCCTTCGCCTCGGACGCGAACAGGAACGCGCCGGGCAACGCGGCATAATAAAGCGGCTTCACCCCCAGCCGATCACGCGCGATCAGCAGCTTGCGCGCACGCTTGTCCCAGAGCGCGAACGCGAACATGCCGATCAGCCGCTCGACACAGCGCGGGCCCAGCTCTTCGTAGAGGTGGACGATCATCTCGCAATCGCTGTTGGTGCGCAGGCGATGGCCGCGTGCGCGCAGCTCCACCGCGAGCTCGCGGTAGTTGTATATCTCGGCGTTCGCGATCACCGCGACGCTCTCGTCCTCGTTGAAGAGCGGTTGATGGCCGCCCGCCAGGTCGATGATCGAGAGCCGGCGGTGCGCGAGGCCGACGTCTCCGTCGCGCAGGTAGCCCGCGTCATCCGGGCCGCGGTGCGCGAGCGCGGTCGCCATCTCCGCGAGCAGCGTCTCGTCGCGAATCCCCACGTACCCGGCGATCCCGCACACGGCTAGAGGGGATCCCGGTACTCGACCGGCACGCCCGTCGAGAGGCTCTCGAGAGCAAGGAAGGCCGCCTGCGTGACGGCGACCAACTGCTCGAAGGGGATGGGCATGGGGCCGCCGCTGCGTACCGCGGAAACGAACGCGGCGGTCTCCTCCGCGAAGCCTTTTTGCTGGTTCAACAGACGGCGCTTTCGTTTTCGATTCCCTGAGAACAACGAGAGCGAGCGGTAGTTGTCGAGCAGCGCGGCCCGCTGTGCGCCGAAGACCTCGACGTACTCCTTGGCCAACGAGGGGTCTCCGTTCGCGAGGTAGTGCAGCGTGCCCACCGATCCGTCTGCGAGCCGCAAACTCATGAGGACGCTGTCGCGGTTCGGCGCGCCTTCACCGGGCGACGCGATGCGCTCGGCGAAGATGCGATTCGGCAGCGAGCCAGCGAGGAAGCAGATCATGTCGACGAAGTGACAGGCTTCGCCGATCAAGCGGCCCCCGCCCACCTGCGGGTCGAACACCCAGCTCTCCGGCGGGAAGGTGCCCGCGTTCACCCGGTAGGCGATCGAGAGCGGCTCCGCGCGGTTCGCGAAGAACTCGCGCGCGTCACGAGCGAGCGGAGAAAACCGGCGATTGAAGCCGACGGCGAGGCGCGGCGGGCCGTGCTCTGCGGCAAAGGCGCAAAGCTCCGCGAGTTCCTCCGGTTTGATGCAGAGCGGCTTTTCTGTGAACACCGCCTTACCGGCGCGCAGGGCCTCGAGCACGAGTGGCGCGTGCTGGTCGTGGCGGGTGGCGATCACCACCGCGTCGACCGCAGGATCGTGAATCACCTCGCGCGGGTCGCTCGTACAAGAGGTTGCGTCGTAACGCTCGGCGACGCTCCGGCTGGTGAAGCCGGAGGCCGTGCAAAATGACTGAAACGCAACGCCTTGGCGCTTGAAGGCGGGCAGCAAAACACCCTGCGCGAACTGCCCGGCGCCAATCACGCCCAGCCGCACGCGTTCGTTGGCGCGACTCGCCGCGGCGGGCGCCTTCAGCACGACTTGGCTGGGCTTCTCGAGCGGCCCTTCGTAAGTGAGCGCGATCGCGATCGCCGGCACCTTGCTCTTCCCGGTCACGATGTCGTATGCGGCGGCAGCCTGCTCGATCGGGAAGGAGTGCGTAATCAGCGGCTCGACCGCCACGTCGCCGCGCGCGACCAGCTCCAGGAACGAGAGCATGTTACGGCGCTCTGTCCAGCGCACGTAGGCCGGCGGGTAGTCGATGCCGCGCTCCTCGTAACTCGGGTCGTAACGGCCTGGCCCGTAGGAGCGCGAGACGACGAGCTCGATCTCCTTCTCGAAAAAGGGGCGGCGCTCGAGTTCCATGCCCACGTCGCCCACGACCACGACCCGGCCTTTGAGACGGGCGGCCTCCGCGGCGTCGCGCAGAATCGCGCTCGACTTGCTGGCCGCGCACACCAAGATCGAATCCGCGCCCACACCATCGGTGAGCTCGCGGACGGTCTGCATCAACGCTTCGTGGCTGGCAACGACGTGATGCGTACCAAGCTGGCGCGCGAGCTCGTGTTTGCCGACATCTGGATCCATCGCGATCACGGTGGCGCCCGCGCAGCGCACGAGCTGCGCGCAGATCTGGCCTACCAGCCCGAGCCCTAACACGACGACGCGCTCGCCGAGATTCACTTCGGCGAGGCGCGTGCCCTGCATCGCGATTGCGCCGAGCGCAACGAAGCTCGCGGACTCGAACGACAAACCGGCCGGCATCTTCACCGCGAGATTGCGCGGGATGTAATCGATCTCGGCGTGATTCGCGAAGTTCAGTCCCGCGCATGCCACCAGATCGCCGACCTTGAACTCGCTGGCCTTCGCGCCGACCGCCACCACCTCGCCCGCGCATGAGTACCCGAGCGGGATCGGCGAAGCGAGGAGGTTGCGCACGACCTGATAAGTCGACCACCAGCCCTCCTGCATCGCCTTGTTGATCACCTTGCGCGCCAGATCGGGGCGATCCTGCGCCTTGCCGAGCGGCGTCTTCTTGGCGAGCGCGATCACGGCGCGATCCGTCCCGAGACTGATGAGCGAGCGCCGAACGCGCACGAGCACGCCGTCCGAGCGCAGCGCCGGGGGCGGAACCTCGCCCACCGAGAGGCCTCCCGATTTCATGTCCTGCACAACGGCCTTCATCCATGCTCCCCGGCGGTCGCGCGCGCAGACGACCCAGTTCGACCTCGACTCCCATCGGTCAGGCAGCGCGGGTCCCCAATAGACTTTAGGCGCGCAGCCGCGGCAACCAATGGGCGCGCGATGAATGGCTGCCTCGCGCCGAGTTCGCGCGACGGCGATTTCGCGGCGGCGCATCACGTTTTCGAACTAACAGAACCAGCGGTTCAGCGGCCCACCTAACGTGCGTGTCGCGAATAACGGCAGCTGGCGCCAGGCCCGCTGCGCCAGACCCGATTCGTTGAAGTAGCGCGCGAGGTCGGGCGGCGCGCCCTTCACCGCCGCGCTGTAGGCGACGGCAGGCCGGCTCGTCGCGCCCCAGCGCTCCTTGAACTCGATCAGCCCTTTCTGGTGGGGAGCCGAACTCCCCATCGAGAAACGCCTTATGCCGGTCTCGATCGCCAACTCGAGCGCAGCGCCGTAGAGGGCGGCGGGCGCGCGCAGCGGCGCCGCCTCGGGGAGGCAAGCCGTGAACTTGTTAACCCATGCCCCCCCGAAGCAGAAGAGCAGGAGGCCGCCGACCACGCGCCCCTCGGCCTCGGCCACCAGCAAGCGAACCGCGTGGCTCGCGTGGAAGCGCTGAAACAGTTCAGGGAAGTAGTTGGGGCCGTAAGGAGGAGTTCCGAAATCGCGGAAGGCCGTCAGGTAGACGCCGTAGAACGCAGCGTAGTCCTCGCTCCCGCGCGCCTCGCGAACGCTGACGCCGCGCTGGCGTGCTGTGCGCATCGAGCCCTTCTGGTCCTTCTTGATGCGCGCCCAAGTTGTCCCGCGGCTCCCGATCGCGATGTCCGACAAATAGACAGGGCGACTCTCGAGCAGGCCTAACTGGGCGAGCGCAGGACGCGCATCCGCGTAACGCAACTCGACGTACTTCACGCGCTCCGCCCGGCCGGCCTCGCAGACCGCCACGACTAACGCGCGCTCGGTCTCGTCGTCGTCGGCCAGCGCGCCTCCGGAGCCAATGTCGTAGGGCAGCGAGATCAGCTTGGCACCGAGTACGGGCAGCCGGACGACGAAGCCAGCCAACACGCCGCACACGCGGCCCTCGCGCTCAGCAATTAGGTAGACCGCGTGGTGCCCGAACACATCGGCCACGAAATCGCGCCACGCGAGCGTGTGGTAAAGCGTCGCGTCCGCGTGGCCAGCGATGTATTCGCCCCAACGCTGCGCATCGCTGGCAGTGAGCGCGCTGACGCGCAGCGCGGTTTGCGCCCCGCTCACGAACTTCGCCGGACGCGCGCGTGGCCCGCCGCCGAGCGTGCCGATACCCTGCGCGCCGCGATGGCAGAGGACAATCGACGACGCGCTCGCTGGGGTGCGTTCGGTCGCACGGCGATCGGTGTCGGCATCGCCGCCTGGGTGCTCTCGCGCGTCCCGTTCTCTCCGAAGATGCTCGCGGATGCCTGGCTTCCACTCTGCGTGTTCGCCGCGCTCGGGCCCTTCGGCGTACTCGTCGAAGCCGCGCGGCTGCGTCTCGTGGTGCGCGTGGAAGGCATTGCGCTGTCGTTCGAACGGGCGATCCGCATCGTACTCGTGAGTGCCTTCTTCAGTGTGGCGGTGCCAGGTGGGACGGGTGGCGATGTCATCAAGCTTTATTACTTGGGCCGCGATCACCGCAAGCAGCTGGTCGAGATCGGCACGCTAGTCCTGCTCGATCGCGCCGTCGCGATGACCGCACTGTTCGTGCTCGTCAGCGGGCTAGCGGCCTGTCTGCCGCGCGCCGCATTCACTGGCAGCGCCGGGAGCGCGCTGGCAATTGGCGCAGCGATGGGCGTGGGTCTCGTCGTGGGCGGGCTTCTCCTGGTGTTCTCCGCCGAGAGATTGGCGGCGCTGCGCGTGCTGCGTGTCGGTTGGCTCGTGCGGATCTTGACCGCCCTCTCCCACTTTCGGCGTCACCGCCGTCTGCTGCTCGGGATGTTCGCGATCGCCGCGCTCGGTCAAGCCAGCGTGCTCGCTGCGTTCTCCCACGCCGCCGCCGAATTGCTCGGCTCGACGCAGCATGTCTTGGCCGCTGCGCTCGCAGCACTCGGCTTCTTTGCGAACGCGCTGCCCATCACGCCAGCAGGCCTCGGCGTCGGAGAAGCAGCGTTCGAGCAGCTCTTCCGCTGGAGCGGACTGCAAGGGGCAGCCCTATTGCTCGTCTTATGGCGCCTAGGGTGCGTGCCGATATGGGTCTGCGGATTTTTTGTGTATCTCCGCGGGAATCTGCAGCAGCAGATCGCTGAGGCGGCAGCCCCGAGCGAGTAACGGGGAGCGCGAGTGAAAGTCGAGGGGAGCGGCGTGCCGGGAAAGGCTCTGGACGAAATCCATGTGGGCGACTGCTACGGGGAGTCCGTCGAGCTCACGACGGATCGCGTCGATGCCTTCAGCGCGCTCACGGGCGACTTCACCGGAGTTCACGTCGATGGTGGTCTGCCAGATCAGTGGGGATACAGCGGGCGCATCGTGCACGGCCTCCTGGTCTCCTCGTTCTTCTCCAAGATTCTGGGAACCGAGTTGCCGGGAGCGCGCGCGGTGATTGGCTCCGTGAGCTTTCAGTTCCACGCGCCGGTGTATGTGGGCGAGACGGTCGAGTTCGGCGTCGAGGTAAAGCGCGTGCTCGCTCCATTGCGCAGCGTTCAGCTCGACATGACGGTCGACAACCGCGCTGGCGCACGCTGCGTCAGCGGCAAAGCGACCTGCGTTTACCCAAAATAAGAGGTCGAGATGGAGCGCGGCGCCTACGGGCCGTTTCGCGAGCTGTTCTTCGAGCGAGCACCGATCTTCAAGAAGACGTTCTTGGATGTCGAGGCTGAGTTCGGACCCGCGTGGATCGCGGATTTCGACGAGCATCTGTCGCGGCTGCTCGGAACCGACCCACGAGCGCTCGAGGGTGCGATCCGCGGTTACTCCGGGTTCTCCATCGATGCAATGCGTCTGCAGCGCCGCTTCAACCGCACGAAGCGATACGAAGAGCAGAGCTACGAGGAGGCGTGCGCGCGGGTCTACCTGAACCCCGAGTACATGAAGACGCTGTACCTGCCTGGGATTCTCGTTTCGCAGTTTCTCTGGCGTCACCACTATCGCCAGCTCACGTTCTATCGCGAACGCTTTCTGCCGCGCGTGGCCAAGCTCGCGGATCGCCGTTTCTACGATGTCGGAACCGGCACGGGCTTCTACTCCGTCCAGCTGCTGAACGGGGCGCCGGGCTCTTCGGGCAGCGGGCTCGACATCAGCCCGTCCTCGCGCGAGTTCACGCTCGAGCACGTGCGCGCCTGGAATTGTGCGAGCCGTTTCGAGTCGGCGAGCACGGACATAACAAGCGTCGAGCTCGAGCCGCGCGCTTGCGTCCAGACCATCGAGGTGCTCGAGCATCTCTCCGACCCGCAGCGCTTCCTCGAGCGGCTGCGCCGCTTGCTGCTGCCGGGCGGCGTCGGGTTCGTCGCGGCCGCCATCACGGCGCCCGAGGCGGATCACATCTTCCTCTACTGGAGCCCCGACGACGTCGTCGCGCAGCTCGAGCACGCAGGCTTCGAGGTGCTGGAGTTGCAGGAGAATCCAGCCTACGTCGGCGCAGCCGGCGAGATCGTCCCCAAAGTCGCCGCGTTCATAGTGCGCTGAGAAGCCGAGCCGAGCATGCCGTCCTTCGCCGAGATCCAGCGGTTATTGCGGAGCGCCGAGCTGGCGTCGCTGCCGCTGCTGTCCGTGGGCGTCCTGCGCAACGCCACACTCGAACCGATCGAGCCCTATCTCCGCTACTCGGCGATGCGCGCCGGCTTCCGAGCCGAAGTCCACTTCTCGAGTTTCGCCGGAGCGTTCCAGGAGGCTCTGGACGGCCGCGAAAAGGTGCTCTCGCGCAGCGACCTCGCGCTGGTCTGGCTGCATTTCGACACGGCGTCTCCCCGCCTCGCTCGCGAATTCCCAACGCTCTCTCGCGCGGACGTGCAGTCAGAACTCGAGCGCACCCTCGGCGAGCTGCGTGTGCTGCTCGCCGGAGCGCGCCGGCAGACGCAGGCGACGCTGCTCTGTGTCGGCTTCGAAACGCCCCCGCTGCCGGCCCTCGGTATCGCCGACGGCGAAGCCGCCGGCTTTGGGCAGCAAGCGGTGGTGCGCGCGCTCAACGACGGTATGCGCGAGGCCCTCGCAGCTCTCGGTAACGCCTACTTCCTCGACCTCTCGCAGGTGCTCGCGCGGCTCGGCGTCGAACGCTTCTACGACCCGCGCTACTGGCACATCGGGCGCGCGCCGTATGCGCGCGATGCGCTGCGCGAAGTCGCCGACACCGTCACTCGTTATTGGGTGGCAACGCGCGGGCGCGCGCGGAAGTGCCTCGTGCTCGATTGCGACAACGTGCTGTGGGGCGGAATTGCCGGCGAGGAGGAGTTCGCGGGCCTCGCGCTCGGTACGGAGCATCCCGGCTCGGCGTTTCGCGAGTTCCAGCAGGAAGTGAAGAATCTCGCGGCGCGTGGCGTGATCCTCGCGCTGTGCAGCAAGAACGAGCCAGAGACCGTCTGGCGCGTGTTCCGCGATCACCCCGGCATGCTGTTGCAAGAACGCGACATCGCGGCGAGCCGCATCAACTGGCGGGACAAGGCAGAGAACCTCCGCGAGATCGCGGCGGAGCTGAACATCGGCCTCGACAGCCTGGTCTTCCTCGACGACAGCGAGTTCGAGGTCGAGCGCGTGCGCAGCGCGCTGCCGATGGTCGAGGCGGTTCACTTGCCCGCGGATCGCGCCGTCGAGTACCGCAACCTGCTCTTGGCGGGCGGGTGGTTCGACACGCTCTCGATCTCCGAGGAAGACCGCACTCGCAGTGCGATGTATCGGGCCGAGGCGGACCGCCGCCGGGCGCACGACGAAATTCCAGACCTTACGGCCTACCTGCGCTCGCTCGAGATGGTCGCCGAACTGGCGCTCGCGGGGCCGGGCGAGATCGCCCGCGTCGCTCAGCTGACGCAGCGCACCAATCAGTTCAACCTGACGACGCGCCGTTACTCGGAAGACGACATCCGCACATTCGTCGAGAGCCCGGACTCCGACGTGCTCACGATCCGCGTAAGCGACCGCTTCGGTGACGCGGGGCTGGTCGGTGCGGCCATCCTTCGCTGCCAGGGTCCGCTCGCGATCGTCGACACGCTGCTGATGTCCTGCCGTGTTCTCGGCCGCGGGGTCGAGCAAGTGCTCGCCGAAAGCTGCGTCGCTCTCGCCGCGCGGCGTCACTGCAGCGAGATCGAAGGCCACTATCTGCGCAGCGCAAAGAACGGGCTGGTCGCGGAGTTCTGGAGCAGTGTCGGCTTCCAAGTCGTGAAACGCGAAGCGGCCGAGGTCGTGTACCGGCGCCGGCTGTCCGATTCAGGCTCGCGGCCCGACTGGTTCAAGGCGATCGTGGGACCGTTCCCAGTGGAGACTCTCAATGAGTGACGCGGATGTTCGTGGGCGAGTCGTGCAGGCCATGATGGACATCATGGACGTCGAGCGAGCCGCGCTGAACGACGAGGTGTCGCCCGACACGCTCGAAGCCTGGGACTCGCTCAGCCACATGAACCTCGTGCTCGCGCTCGAGGAAGAATTCGGGCTGCGCTTCACGGACGAGGAGATCATGGCGATGCTGTCGATCCCGCAGATCGTGCAGACCCTCGTCGCGAAGGGCGCATGAGCGAGGCGCGCGGCCATTGGATGCTGCCGAACGCGCGGCATCTGCTCTCTTCGTACCGGCCAAAACAGCTGATCATCCGCTTCGCAGAGGAGTATCTGTGGTGGCTGATTAGGGGGCTGCCAGGCTTCGAGGGCGTCTTTCTCCGCTACCTGTTTCTCAAGGCGACCACCAAGCGCCTGGCCGGATTCTGTTGGATCGGGCCCGGCTGCACGCTCTCGCACAGCTACAACCTCTCGATCGGCAGCGGCTTCACGACAACACGCAACGTGCTGATCGAGGCGTACGGCGGCGTCACGATCGGCGACAACTGCTCGATCGGCGCGAACACGGTGATCCTCTCGCGCGAGCACAGCACGATGTCACGAACGCAGGCCTACACGGACCCGGCCTCGCATCGCGTGAAACCTGTGGTGCTGGGGAACGATGTGTGGGTCGCCTCGAATTGTTTTGTGAAAGCGGGCGTGACGCTGGGCGACGGCGCGGTAGTGGGGGCCTGCTCCGCCGTTTTCACGAACGTCGCGCCGGGCGCGAGGATGCTCGGTGTGCCGGCAATCAGCTGGTTCGAGGCGATGCGGGCGGCCCTTCCGAAACCGACGCGACGCCCGCCAGCGCCATGAGCGCCACTGCATGGCCGGCGAACGGCCGCGTAGTCGTCGCCCTCCTCGCCTTCTTGCTTTACGCGCCCGCCTTCTGGTGGGGTGCACCACACGCAACCCGCGCGGATCGAACCCATGCTTGGGGCGTGGACGACGAGACCCCGCTCGGCTCGCTTGCACAGCTCCACGCGCTTGTGGCGCCGCGCGAAGGACAGAACGTCGGCTACGCGATGCTGCATCCGCTCCTTGTCGGCGCGAGCTACACGCCGTATCTGGGCGCGCTGTGGCTCAGCGGCGATCTTCGCGCGCCGCAGCCCGAATACCCGTACGGCCTTGCAGATCCCGCGCGCAGCCTGCGGGTGTTGACTTGGATCTCGCACTTCCTCTCGGTCCTGCTGGGCGTGGTGTGCGTGCTCGGCCTCCACGAGGCCGCGCGCTGCGCCTGGGGCGCGAAATCGGCGCTGATCGCGGCCCTTCTCGCGATGACCGTGTTTCCGATGTTTTATTATGCGCGAACCGGCAACGTAGACATCGCGCTGCTCGCCTTCGCGAGCCTGGCACTGGCCTGTTACGCGCGCTGCATCGCCGACGGGACGACTCCCCGGCGAGCTGCCTGGCTCGGGCTCTGGGCAGGCTGCGCGCTCGCCACCAAAGAGTCGGCGCTCGGCTTGCTGCTCGGGATGGCTCTCGGGCTGCTGCTGAATGCACAGCGTCCGCCGGCGGCACGCGCGCTCCCCAGCGCGGGCGCATTCTGGCGCGCAGCGGGCTGCGGGCTTGCAGTGGGCTTCGTGACATTCGGGCTCGGCAGCGGCTTGTTCCTCGATCCGGGCCGCTACTTCGCGCACATCCGCGAACTCTCGGAGCGCGTGATCATTCACGCGCAGGGCGGTGTCGGCGCGACGCCGGGCTTCCCCTACACGCTCGCCGGACATGCCGCCCTTGCACGCATCGAGTTCTCACTACTGATCGACTGTCTGAACCCGCTCGGGCTCGGTTTGGTCCTTGTGGGCGTGGCCTCTTCGCTGCGCCGCGCTTGGCGCGCCGACCGCTACTTGTTATTGCCCGCACTCGGCTACGGCGTGTACATGTTCCTGCTCGCGCGCGGGCCGCACCTCCGATACACGCTGGTCACGGCGCTGCTGCTGGCGCCGTTCGGCGCGCGCGCTCTCTGGATGGCAGAGAGCCACCGCTTACGCTGGGTCTCGCATGTGGGAGCGCTGGCAGTCGCGCTAGCGCTAGCGCTAGCGCTGGCGCGCGGGGCGTCGCTCTCGTTCGAGATGCTGCGAGATTCGAGATACGAAGCTGGCGCGTGGCTCGCGACGCACCTACAGCCCGGCGATCGCGTGGGATTCTTCGGCGCTTCCCAAAACCTCCCGCCGCTTCCTGCGAGCGTCGAGAGCCGCCGATTCGGTGAGTTCCGCGGCATGTACGACCTGCCGAGAATCGACCAAGCAGCCGCGGATCGCATCGCCCGTGAGTTGGCGGATGCCACGCCTCGTTTCGTGATCGTGATTCCGGACCACACCAGCCTTGGGCTTCCCCACAGCGGCGTGCTCCCCCCGGCCTCGTATCAGGCACTCGAGCAAGGCGGACTCGGTTATCGCCGCGTCGCATTGTTTCAAACACCCGATCCGTTCGCCTTCGCGGGGGCGCCCGCCCTCGACTATCCCACCGTGAATCCGCCGATCCGGGTCTATCGACGAATCGCGAATCTCAGCAAGGACTGAGCTCTCGCGCGCGCGAATCATGCCGCCATCGACGACCGACAAGGAGATGTTGCGTGGGCTTCAAGCAAGCAGACGGAATGGGCCCGGCGCGATTCTCCCCATTCGGGGTATGGCTGTCCGTCTCGATCACGAGCGGCGCGCTCAACTTCACTGTCGGCCTGCTGGAGCGCCCGCAGGGCCTAGTGAGTGTGCCGTGGTTGCTCTGGACGTTCTGGTTATCGACCGCGGCCACCGCCGCCATCTGCGCGTTCGGCGCTGCGATTGTTGCGCGCCGCCGCGGCTCGGCGGAAGGCTGCGCATTCGGCGCTTCGGTCGCAGCTGTGGTCGCATTCGCGTTTGTGCCGATCTGGATCGGGGGCGGCGCGATCGAGGCCGCCTGCGTCAGCGTCGCGGCACTCGCGAGCGGTATCGCTGCTGCGAGAGCGTCGAACCTGCTCGCGCTCCGGAGAGGCCGCTTTGAAGCTGGCGCAGGCCTCGTTCACGCGGCGCCCTGGATCGCGCTCGCAACCGGCTTCACCGCATGGGCCCACCTTTATGCGATCGGCCCCTGGCGCTCGCCGCTCGGCCTAGCTGCGACGGGCGGCTGGGCGCTCTCGTGCGTGATCTTTGGCGCTGGCTTCGCGCGCGTTCGGCGCGGCTCGCTGGTGCCAACGGTAAGCGCCGCTGCGCTGGTGGCCGCCCTCGGCCTCGGCGCTCGGGAAGAGCGAGCCTTCGACCGCATGCCCGCGGACAGCGGGCCGAAGAACTGCACGATCTTATTGACGATCGACACGCTCCGCGCAGATGCCCTCCGCGCGTACGACCCGGCGGCGGCGGAGCATCCGAACTTGGACGCGCTGCTCGGCGAGAGCATCGTCTTCAGCCAGGCGCGCTCCGCTGCGCCGTGGACGCGGCCAGCGTTCGCGTCGATGCACACCGGGCTCTCGGTTCCGGCGCACGGCGTTGAGCAGATCGAGGCGGTCCTGCCGCCCGAGGTCGAGACGCTCGCGGAGCGCTTCGCCACGGCCGGCTTCGCGACTTCTGCGCTCGGCGACAACACCAACGTCGGCGCCGAGTTCGGCTTCGGACAGGGCTTCCAGCGCTACGACTTTTTTCCGCACGAACGAATCGGCGATTCGCTCGGCGCCGAACTCTCGCGGCGCATCGGCTTGCACCAGCTCGACGGACGGACCGACTTGCTCACCGAGCGAGCCATCTCGCAAATCGAAGCGCTGCGCGACGAGTCGTTCTTCTTCTGGATCCACTACCTCGATCCCCACATGAACTACCACCCGCCGGCGGAGTACCAGCCCCCTGGGCCCGCGCCCGCGCGGATCGGCGCGGAATGGAAACGCGGCGACGATGTGCGAACGGGCTTGTTCATCCCGAGTGCCGATGAACGCCGCTGGATCCGCGCTCTATATGACGGGGAGCTGCGCTGGGTGGACGCGAGTATTGGGCGTCTTCTCGCCGCCGTCCGCGACGCGGGCCTCGACCAGCGCTGCGTGATCGTGCTCTCGAGCGACCACGGCGAGGAGTTCTGGGATCATGGCGCGACGCAGCATGGGCATGCCCTGTACGACGAGTCGATCCGCGTGCCGCTCGCGATCCGGCTGCCCGGCGCGAGCGAGCGCGGTGTCGTGCCGACGCCAGTCTCAACCGAGCAAATCCCCGCCTCGATTCTGGAGCTGATGCGATTGCCGATACCGGATGGCGCTGCGATCGCGCCGTCGCTCGTGCGCCTGTGGCGAGCGCCTGGCACTGCGGGCGAGAACCCGGCCGCTGTGAGCACCGGCATGCTCTACTTCGACGCGCAGGTTTCGGTCGTGTACGAGCATTGGAAGGTGATTCGCAACGTGGCCTCGGGCCAGCGCACCGTCTTCGACCTCAGCGCCGATCCCAAGGAGCAGCATCCCCTCCTCGATACCGGAGCGGCGATTGTCGCGGCAGACGATGCAGAGCGTGTTTGGCGAGAGCGGGCGGCGGCAGCGCGGACAGTTTTCCGGATCCCTGGCCGGCCCAGTGCAGAACTCGACGAAGAAGCGCTAGAGCAGCTGCGCGCGCTCGGTTACGTCCAGTAGTCGAAGGCCACGAGGACGGGCAGACCCATGCAGCCAGCGCAAATTCCGCAGCTCGACCTGAAGCTCCAGTACGAGGCGCTCGAGCACGAGCTCGCCGCCGCCATTAACAAGGTGCTCTCCGAGCAGCGCTTCATCCTCGGCCCCGAAGTCGGCATGTTCGAGCGCGAGTTCGCCGATTATTGCGGGGCACGGCACGGCGTCGCGTGCGCTTCGGGTTCCGATGCGTTGCTACTCGCGCTATTGGCGTTGGGTGTGAAGCGGGGCGACGCCGTGGCGTGTCCGACCTACACGTTTTTCGCCACCGCCAGCGCGATCGCACGCCTCGGCGCGCGCATCGTGTTCACGGACATCGACCCAGCGACTTTCTGCATGACGGCGGACACATTGGAGCGGGCGCTGGCCGGAAAGCGAGTAAACGCCGTGATCCCCGTGCACTTGTTTGGGCAGGCCTGCGACCCGAGCGTCGAGGACGCGGCTCGGGCAAAGCGCGCGCACGTCGTTCACGATGCGGCGCAGGCGATTGGCGCTGTCGGTGCGCGCGGCCAGAGAACGGGGAGCGACGGACTCGCCTGCTTCAGCTTCTACCCTTCCAAGAACCTCGGTTGTTACGGAGACGGCGGCGCCCTCACCAGCGACGACGCCGAGCAAGCCGCGCACTTGAGGAGGCTCCGCACGCACGGCGCCGCGCGGGAATACTTCCACGACGAAGTGGGGATGAACTCGCGCCTCGACACGCTGCAGGCCGCCGTGCTGCGCGTGAAACTGCCGCACCTCGATACCTGGAACGATGGTCGCGCCCGCGCCGCCTCCCAGTACGACGCGCTGTTCGCGAGCGAAGGCGCAGCGGACTCGCGCACCCCGCTCACGGAAGGTGGCCTCGCGCTGCGCACCCCCGCGCAGCACGCGAAGCCCGCGCGCCACGTCTGGAACCAGTACGTCGTGCGTGTGCCCGCCGCGAAGCGCGATGCGCTGAAGGAGCACTTAGGCGCGCAGGGCATCGGCACCAGCATCTACTACCCGAAGCCGCTCCACATGCAGCCGTGCTTCGCCGAGCACGGTTATCAGGTGGGGGATCTGCCTGAGTCCGAGGCCGCCGCGCAGGAAACCCTCGCGCTGCCGATCTTCCCCGAGCTGAGCGCTGCGCAGGTCGAGCGAGTGGTGAGCGAGGTGGTGGGGTTTTTGAGGAAGTGAAGCGCCGAGCGCGCGAGGCGCGGTGCTAGGTTGGGTCGCATGGCGAATGACACACACGGCGAGTCGGTCGGCCCTACGGAAGCGAAGCCTTCCACCCCGCTCGACCCGCATGACGTCTCGCTGATCGAGCAAAACCTCCGCCTCACGCCCGAGCAGCGGATGGAACAGCTCGTTCGGATCGTTCGCTTCATCCAGGCCGGGCGAGCAGCGCTCGCTCGTAAGCGTGGCTGACTCGGCTCAGTTCGACCCGGACGCGATTCTCGGGGTGCTCGACAAGCATCGCGTCGACTACGTATTGATCGGCGGCCTCGCGGCCATGCTCCACGGTGCGATCCACACGACAAATGACGCCGATATCACACCGAGCCGTGACGCCCAGAATCTCGTGCGTCTCGCCGCGGCGATGGTCGAGCTCGAGGCGCGCATCCGAACTCACACCGTGCCCGAAGGCCTTGCCTTCGACCGCTCGCCCGCGCTCTTGCGCGGCGTCGCGATGCTGAATCTGGTGACGAAGTACGGCGACATGGAAATCAGCTTCGAGCCCGCCGGAACCCGCGGCTACCCGGACCTGCGGGCTAATGCGGTGGAACTCAACATCCACGGCAACCGCGTTGTGCTGGCCGCCCTCGCCGACGTGATCCGCTCCAAGGAAGCCGCGAACCGCGAGAAGGACCGAGCCGTGTTGCCGGCGCTGCGCAAGCTCGCGGAGCTGATTCGCGAACGGAGCTAAGCCTCACTCGAACCGAGAAGACGCGTGCCGCCTTCTGCGTGCCCACGCGAGCAGTGGCAGGAGCGCGGCGAGTTCGGGGCCGATGCCGCAGCCGCCGCCGCCTGGCGGAGGAGGCGGCGCTTCGTTCGTGCCGGTGGCGGTGGCGCAGTTCGTGTCGAAGGGGAAGTCGATCAGCGTGTCGGCGTCGTTGTCGAGCCCGTCGTTGCACTGCGGGTTTTCTTTCTTCGCGCGCGAGTGCGCGCAGCCGGGGTCGAGTTCGCGACGCTCGTCTTCCGGAGCCGCACATTGGAAAGGCACGATACGCGCCGCGACTACGGCGAACGTCGAATCGCCGCCGTAGGCGTGGCCGACGGGCGTACCTTGACGGTCGTCTATACCGACAGGATCGGGAGCCGGGGCGAGAGTGTTCGGCGAATCATCTCGGCGCGAAGGAGCAATCGAAGTGAGCGACAGGCGTACTATGAAGGCGAGAAGGCTTGAGAGACCCAGCCGAGGCCGTGCAGACTTCGCGAAGATGGACGCGATGACGGAGGAGGACATCATGCGCACCTCCCCGCCCGAGCTGCGCGATCTTCCCTCGGACTTCTTCAAGAACGCCCGCGTCGTGCAGCCGGAGCCGGGCGACGAATGCGTGGTGCCCATCGACATCGACGTGGTCGCTTGGTTCGAGCGCCAGGGGCCCAAACCGAACGCGCGCATCAACGCGGTGCTGCGCGCGCACATGCTGGGCGCGGGCAAGAAAAAGCGGTGCAAGCGCGGCGCGGCGTGAGCGCGGGGCGCGCTCGAATTGCAGCTGCGCCCGCGCGGATCCAGCGAACTCGCCCGTGCGCTGCCGAGGTGTGACCGCCGCTGACACATCCGCGCTGCAAGCTGCTCCTCGGTCCCCACAAAGGAGCGAGCGATGGCGAGTGCGAGCTACGACGGCGTGAACTGCGCGAACAGCGTGAAGGTGGTGCGGGCGGCGATCTGCGCCGAGCGGCGGCGGGCGGGGAAACCGGGGCCGCGACGCGACGGCTTGCCGGAGAACGCCCGCCCCGCGCGAGCTTCGCGCTCAGCCGCGATCACCCGCGGCGTGGGCGCGAGCGTTGCGATCGCCTCCGGGTACGTCGCGCTCGTGACCGGGTTGCGTTGGCTTCTCAGCTTGGCCTGAACGCGGTGCCGGGCCTCCTGCAGCGCCCGCGAGGCGATTTATATCGAGTTTTCGAGATTTATCTCGATCTTGTAAACTTACTAAACTCCGAATAACTTCACGGGCATGGACCCGGTCAACAACCCTTTCGCGCCTGGCGCGGGGACACCGCCGCCCGAACTCGCGGGGCGGGACGGGTTGCGGGAACAGGTGCGCGTTGCGCTGGAACGGATCCGGCTCGGCAGCTCGGCGCAGAGCGTGCTGATGGTCGGTCTGCGCGGCGTGGGCAAGACGGTGTTGCTCGAAGCGATGCGCGGCGCTGCGGAAGATTCCGGCCTGCAGACGATCAAGCTCGAAGCGCCGGAAGGGCGCTCGCTGCCGGCCATGCTCGCGCCGGAACTTCGCATCGCGCTGTTACGGCTCAGCCAGACCGAGGCGGCGAAGGATCTCGCGCGGCGTGCGCTGCGCGCGCTGGCGGGCTTCGTCTCCGGGCTGCGCGTGAAGTACGACGACATCGAGCTGACGCTGCCGGAGGCGCAGCCCGAGCCTGGCCTCGCCGACAGCGGCGATCTCGAGCACGACCTCGCGGCGCTGCTCGAAGCCGCGGGCGCAGCGGCCCAACAAGCCGGCAGCGCGATCGCGCTGTTCATCGACGAACTGCAGTACGTGGAGGAAGCCCAGCTGGCGGTACTGATTACGGCGCTGCATCGCTGCGCGCAGCGCAGGCTGCCCGTCGTGCTGGTCGGCGCGGGCTTGCCCCAGCTGCGCGGCCTAACAGGCAGGGCAAAATCGTACGCGGAGCGGCTGTTCGAGTTCTCCGAGATCGGGCCGCTGCCCGAGCCCGAGGCGCGGCGAGCGCTCGCGAAGCCGGCCGCCGCGCACGGCATCGCCTTCGACGAAGCGGCCCTCGCGCGCATCGTCGGCGAAACTCGCGGCTACCCCTATTTCCTCCAGGAGTGGGGCAAGCGCGCCTGGGACGCCGCGAAGGCTTCGCCCATAACACTCGCCGACGTCGAGGCCGGCTCGATCACGGCGCTCGCGGCGCTCGACCAGAGTTTCTTCCGCGTGCGTTTCGACCGGCTCACGCAGAACGAGAAGAAGTACCTGCGCGCGATGGCGGAGCTCGGGCCGGGGCCGCACCGCTCGGGCGACATCGCTCTGCAGCTCGCGCGCAAGGTGACTTCGCTCGGCCCGACGCGAAACCAGCTGATCGCGAAGGGCATGATCTGGAGCCCGAACCACGGCGACACCGCATTCACGGTGCCGCTCTTCGACGAGTTCATGCGGCGCATAATGCCTGGCGAAGCGTGGCGAGCATGATTCAGCAGCGGCTCGACATCGCTGGCGCTGCTCCCGACGCCGCCGCACAGCTCGCCTCGCTCCGCGCGCTCATCCTGCGCGTCTGGGGCTACAGCGAACTGCGCCCGCACCAAGCCGAGGCGATGCTGGCCGCGCTCGCGGGCCACGATTCGCTGGTGGTGCTCGCGACCGGCGGCGGCAAGAGCCTGTGTTATCAGGCGCCGGCCCTCCTGCGGGACGGCCTCACGGTCGTGATCAGCCCGCTGATCTCGCTGATGCAGGATCAGCTCGCGGGGCTCACCGAGAGCGGCGTCGATGCGGTGATGCTGACCAGCGCGCAGGACTGGAGCGAGAAGCGCGACGCGCAGGAGCGGCTCGCGAGCGGCGCCGTGAAGCTGCTGTTCGTTGCGCCGGAGCGGCTCGTGATGCCGGGCTTCTTCGACGAGCTCGCGAAGTACGGGCTCGCGTCGCTGGTGGTGGACGAGGCGCACTGCATCTCGCACTGGGGCCACGATTTCCGGCCCGAGTACCGGCGCATCGGCGAGTTGCGCGCGCTGCGGCCCGACGTGCCTGTGCACGCGTACACCGCGACCGCGACGCCGCAGGTGCGGCGCGACATCGCGGCGCAGCTCGGGCTGCGCGATCCGGCCCTGCTGGTGGGCGGCTTCGACCGCCCGAATCTCACGTACCGCTTCCTGCCGCGCGGCGATTCCGCTTCGCAAGTGTTAGGGGTGATTCGCCGCCACGCGGGCGAAGCGGGCATCGTCTACTGCCTGCGCCGCCGCGACGTGGACTCGCTCGCGGCTTCGCTCAAAAAGTCCGGCGTGCGCTGCCTGCCGTATCACGCGGGCCTCGACGCCGAAGTGCGCAAGCGCAATCAGAACCGCTTTCTCGCGGAAGAGATCGACGTGATCGTGGCGACGGTCGCGTTCGGCATGGGCATCGACCGGCCGGACGTGCGGTTCGTGATTCACGCCTCGCTGCCGAAGGGCGTCGAGCAGTTCGCGCAGGAAACCGGCCGCGCGGGACGCGATGGCCTCGCGAGCGAGTGCGTGATGCTCTACGCGGGCGCGGATTATTATGGCTGGCGCTCGCTCACCGAGCGCAGCGCGCAGGATGCGGAGGCCGCGGGCACGCCGGTCGATGCGACCGAGCAAGCGGGCGCACTCGCGCGGCTCGGCGAGATGTACGGCTTCGCAACCAGCGCGACGTGCCGCCACCAGTTCCTCGTCGAGCACTTCGGCCAGGCGTGGGAGGCGCCGAGCGAGCGCGCACCCGCCGATGCGCAGCCCGATGTCGTCGGCTGCGGCGCTTGCGACGTCTGCCTGCACGAACTCAGCACAGCGCCCGATTCGCAGCGCATCGCGCAGATGGTGCTCTCCTGCGTCGCGCGCTGCGCCCAACGCTACGGCGCGCAGCACATCGCCGACGTGCTGCACGGCTCCGACACCGAGCGCATCCGCAACGCCAGCCACGACAAGCTCAGCACCTTCGGCCTGCTGAAAGCCCACAACACCCGCGAGATTCGCCACTGGATCGATCAGCTGGTGGCGCTCGGCCACCTGCGCGTGGCGGACGGGCAGTACCCGACGCTCTCGCTCAGCGAGAGCGGCGTCGGCGCGATGAAGGCGAGCGTGCCGGTGACGCTCTATGCGCTGCCGCTCGCGCCGAAGACGAAGCGCGCGGCGCGTGCGGGCGGCGGCGCGACTGGCTCGCGTGCCGGTGCGAGCGACGCGCTCCCCGACTACGACGACGCGCTCTTCCAGCGCCTGCGCGCGCTGCGTCGGCGCCTCGCATCCGAGCGCGGCGTGCCTCCGTACCTAATATTTGGCGACCGCACGCTGCAAGAACTCGCCGCCGCGAAGCCCACCGCGGTGGAGCAGCTGCGCGGCATCCGCGGCATCGGCGAGGTGAAGCTGCGCGATCTCGGTGCCGTTTTCGCGGCGGAGATCGCTGCGGCGCTCGCGGAGGCGGGCGGCTCGAATTAGGCTTCGCCACGATGACCGATTCACCCGAGCGGCCCGCACTGGAAGACGCGCTCGGCGACGCCCTGCCCGCCATCGCGCAGTGGCTCGTCGACGGCTTCAACGTGCTGCATGCGCACCTGTTACGGGGGCGCGACCGCAAAGAGTGGTGGACCGAGGAGCGGCGGCGGCTGGTGATCGCTCAGGCCGAGCGGCTCAGCGCGCGCGGCGAGCGCGTGTGCGTGGTGTTCGACGGCAAGCAGCCGGCCGGCACGGAGGAAGCGCCCGAGGCCGCGCTGTTGCGCGTCGTGTTCGCGCCCAACGCGGACGAATGGATCTTGAAGGCCATGCGCGCCGCGCCCGATCCTGGCGGCGTCGCGGTTGTTACGGGCGACCGCTCGGTGAAGGATCGCGCGCGGCGTTTCGGCGCGCACGCGATCTCGCCGCGAGATTGGCTGACGCGCTGCGCAGCAGCCGGCCCTCCAGAGCAGAAGTAGCCGTATGCCGCAGCGCATTCGCGTACTTCGGGCCGATATCACCACGCTCGCGGTCGACGCAATCGTGAACGCCGCCAACGAGCTGATGCTCGGCGGCGGCGGCGTAGACGGCGCGATCCACCGCGCCGCGGGGCGCGAACTGCGCGCGGCGTGCCAACAGGTCCCTGAAGTGCGCCCGGGGGTTCGCTGCCCGACCGGCGAAGCGCGCATCACGCCCGGCTTCGGGCTGCCCGCGAAGTACGTGATCCACACCGTGGGCCCGATCTGGCGGGGCGGGGCTGCGCGCGAGGGCGACTTGCTCGGCGCTTGTTATCGAAACTCGCTGCGGCTCGCGCTCGAACACGGCGCCGCGTCGATCGCGTTCCCGGCAATCAGCTGCGGCGTCTATCGCTTCCCGGTCGAGCGCGCCGCCAAGATCGCCGCGACCACGATTGCGCGCGAACTCGCGGGGAAGCAGCAGCTGCGCGACGTCGTGCTGGTGGCGTTCGACGCCGCGATGGCGCGCGTGCTCGAGGAAGCGCGGCAGGACGCAGTGGACGAAGCCGAATTGCGCTGAGTTCTCAGGCTCGCGCTGCGAGCTGCTCGGTGTTCGCGCAGCGCGGCATTTTCTCGCCGCGCAGCCCCGCCAGCAGATTCTTCACGCACAGCTCCGACATGCGCGCGCGCGTCGCGTACGTCGCGCTGCCGAGGTGTGGCGCGAGCACAAGGTTCGGCGCCGCGAGCAGCGGGCTCGAAGCGGGCAGCGGCTCCGTCTCGAACACGTCGAACGCCGCAGCACTCAACTGCCCGCTCGCGAGCGCGGCGCACACTGCTTCCTCATCCACGATGCCGCCGCGCGCGGTGTTCACCAGAATCGCGCCGCGTTTCATGCTCGCGATTTCGCGCGCGCCGAGCAGCCCGAGCGTCTGCGGCGTGCGCGCAACGTGCACGCTCACGAAATCCGCCGCAGCGAGCAGCTCGCCGAGATCGCCCACGGCCGTAACACCTGGCGCCCCGCGCCCGCTTCGTGTCCAGCCCAGCACACGCATCCCAAACCCCTGCGCCCGTCGCGCCACCGCCTCACCAATCGCGCCGAGCCCAACGACACCAAGCGTCGCTCCTGCCAGCTCCTTCCCCAACAACAAGCTCGGCTCCCAGGCCTTCAACCAGCGTTCGGCGCGCACGAAGCGATCCGCCTCCGGAATCCTTCGCGCCGCCGCCAACAACAACGCAAACGCCAAATCCGCCGTCGCCTCCGTCAGCACCCCCGGCGTATGCCCGACCGCAATTCCGCGCGCCGAAGCCGCCGCGAGATCGACGTGATCCACTCCCACCGAACAAGTCGAAACCACCCGCAACCGCGGCGCCGCACCCAACAACTCCGCATCGACACGATCCACGAACGCGACGATCAACCCCTCCGCCCGCCCGGCCTCAGCGAGCAACACCCCCCGCGGCGGCGCATCTTCACCCTCCCAAACGCGAAGCTCCGCGACCGCCCGCACCAACTCCCAAGGCGCGCCGGGCAACTCGCGGGTGGCAAACACGTAAGGCCGACTCGTCACTTCTTCTCTCCCCCTCCCCCACACCGAACGCCGACGCCGAGTGCAACGCCGCACCGACACCGAAGAGCGAAGCGCGCGGGCGGGCCCGCGGAGCGGAAGTAAAGCGCAGCAGGCGTAGCCGCTAAACCGATGGGCTTTGGGACTCCGAGCCCAGTAACACCCAGGCAGACGCGCGAGCCATGGAGCAGAGCGGGCGCGCCCGCGCGCGCAGCGCCGCAGCGAGGGCCTCGCTCACGCCGCACTCCCGTACATCAACTCCAGAATTCGCGCGGCATTCTCTTCTATGGCTTTGCCCGTCGTATTCACAGTCCGCCACTGCCGCGAATTGAACAGGCGCCGCGCGCGCTGCAACTCCTCCACGATCGCTTCCGGATCCGCGTACGTGATGTACGGCGACGCCTGCAGTTGCCGAATCCGCGCGCGCCGAATCTCGAGCAGTGGATTCGGCTCGATCACGAGCCCAATTACTTTGCGCGCGTCCACTTCGAGCAGCTCGCGCGGCGGCTCGATGCCCGGCACGATCGGCACGTTGCCCGTCTTGTAGCCGCGCTGCGCGAGATACATCGAGAGGGGCGTCTTCGAAGTGCGCGAAACGCCAGCGAGCACGATGTCCGCTTGATGCAGCGTGTGCAGGTTCGCGCCGTCGTCGTGGCGCACCGCGAACTCCACCGCCTCGACGCGCCGAAAGTACTCGTCGCCGAAACCGTGCAGCACGCCGACCAGGTGTTGGGGCGAGAGTGCGTAGTGGTGCGACATCGCGGAGATCAGCGGGCTCAACAAATCGACCACAGGCACGCCCATCTCGACCGCCATCGTGCGCACGCTGTCCTTGAGCCGGTCGTTCACCAGCGTGAACACCACCAGCGCGCCGGCCTCTTTGGCGCGTTCCATAATGCGCCGCGCCTGAGAATCGTGGCGCGTCTCGGCAAAGGTGCGCAGGCGGAAGCGGCGCTGAAACTGCGTGGCGGCGGCGCGCACGGCATGCGTCCCGGTCTCGCCGGTGCCATCCGAGAGCAGGAAAATCTCGATCTGTTCTTCGCCGCCGCGCGCCATCGCGAGACTTGGTAGCCGTTGACGCTACGGACCGCTGCGGGCAACTTGGCCCGCCATGTCGTACGACCCGAAGGCGATCGAGACCCGCTGGCAACGCCTTTGGGCCGAGCGCGGCACGTTCAAAGTCGAGATCGATCACTCGAAGCCCAAGTACTACGTGCTCGACATGTTCCCGTATCCGTCGAGCGAAGGGCTCCACGTCGGCCACCCGAAGGGGTACATCTCGACCGACGCGATCTCGCGTTACAAGCGCATGCGCGGCTTCAATGTGCTGCATCCAATGGGCTGGGATGCCTTCGGGCTGCCCGCCGAACAGCACGCGATCCAGACCGGCACGCACCCGCGCGCGACCACGAAGAAGAACACCGAGAATTATCGGCGCCAGCTCGAGAACCTCGGGCTCTCCTATGACTGGAGCCGCGAGATCGACACCACCGACCCCGGTTATTACCGGTGGACTCAATGGATCTTCTCGAAGCTCTACGAACGCGGGCTCGCTTATTTGGCCGAGGTGCCGGTGAACTGGTGCCCGGCCCTCGGCACGGTGCTCGCGAATGAGGAAGTGATCGACGGCAAGAGCGAACGCGGCGGGCATCCGGTCGTGCGCATGCCGATGCGGCAGTGGATGCTGCGCATCACGAGTTATGCCGAACGCCTGCTGAGCGATCTCGATGAGCTCGACTGGCCCGCGAACATCAAGAAGATGCAGCGCGATTGGATCGGGCGCTCCGAAGGCGCGCGCGTGCGCTTCGCACTGCCGGACCACCCTGATAAGTCGATCGAAGTATTCACGACGCGGCCCGACACGTTGTTCGGCGCCACGTACATGGTGCTCGCGCCCGAGCATCCGCTGGTCGCGGAGATCACCTCGCCGGCGCAGCGCGCGGCCGTGCAAGCGTACGTGGCCGATGCGGCGCGCAAGAGCGAGCGCGCGCGTATCGCGGACGCCGACGACAAAACGGGCGCGTTCACCGGCGCGTTCGCAACGAACCCTGTGAACGGCGCGCGCATCCCGGTGTGGATCGCGGACTACGTGCTCTCGACCTACGGCACCGGCGCGATCATGGCCGTGCCGGGCCATGACGAGCGCGACTGGGTGTTCGCGAAGAAGTTCTCGTTGCCGATCGTCGAGGTCGTCCGCGGGGGCGACGTCGCAAAAGCCGCTTACGCCGGCGATGGCGCCGCCGTGAACTCGGGATTCCTCGACGGGCTCGCGACCGACGAGGCGAAGCAAGCGATTACGGCGTGGCTCGCGGAGCGCGGCCTCGGCGAGAGCACGGTCTCCTACAAACTGCGCGACTGGCTGTTCAGCCGACAGCGTTATTGGGGCGAGCCGTACCCGGTGATTCATCTGGAAGACGGCACCACCAAGCTCGTGCCCGAGTCCGACCTGCCGGTGATGCTTCCCGACCTCGACGACTACCGGCCGACGGGCGAGTTCGAGACGCCGCTCTCGCGCGCGAAGCGCTGGGTCGCGACCAGCGACGCGGATACCGGCAGACCCGCGCGGCGCGACGCGAACACCATGCCGCAGTGGGCCGGCAGCTGTTGGTACTACCTGCGCTTCTGCGATCCCCGTAACAACCGCGAGGCGTGGTCGCAGGAAGCCGAGCGCTACTGGATGCCCGTCGACCTCTACGTCGGCGGTGCCGAGCACGCGGTGCTGCACCTCTTGTATGCGCGCTTCTGGCACAAGGTGCTGTACGACGCGGGCCTCGTTCACACCAAGGAGCCGTTCACGAAGCTGCTCAATCCGGGGATGATCCTCGGTTACAGCTACAGGTATTACGACGACAACCCGGGCGACGACCCGAACGCAAAGCCGCGCGCCTACGCGGCCTCGGCCGTGCGGATCGATGGCGAGCGCGCGATTGCGGCGGCGACCGGCCAGGAACTGAAGGAGCGCTGGGTAAACCTCTCGGACGTGCGGCGCGCGGCGGACGGAACGCCGCTGCACCCGACCCTCGACGACCTTCCGCTCGAGGAAGTGGTCGAGAAGATGTCGAAGAGCCGCGGCAACGTGGTTTCGCCCGACGAAGTGATTGCGGAGTTCGGCGCCGATTCGATGCGGGTCTACGAGCTGTTCATGGGCCCGCTCGAGAAGGGCGCGCCCTGGTCCACCGAGGGCATCCCCGGCTGTTTCCGTTTCTTGCAGCGCGCCTGGCGCCTATTCGTCGACGACGATGCGCCTGGCGAATCGGCCCGCGCACTCGCGCCCGGCGACGGCAGCCGCGAGCAGGCGCGCCTCACCGCGCAGACGATCGCGGGTGTTACGGCCGACATGGAGGCGGTGCAACCTAACACCGCGATCGCGAAGCTGATGGTGTGGTTGCGCGACGTCGCGAAGGATGCGCCCGTGCCGCGCGAGGGTGGCGAGGCGTTCCTGCGCATGCTCTCGCCCTTCGCGCCGCATCTCGCCGAGGAACTGTGGGCGCGGCTCGGCAACGCGCGCGAAGTGACGCTCGCGAGCTGGCCCGTCGCCGACGAGAAGCTGCTCGTCGTCGACACGATCACGCTGCCTGTGCAGGTGAACGGCAAACTGCGCGATCAAATCGAGATCGCCGCCAGTGCGAGCGAAGAGACGATCCGCGCTGCCGCGCTCGCGGCGCCCAACGTTCAGAAGCATCTCGCCGGGCGCGAACCCAAGCGAGTGATCGTGATCGCGGGCCGGCTCGTGAACGTGGTCGGGTAGCGCGCGGGTGGCCTCGCGCCGCGCGCGCACGCTCGCACTCGCGCTGGCGGGGTTGTTGGGGGTGCTCGCGATCGGCGTGGGCGTCGCGATCGCGCAGCGCCGCGCGTTGGCGGAGTGGCTCGCACTGCGTGAACTCGCGGCGCGTGGTGTGCCCGCACAGCTGCGCGTGGTGCGCCTCGGTTTGCGCGGCGCGGAGATTGCGAGCGTGAAGCTCGGCGCAGCGGCAGCGCCGGATCTTGCGCTCGAGCGCGTAGCGCTGGCGTGGTCGTACGCGGGCCTGCGTGCGGGGCGCCTCGATCGCATCGAGCTGCGCGGCGTACGCCTGCGCGCGCGCATCGACGCCGCGGGCCTGCACCTCGGCGCGCTCGATGCGCTGCTCGCGAGCGACGCGAGTGCGAGCAGCACACCACTCGCGCTGCCCTTCGCCGAGGCGGTGCTCGCCGATGCGAGCGCGGTAATCGATTCGCCGCAGGGCGCACTCACTGTGAGCGCAGAGGGCAACGCCACGCCCGAGGGCGAGCTCGTGCGCGCGACGTTCTCGCTGCACGGCGAATCGACGCAAGGTGCGCTCGATTTCGGCGGCGGCGGCACGATTGGGCTCGCGTCGCAAGAACTTGCCGCCGCGGGAGCGCTCGGAGGCGTAACACCTTGGGGCAGCGCGAGCGGCCAGCTGCGCGTGCTCGGGACACTCGCGTCGCCGCAGATCGCGTTCGCGGGCAACGCGCTACCCGACCCCGCGGCGCTATCGCTCAGTGCTGCGGCGCCCGTCAGCGTGCGGGGAACCGCCACGCGCGACGCCGCAGGCGCCTTCAACGCGGATGCCATGCTCTCCGCGACGGGTGTCGAGTTCGTCGACGTCGGCCGCGCGGCGAGCCTCGAGGTGACGGCGAAGCTGCGCGGTGAGGTCGCCGACGCCGAGATCGCACTGCGCGAGATCGAGCTGCCCGATCTCGCGCGCTTCCCGAGCGCGTCCGTCCACGCGCAGCTCGCGGGCGATGTCGTCACCGCCCAGATCGAGCTTCCGCGAGGCATCGCACCCGGACTCGCCCGCTTCGAGCAGATCGCGATCGACGCGCGCTACGCGGAGGCTCGGCTCGAGGCCCGCGTCACGGTCGCGAAGCTCGTCGAGCTTTCGCAGCCCGCCATGATCGCGCCGCTTCGCCTCGCTGCGAAGTTATCAGGCCCGCTCGAGCGGCTCGCGCTCAGCGGCGAAGCGCGCACGCCGGGCGACGGCCTCGTGTTCGCTCTTGCAGGTGAGCTCGAGCCGGCTCGCGCGCGTCTGGAACTGAAGATCGCGTTGCCGGAGACCGAGCTGACGCCCAAGACGCGCCAGCCGCATCGCGTTTTCCCGTGGCTCGATGGCCTCGTCACGCGCGCGAGCGGAAAGGTGGGGGGTGAAGCGCTCGCGTCCTACGAAAACGACGTCCTCGCCGCGAGCGCGGTGATCGCCTTCAGCGGGGCCGACATCACGACCGAGTACGGCACGATTCGCGGTCTCACGGGCTTGATCTCGGCGATCGGTCCGGAGCCGCTGGTAACGCCGCCGGGGCAGACTTTGTGGATGAAAGCGTTCGAGGGCCCGCTGTCGCTCGCGAACGGCAGCCTGCGTTTCGAACTGCTGCCCGATGGCGTGCTCGCGGTCGAACTCGCTGCGTTTAGCCTCGCAGGCGGCAAGCTCAGCCTCACGGGCGATTTTCCGATCGACGTCGAGGAGCGCGACCTCACGCTGCGCGCCGAAGGCATTTCGATCCCGGAGTTGCTCACGGCGCTCGATTTCGAGGGGCTCGCTGGCACAGGCGTGCTCGCGGGCATAATTCCCGTCGAGCAGCGCGGCGCAAAGATGTTCGTGCGCAACGCCGTCTTGCGCGCCACCGAGACGGGCGTGATCCGCTTCACGTCCGGCGAGAGCGGGGCCGCGCTCGCGAAGAAGCAACCCACGGTCGCGCCGGTGCTTGGCGCGCTCGCAGATCTTCATTATGAGGAACTCACGCTCACCCTGAACGGCGACATCGCCGATAGGATGGACGTGAAGATGCACATTCGTGGACGCAACCCGAATTATCAGAAGGGGCGGCCCGTCGTACTCAACGTGAACGTCGACGCCCCGATCGGAAGCCTGCTGAATGCAGGCATGGTCGCGGCGAGCGTTCCCGAAGAGATCGCAGGGCAAGTGGAACGCTACTTCGGTGGGGAGAAGCAATGAGACGAGCGCTGGCACTGGCTGTTATGGCGGGGTTCCTGGTGAGCTGCACGCACACCGTGAACGTGAAGGCCGAGGAGCCGATCACGATCAACCTCAACATCAAGATCGAGCACGAGATCCGCATCAAGGTGGACAAAGAGCTCGATGACCTGTTCAAGGCCGAACCGAGCATTTTCTAAGGAGATGAACATGCGCAAGAACTCACGCTGGATTTGGCTGACTGCGCTGCTGCTCGCGATCGCGCTTCCCGCGTTCGCGCTCGATCTCGACGAAGCGCGCGCGAAGGGTGCGATCGGCGAGCGCTCGGATGGCTACGTCGCCGCGGTGAAGGACAAGCCGTCGGCGGAAGTCGTCGCGCTCGTGGCGGAGATCAACGCGAAGCGGCGCGCTGCGTATGAGGACGTCGCCAAGAAGACGGGCGCTCCGGTCGAGGGCGTCGCCGCACTGATGGCCGAGAAGATCATCGCCGCGAGGCCGCCCGGCGAATGGATCAATTCGGGCAGCGGCTGGACGAAGAAGCCCTGACTCAGCGCGGCGGCGCGCTGTCGGTCGCCGTGGCCTTCTTCACGACCCAGTAGATCCCGCCGCCTAACACGGCGATCGGGATCAGCGTCATGAAGATCGTCGTCAGCAGGTACATGACGCGGCTCTCGTCGCGGCCCGAGAAACAGACGGCGCAGGCGACGGCTTGCTGCGCGGGCAGCGTGGCGAGTGCGAACGCGACGGCGGTGGTGAAGCTCTTCATGGCTACCAGTACACCCGCCAGTAGAGCAGCGGCCAGAGGCCGACCACGAAGTACCAGAACACGCGCACGGCCTGGAAGGTGCTCGCGGCGAGCATGCCGCGCGTGAGGCGGCGGTAGACCCAGGCGAGCGCGGCGATCGCGGCGATGCAGTGCAGCGCGTGGATGCCGATGATTAGGTAGAAGAAGCTGCCGTGCTGGCTCGAGGTGAGCGTGAGCCCCTCGCCGAGCAGCTGCACCCACTCGTAGCCCTGGAAGCACACGAAGAACGCGGCGAGGCCGAGCGCGACGAGCATCGGCGTGGCTGCGGTGCGCCGCTCGCGCGCGTGGGCGCGGCCCGCGAGATAGAGCACGACGCCCGAGGCGAGTAGTGCGAGCGTGTTGAGCGCGGTCGCCTCGGTGGGCAGGCGCGGCTGCCCGGGCGGGGGCCAGCCGAGCAGCGAACTCGCGCGCGTGATCGAGAACGCGCTGATCAGGCCCGCGAACAGCATCGCCTCGCTGAACACGAACAGAGACGTGCCAAGCACCGCGCTCGGCACTGCGGGCGCGGGCCGCGGATCCGTAATCACTCGCAGCGGAACGCCAGTGCGACTCTGCATGTTTAGGGCCTCCGGGGGAGAAGCCCGAGCGGTCTCGTTCGACTTCGCTCGGCTTCGCCTCGCTGCGCGCGGCGGAACGCCGCTTGCTAGTGATGCGCTTCGGGGTGGAGCGCGCGCTCCGGAATCACGCCGTGCGGGTTCGGCTTCGTCCAGTTCGCGCCCTCGTGCTCCATCACGTCGGGCGCTGTGCCCGCGAAGAAGAGCAGCATGAACACCAGGCAGGTGCCCATCAGGTACATCACGAACTTGGGCTGCGCGGTGACGTGCATGAAGTGCTTGGCGACGAGCCAGGCCTTCACGACCGCGATGCCGAAAGCCGTAACCATCGTGATGACGCGAATCTCGAGGAACGGGCCCGCGAAGCTGATCCCGAGCAACACGAGCAACACGAGCCAGATCTTCCAGTAGTGCTTTTCGTGCGCGGCGGCGTCACCGTGGTCAGCGTGCGCGGCGTGTGCGTGGTCGGACATGCGTCACCTACTTCGCGATGTAGAGGAGCGGGAAGAGGAAAATCCAGACGAGATCGACGAAGTGCCAGTAGATCCCGGCGTTCTCGACGCGGTGCAGGAACTTGCCCTTGGCGGCGTCCATTGCGACGACCGCCATCGCGATCATGCCCGCGATCACGTGCGAGGCGTGAATGCCCGCGGCCGTGTAGTAGAACGACCAGAAGCTGCTCGACGAGATCGTCATGCCGTTACTGATCTCGATCGTCCACTCGGCCGCCTTGATGCAAAGGAACATCCCGCCGCCGGCGATCGTGTACCAGAGCCGGCGCGCCGCGAGCTTGCCGTCACCGCGCTGCGCCGCGGCGTGCGCGAGCACCGCGAACAAGCTCGACGTCAGCAGCACGAACGTGTTCGTGAGGCCGATGTAGACGTTCGTGTGCGCGGCTTCCGCCGACCACCAGTCGTGAGAGAGGCGGTGCATGATGTACGAGCACAGCAGCCCGCCGAAAATCACGATCTCGGATCCCAGCAGCCACCACACCCCGAGCGTGCCGGTCGGCAACCCAGCGGTGCTGCGTGTCGTTGCAATCGGTGTCATCGCGTCTCGCTCTCCAGGTTCCTTGGGACGCCGCTTGTTAGACCGGCGAGTTTTGCGGCCAGAAATCTTCCTTGCGGTCCGGATGGCTGTACTCGTACGGCGGGCGGTAGACGGTCGGCAGCTCGGCGAAGTTGCCGTGGGGCGGCGGCGACGGGCACTGCCACTCGAGCGTGTTGGCGTTGTACGGGTTCGGGCCCGCGATCGGGCCGCTCCACAGGCTCTTGAAGAAGTTCCAGATGAAGATCGCTTGCGCGGCCAGCATCACCACGAGCGCCACGGTCGCGAACTGGCGGATGCCCTGATACTTCCAGAGCTCGTCGAACAGCTCGTAGCTGTAGATGCGGCGATGCTCGCCCCAGAGGCCCAGGAAGAAGAGCGGGATGAAGATGCAGTTGAACGGGATGAACGTCAGCCAGAAGTGAATCTTGCCGAGCGTCTCGTCGAGCATTCGGCCGAACATCTTCGGGTACCAGTAGGTGACGCCCGCGTAGGTGCCGATGATCGCGATCGGGAAGAACGTGTAGTGGAAGTGGGCGAGCACGAAGTAGGTGTCGTGGAAGTAGATGTCCGAGCCCGCGGTGCCGAGGTAGATGCCCGTCACGCCGCCGATCAGGAACGTCGCGATGAATCCGAGCGCCCATAGCATCGGCGTCGAGAGTGTGATCGAGCCCTTGTAGAGCGTGGCGATGTAGACGAACAACATCTCCGCGATCGGCACCGAGATGAGCAGCGTGGTGATCGTAAAGACGTTCGCCATGCGCGGGTCGATGCCCGAGATGAACTGGTGATGCGCCCAGACCGTGAAGCTCAGGATGCCGGTGCCGAACATCGTGTAGAGCACCGTCTGGTACGCGAACAGCTTCTTGCGCGAGAACACGCAGATGATTTCGGCGACGATGCCGAGCGTCGGCAGCAGCACGACGTACACCTCGGGGTGCCCGAAGAACCAGAACAGGTGCTGCCAAAGCACCGGGTCGCCGCCCATCGCGGGGTTGAAGAAGCCCGTGCCGATGTTCTGGTCGAACAGCAGCATGATCGCGCCGGCGATCAGCGGGCCGACCGAGCACATGAACAGCACGCTCGCGATCACGATCGTCCAGACCACGATCGGGATGTCGTAGAGCTTCATGCCGGGTGCGCGCGAATTCATCGAGGTGGTGATGAAGTTGATACCACCTAACAGGAAGGCCACGAATTCGAGCGCGACGGCCAGCACCCAGAACGAGGAGCCCATTGGCGTGAGGTTGTAGACGCCGACGGCGGAGAGCGGCGGGTAGGCCGTCCAGGCGCCGCCGAAGCCACCGCCGGGAACGAAGAAGCCAGCAATCAGGACGATCGCCGACAGCAGGAAGATCTGATACGAGAGGCGGTTCAGCTTCGGGAACACCATGTCGTCGCAGCCGACCATCAGCGGGATCAGGAAGTTGCCGAAAGCGGCGACCAGCACCGGCATCGCGACCCAGAAGATCATGATCGTGCCGTGGTTGGTGACGAGCATGTTGTAGTCGGCGGGAGTCACCAGGCCGAAGCCCGGCACGGCCATGCCGGGGAACGCGTTCTGCATGCGGAACACGTAGGCGAAGAAGCCGCCGAGCATCGCCATCAGCATGCCCGTGAACATGTATTGCATCGCGATCATCTTGTGGTCGGTCGACCACATATATTTCATGAAGAAGCTCTGCTCGTGATGACCGTGGTCGTCGTGAGCCGGAGCGTGATCGACTGCGTGGGCCATGGTGTCCTCGACCTAACTAGTTCGCGGCGATGCGGGCGACGGGCGAGTGCGCTTGCATCCAGGCCGTATGCTGCGCCGCGTCTTCCACGTGCAGCTTGCCGGGCATCAGGCCGTGGCCGATGCCGCAGATCTCCGCGCACTGGATTTCGTAGACGCCCGCAGCGTTCGCATCCATCCAGCCCTTGATCACGCGGCCGGGCACAGCGTCTTGCTTCAGGCGCATCGCCGGGATCGAGAAGCTGTGCAACACGTCTCTCGCCTCGAGCTCCCAGATGTACTGCTGGTTCGTCTGGATGTGGAGATCGTCCACCGTCTTGATGTCGTCGGCGGTATCGAGCTGCCCGTCCAGGCCCGGATGCACGAAGCTCCACGCCCATTGCTGTCCGATCACGCGCACGTGCGGAACCGGCTCCGGCGGAAGTGTCTGTTTCACATCCAGCCACACTCGGACGCCGATCACCACGATGAACACATCGAACACCAGCACGGCTGCGTGGGGGCGGCTGATCCAGCGGAACAGCTCAGGCTCCTCGCCCGTGATGTACGCCGCCTTCGGCGAGTTCTGCTTGCGGTACTTCAGGATGAAGTAGAACAGCACGACTTCGGTGACGATGAACCAGAAGCCGACCAGCACCGTGACCCAGCCGATCACGTCGTCGATCGACGTCGCGAAGCTCGAGATGGCCGGGAGGCGAGTGAAGTTGAAAATGTCCACGTTCGGACCTCAGAGCAAAATGATGTAGAAGCCGGCAGCGATCCAGGCCGCGAAGCCGGCCATCGACAGCCAGAAAAAATAGGAGGCCGTGCCCTCGGCCGTGCGCTGTTTGTTCATTGCTCGAGGCTCCTACTGCTTCGGGGTCTGCAGCGTCGCGAGGTACGCGACCATGTCTTGCATCGCCTGCTCGTCGGGCAGCAGCGCGCCCGACATTGCCGACATCATGAAGGCCAACGAGTCGTTGGTAGCGTCGTAACCGCGCACCCCGGCTTTGTACTTGCGCAGCGCTGAGAGCAAGTACCAGTCGCTCTGGCCGGCGAGCGGCGGCGCCGTCAATGCCTCCGTGCCCTCGCCGAATTGCCCGTGGCACGAGCTGCAACCGGGGTAGTTCGCTTCGCCGTTGGCAGCATTGCCGCCGCTCAGCGTCTTTGCGGGGTTCGTCGCGGGCAGGCTCGCCACGTAGGCCGCCACGTTCACGATGTTCGGGTCGAGCTTGGTGGGATCCGGTGTCGTGCCGCTCGCGTTGTCCGCAGCGTGCTGCGCCGCGATCAGCCATAGCGACATCGGCCGCATGCGCAGGCCCTCGGCGTCGTCGAAGTGCCTGCCGCGCAGGCCCACCGAGTACTTGCGCAGCTGCTCCTTCACGTACCACGCAGGCATGGCCGCGATCGCCGGCGCACCGATGTTCTGCTTGCCCTCGGCGGCGTCGCCGTGGCAGTGCGCGCACAGCGAGAACAGTTCCTTGCCTCGCGCGAGATCCGCTGCTGCGTCCTCGGCAGCCGCGAGCGTGGGGGCGCCGAGAAACGCCGCAGTCAGCAGGCAGGCGGCGAGCGATCGAATCGACTTCATGATGGTCCTTGCGCGGATGTTCTCGTGGGCCAACGCGCGCGGCGGACTCATCGGATCACAGCGGCGCGCCCGCCGAGAAGCGGCGCGCAGTGTGAGCGGAGGGCATGCGATTTTCAAGGGACGGAGGGCACAAAACCAGCGAGAAACCGCGGGTTGCGCGCGTTCTCCGCTCTTCGCGCGAGGCATCGCGCCACGGCTTGGCGCGACTTCACATGAGCAGCGGATTCACCTGATAGAGCAGCACGTAGATCACCACGCCGGTGATCGAGACGTACATCCAGATCGGCCATGCGACGCGCGCGAGGCGGCGATGCCGCGCGATCTCGCCGCGCAGACCGAAGCGGATCAGCGCGAGCGCGAGGAATGGCACGAGCGCCGCGAGCACGACGTGGCTCGCGAGCAGCGCGAGGTACGCGGCCTTCGCGGCGCCGTGCGCGTTGAACGTGGTGTTCTCGAACGAGCGTGAGACTTTGTGCGCGACGTAGAACGCGAGGAACAAGCTCGATACCGCGAACGCGGAGAGCATTACGCGCCGATGCGCATCGATGCGCCCACGCTTCACGAGCGCGCGACCCCAGAGCAGCAGCACCGTCGCGACGGCGTTCAGCGAGGCGTTGACGGCGGGCAGCCCAGAAAGATCCACGGCCGCGGCCCGGCTACGCGATCAGCTTCGGCGCGATCAGATCCACCAGCATCGCGAGATAGAGCAGCGCGAGGTAGCCGAGCGAGACGCGGAAGACGCGCTGCGCCGCGGCGTCGGTACGCTCGCGAATCAACTGCACGCCGGACCACACGAACCACGCGCCGAGGAGAGCCGCGGCAGTTAGATAGATAGGGCCGAGCAGGCCGAGCAGCGCGGGCGCGATCGTCACGGGCAGGAGGCCGAGCGTGTACCAGAGAATGCGGCGGCGCGTGCGCTCATCCCCAATGACCGCGGGCATCATCGGGATGCCGGCCGCGGCGTAGTCGCCCTTGCGGTAGAGCGCGATCGCCCAGACGTGGGGCGGTTGCCAGAAGAACACGATCGAGAACAAGAGCAGGCCCGGCCAGCCGACGCTGCCGTTCACCGCGGCGTCCGCGATCAGCGGCGCCGCAGCGCCCGCCGCGCCGCCGATGACCGCGTTGTACGCGGAGCGCGGCTTCAGCCAGATCGTGTAGACGAACACGTAAAAGAGAATGCTCGCGACGCCGAGCCCCGCGGCCGGTGCGCCCGCGATGGCGTAGAGCGCAGCCGTCGCGAGCGCGGAGAGCGCGAGGCCGAACAAGAGCGCCGCGCGCGCGGAGATCGCGCCACTCGGCAGCGGGCGCGTGCGCGTGCGCTCCATCAGCGCGTCGCGATCGCGCTCCACGTACATGTTGAGCGTGTTCGCCGCGCCGGCCGCGAGCGAGATGCCCGCGAGGATGGCGAGGCTGCGCGCGAAGCCGGGCGCGTCGTGCGCCATCAACAAGACGGGCAGCGCGGTGAAGATCACGAGCGGGAGAATGCGCGGCTTGGTGAGCGCGAGGTAGAGCGAGAGCGTGCGCGAGAACGATGAGCGCGCGGGCTCGGGCAACGATGCTGCGCTCATGTTGGGGGGATCTCCGACGCCGAGAGGGGCGGGAACATAGGCTGGAGAAGCGCGGTCGCCATGCGGCGGAGCCTGCGGTGGGCGGCGGCTAGCACCGCATCGGATGCACGATCCGCATTGCTGCCGAGCCAAACAGCCAGAGCATTGCGAGCAAAAGCCACCACGGCGCCTGTTGCATCAATCGAGTGTATGGCGCCGGGCCGGTGAGTCGCTCTCAGTTCAATGGTCCAATAATCCTGACGTAAGTTGGATCGGGAAGAGTTCTTCGTACGCTCACCAGCTCGTCTGCCCGCCCACGGTAAAGGCAGCGCTCTGGCCCTCGTCGTTGCGCGTGAACGTGCGATGACACGGCGCTTCGCTCCCCCAGTTCCGCCTGCGCGCTGCCTATAGTGCGCCGCCGTGAATCCCACCGAGCTCGCGCTGGTGCTCGTGAGCGCGCTCTTGCACGCGGTGTGGAGCGTCGCGATCAAGGGCGCGCGTAGCCCGCTCGCGTTCGGCACGGCCCAACAACTCGCCGAGGTGCCGCTCGCGCTCGTGGCCCTCGCCTTCTTCGACCTCACCGATCTCGCGCCTGCGATCTGGGTGCTGGTCGCCGCCACCGGCCTCGCTCACGGCCTCTACGGCTACTGGATGAGCCTCGCCTACACGCGGGCCGAGCTGACGCGCGTTTACCCGATCATTCGCTCCACCCCGGCGCTGCTGCCGCTGATCGCGATTCCGCTTGGCGAAATTGTCACGCCGCTCGGCGCGCTCGGCATCGCGATCGTGGTCGCAGGGGTGTGGCTCGTGTACGGCGAGGAGCTCTCGCTGCGAAAACTGTTCGCGCCAGAACTTGTTTATGCGTGGCTGACGCTCGCGACCACGGTGGCCTACTCGCTGTTCGACAAGTTCGCGATGGCGGAGCTGCACGCGGGCGCGTGGCACGGCGCGCTGCCGCGGCCGCTCGCTTGGTACGCGCTACTCACGCTCGCGAGCGTGGCGGTGCGCACGCCGCTCGCTCTGCGCACGGTGGGCGCGAGTGCGCTCGTCGAAGCCGCGCGCAGCGATCTCGCGCGCGTGGGGCTCTCCGTAATCGCTGGGCTGGTCGGCTACGGCTTGATCTTGCACGTGCTGCAGACCGCGCCCGCGAGCTACGTCGTCGCCGTGCGGCAACTCTCGGTGTTGTTCGCGGCGCTGTTCGCGATGCGCTTTCTCGGCGAGCGCCCGAGCGCGCGGCGGCTCGCGGGCGCGGCGCTCACGGTCGCGGGCGTCGCGACGATTGCGGTGGCGGGATGAGCGAGCGGGTGCGCGACGACGGCTTGGTGATGCGCGCGCTGCGTGCACTCGCGGGCGCACTCGCCGCGTTCGCGCTGCGCGCACTCGGCGCGAGCTGGCGCATCGAGTCATCAGGTCCGCCGCCCGCGCACACGCCGTTCGTGCTGGTGACGTGGCACCGCGGCCTAATCGTTGCCGCGTTCGCGATGCGCGACCGCGGGCTCTGGGTGCCGCTCAGCCTCTCGCGCGACGGCGATCTCGCGGAGGGCGCATTGCTGCGCCTCGGCTTCGCGCGCGCGCCGCGCGGCTCGAGCTCGCGCGGTGGCAGCGCGCTGCTGCGCGAGATGATCCGCCGCGTGCGCACGGGCGAGAGTGGCGGCGTGCTGCCGGACGGCCCGCGCGGGCCTGCGTTCGAACTGAAGACCGGCGTGCTCGCGCTCGCGAGCGCCACGGGCGCGCCGCTCGTGCCGCTGGGAATTGCCGCAGCACCTTCACGCCAGCTCGGCAGCTGGGACCGCGCGCTCTTGCCGCTGCCGTTCGCGAGCGTGCGACTCCGCTACGGAAACGCGCTCGAAATTCCGAGAAGTGCGGACGCCGCGGCGCTCGAAGACTGGCGCCGCAGACTGACGGAGGAGCTGCACCGCTTGGACCGAGAAGCCGCCGAGCAGCTCGCGAGCGGATGACGACGGCCCGCCCCGGCAGAGCGATCCGCCTGCTCACCGCGAACCTGTTTCACGACCGCGCCGACCCCGAGGCGTTCGCTGCGCAGCTGCGCGAGCTCGCGGTGGACGTCGCGTGCTTCCAGGAATTAGGCGCACGCCAGGCCGCCGCGATCGCGCGCGTGCTCCCGCACGGCAAGCTCGAACCCGGCGCCACGAAGCGCGACTTCGACGGCATGGGAATCGCCGCGCGCCGCCCGCTCGCGATGAGCCGCCTCGCGCTGCCGCGCCGCGACGCGCGCATCGCGACGCTCTCCCCTAACGACTGGCCCGAACTCGGCGCCGCGCTCGAACTCGTGAACCTGCACATCCAAGCGCCGCACACGTTCCCGCAGTGGCGCGCGTTCGCGACGCGCCGCGCGCAGCTCGCCGCGCTGCTGCTCTACCTCGATGCAACGCCCGAGGCGCCGCGCGTCGTGTGCGGCGACTTCAACGCGACGCCGCTCTGGCCCGCCTACCGCGCGCTCGCCGCGCGCCTCCCGGATCTCGCGCGGGAGCACGCCGCGCTGCGGAACAGCTTCGCGCGCCGCACCTGGGGCCCCTGGCCCGGCGCCCCGCGCGCACTGCGCATCGACCACGTGTTAGGCAACGGCGTGCTCGCCGCGAACGTGCAGGTGCTGCGAGTGCGCGGCAGCGATCACTCTGCGCTAGTGGTGGATCTGGTCAGCGAGTGACTCGTCCGCGGCCCCGTCATGGGACGGTCAGCTTCAGCGCGTCGAAGCCTTCGCCCTCGATCGTGAGCGTCTCTCCACTCACAAAGTGCCAACCCTCGTCCGGGCCCCACTCGATCGGTCGGCGTGAGGGCGCGAGTTCCAGCTCCCCCGACACTTGTTGGTCGAGCGCGGAGTTCTCGGCCACCAACTTGAGGGAGAGGCGGCGCCCAGACGTGTTGATGATGCGCGCAACCTGCCCCTCGATCGTTGACCCGGGCACGAACTCGACCTCGATCGGAATCCTTCGCGTTGCCAACCCCTGCTTGCTCGCCGTCGGCGCCGGACGCCACGACTTCGACTCTTCGGCGAACTCTCGCTGCGCAGTGGCAGTCATGTTCGGCGACAGGAACTTCATCCACCGGAGCTTCAACGCGTCACCTTGGTTGACCCAGTTGACGATGTTCCGCGCGCGCTGTGGCGAGATGCTGTGGCGATCATCCGCCCAGAGCTTCGCGATCGCCTCCTGCTGCGTCGCGCGCTCAGCCCACCATGCAGCGGCCTCTAATGCCTCCTCCTCATGGTCTCCGAGCAACATCATTACGGTCGCAAACTCGTCAGCGGCATCCTCGTTGTCGTGAAGCGGCAGAGCCCAGAGGTTCAGCAAGCTGTGACCGAGCTCGTGAAAGAAAACGAACAGCGCTGCCCCCGGGACGCCCTGTTCGTGAAGCTCGCTGAACAACTCGGCGCAGAGGACAACGTCCGGCGTGGAGTACGCGTTCGCTTCACCACACGAGGTGATGTGGATGTCGAAATCCTCGAACACGAACACTTTCTTCAGTCCGCCGTACAGCTCTTCAAACCCCGCTCGAACGGCCTCCGCTTCCGGCGTCGGTTCGTCCGTGCTCTTCTCGACAGACACGTCGGTCCTGCGCATCGTGAACGATTCGCGGTTGTCGAGCACGAGGTAGTAGACGTTGGCTTGCGCGGCGGTGAACGTGAATTGCCCTTGCCCCGAGACGGTGCCCGAGCCCTTCCTTACGAAGGCGAACTTCTGGCCTCCCTGGAGCAACTGAAAGTTAGGGAGATCGACGAACCAGACTCGAATCTCATTGTCTAGCCCTCCTTGCGTCGCAATCTCCGCCGAGATGATGGCCTTGGACTTCAACGGGAGACGCCGATAAACGATTCCTCCCGGCGGGACGTCGATCTGCTCACTGACCAGCCTCTCTGTCGACTCGACGAAAACCTCGGCGTTCGCCGGCACCGCAAGCAGGAGCGCCATAACGAACGCGATCCGCTGCAGAGTCCTCATCCGGTTACCCCTTCCGTGGCTCCGCGCGACCCGTTCGTCTAACGCCCCGCGCTGCCGCCGTTGCCTTGCGCGCCTTGCACCACGCTGCGCAGGAACTCGCCCAGATCCGGGTGCTCGAGCAGCCCCGCCTCCGCGAGCCGCGCGGCGGCGATTGCGCGCACTTCGCCGACGCTCGCGGCATCGAGCGCGCGGCGCGCGTCGGCGGCGACGGTGTGGCTGTCGAGCGCGCGCACGATTTCTTTGACGAGCGGCACGGCGCTCGCGACGCCTGATAACTCGCCGAGGCCGAGGCCCACCAGGATCGGCACCGCCAGCGGGCTGCTCGCCATCTCGCCGCACACCGAGATGTCGATGCCGGCTTTGCGCGCGGCGCGCACGCTGCGATCGATCAGGGCGAGCACCGCCGGGTGCAGCGGATCGTAGAGGTGCGCGACGCGCTCGTTCCCGCGGTCGACGGCGAGCGTGTACTGCGTGAGGTCGTTGGTGCCGATCGAGAAGAAGTCGCACTCGCGCGCGAACACGTCGGCGATCACGGCGACCGACGGCACCTCGATCATGATGCCGACGGGCATGCGGGCGTCGAAGGGAACTTCGGCGCGCGCGAGCTCCGCCTTGGCCTCTTCGACGAGTTCCTTCACGCGGCGCAGCTCGTCGATCGCCGAGACCATCGGGATCAAGAGGCGCACGTTGCCGTGGGCGCTCGCGCGCAGCACGGCCCGCAGCTGCGCGCGGAAGGCGTCGAGGTGCGAGAGCGAGAGCCGGATCGAGCGCCAGCCGAGCTGCGGGTTCGCCTCGGCCTCGAGCGCCAACTCGGGAATCGCCTTGTCGCCGCCCAGGTCGAGCGTGCGAATTGTTACGGGCCGCGGCTTCATCGCGGCCGCTACCTGCTCGTACAGCTTCTCCTGCTCCTCCTCGGTCGGGAAACCGCGGTGCACGAGCGCGAGCAGCTCGGTGCGGAACAGGCCGATGCCCTCGGCGCCGTGGCGCTCGACGAGGCGCAGATCCGAGAGCAGGCCCGCGTTGGCAGTGAGCCGCACGCGGTGGCCATCGCGCGTCTCGGCGGGGCGCTCGGCCAGCGCGTCGAGGTGCTCGATCGCAACCAGCGCGCGCTGTTGCGCCTTCGAGTACGTGCTCTGGATCTCGTCGTCGGGCGAGAGGATCAGGCGGCCCGCGTCCCCGTCGACGATCGCGAGCTCGCCCGCGCGCGCGGCTTCGAGCAGCCCCGCGACACCCGTAACAGCTGGGATCTCGAGCGCGCGCGCGAAGATCGCGCCGTGCGAAGTCGGGCCGCCGTGCTCGGAAACGACCGCGGCGATCTTCTCGACGTCGAGCGTCGCGAAGTGCGCGGGCAAGAGCGCGGAGGCCACCACGATCGCGCCATCCATCAGCGGCTTGTCGTGATGGCGCACGCCGAGCAGCCTCGCGACGACGCGCTGGCCGACGTCCTGGATGTCGACGCCGCGCTCGCGGAAGTACGGATCGTCGAGCGCGCCGAAGGTGCGGGCGTACTCGGCCAGCACGCCGCGCAGCGCTTCGAGCGCGTTGCCGGTGTGCGCGAGCGCGCTCTCGAGCTTCGCGACGAAACCCTTGTCTTCCAGCATCTGGATGTGGGTGTGGAACACCGCCGCGAAATCCGGGCCGAAACGCTGGGTGACGTCCTCGCGCAAATCCTGGAGTTCGCGGCGCGCCTCCTCGAGCGCGTTCTCGAGATCGCGCTTCTCCTGCGCGGCGTCCTTGTTAGGCGTGTAGTCGAGCCGCTCGAGATCGACGGCGTCGCCCAAGACGTAGACCGGGCCGATCGCGATGCCGCGCGAGGTGGCGGTGCCCTTCAGCACCGCATTGCGCTCGGCGCGCACAGCAACCGCCGGCGCCGCGGGCTGCACGATGCCGACGCCGCCGAGTTCCTGGATCAGCCGGCTACGCCGCTCCTCACCGCCCGCCACCACGTTGAGCAGCTGGGCGTTGATGACGATCGGCGCGATCAACTGCGCACAGGTCTCGAGCAGTTCGACCTCCGCGTCCGAGAACGCGCGCGCCTCGCGCGTCTGCACCACCAGCACGCCGATCGTGAAGCCTTCGCCGCTGAGCCCGCGCACTTTGAGCGGCGCTGCGGCCAGCGAGCGGAACTGCTCCTCGCGCGTCTCGGGGAAGTAGCGGTAGGCGGGGTGCTGCTGCGCCTCCGCGAACGCCTCGGGCTCGCCGCGCGCCGCGACGTGGCCGACCAGGCCTTCCCCCACCGCGAGCTTCACGTGCCCGACCGAGGCCTTGTCGAGGCCCACCGTGGCAGAAAGCGTCAGCGATGCGCGATCGGCGCTCGTCAGGTAGACGGAGCAGACGTCGGCATCGAGCCGCTTCGCCGTGAGGTCGACGACGTTGTCGAGCGTCTGCCGCAGATCGTGCGAGCGCGAGACGACGCCAGCGACGTCGGCAATTAGGGCTCCGCGCTCTGCGCTGCGATCGGTAATGGCGGCTCCCTCGCGACGACGCTGCGCGATGGTAGGCCCGGGCTTTGGTGAATGCGCGCCGAGCGACGTTTAGTTTCACGACGCTCGAGTCGGGGCGCGCGGAACTCGGCGCGCGCGGTCGAACGCGCACCCAGAAACACGAAGGGCCGGGGATTTCCCCAGCCCTTCTTATTCAGAACGCGCGTTCGCTCAGTGCGAGAGCGGCGAGCTCCCGCCTTCACTCGGCATCGGCGGGAGATTCTCGAGCCCGCGCCGAAGCAGCGAGGGAAACACGAACTCTTTGTCTTCGAAACGCATGCCGAGCGCGAGCAGAATCTTGCGCTTGGTGTCCATGCGGCAGTTCATGCCCTTCTCGACACTGTGGATCGTCCGCAGCGCCACCTTCGCCTTGCGCGCGAGCTGCGCCTGAGTCATCAGGCGGTTCTCGCGAATCTCGCGCACGCGATTCGGCTGGAAGTCGCTCTCGTTCTGGGGTTCCGCTTCCACAGTGTTCTCCGTGCCGTTGCGAACTCACGCTCAGCGCCGGTCCCGTTGGGCGCAGGCGTGGCTCGCTCTCACTGGCCTCATCGCGAGGCCAGCACTTGGCTGACTGGTGATTTCGGAAGCGAGGCGGAATTTCTTGAGCAGGAATCGGCGCTTGGCGGACTTCCGGAATACCTCCCGCAATGCGCTTTCCGTGTGCAGAGCGGGCGCTTTCGCCAGCTAGCCGCCGCTTCGAGGACCCAAAGTTTTGGTGGCCCTCGGCGCGCTACCGGGCGCGAATATCCCGCGCACTGAGAGCCGTCTCCCGCAGCGAGGCGGCTAAGGTGCGCTCGCTTCTGGGGGCCATTTGCGTCGCGCCATCTTGGTCTTTCTGGTCGCCGTGTGCGTCTTTGGAGCCGCAGCGCTCGGCGGCTTCTACGCCGCCTCGCGGCTCGCGCCTGAACGGCTTCGCACCGAGGCGGAGGCGCGTCTCTCGGCGCTGCTGAAGGCGCCGGTCCGGCTCGGCGATGTGCGAGTCAGCCTCACCGAGGATCTGCCGTGGCTTCACCTCGAAGCGCGCGACATGCGGGCCGACCCGCTGCCCGGCGGCGCCTCGCTCGCGATCGAACAGGTGAGCGCACGCGTCGATCCGTTCTTGTTGATGCTCGGCCGGCTCGAGCTGCGCGCGCTCCAGTTCTCAGGGATCGAGTTCGCGATGCCCGAGCCGGGGGCGGAGCAAGCTGCGCCGAACGCGGAGGAGCCGCTCTCGCGCGCGGTCGCGGCGCTCTCGAAAGCCGCAGACCAGCTGCGCGCGCGCCCTTGCCCGATTCCGCCGCTCGATGCCGAACGTCTCTCGGTTTCGTTCACGAGCGCCGCCGCCCCGCGCCGCGTGCTCGAACTCGACACGCTCACGTTCCGCTGCGCGCGGCTCTCAGGGGACGGGAATTGGGAGGCGAGCGGCCGCGGCGTGCTTGGCGCCGAGGCTTCGGCGCCCTTCGAACTCACGCTCGCGGTCGCGGACGATGAGGTCGAGGCGAAGCTCGCGCTGAAATCAACGCAGGTGGACGCGCTGCTCGCGGCGTTCGAACAAGCGCCCGAACTCGCGGGCGAGCTACACGGCGAATTGAGCTGGCGCTCCGCCGCGGGCGCGGCGCACGAGCTGCGCGCCGTGGTCGAGGGGCGCGGCATCGCGGGCACGGTCGCGACGCCCGACCCGAAGCGCAGCTTCACGCTCGATCTACGCGCGCCGAAGATCTCGCTCGCGCTCGAAGCGAGCCCGGGCGAACTGCGCGCGACGGAGCTCTCTGTGGCAGACGGCGCGCTGGCGGTGAGCGGCACGCTCGCGTTGGGCTTGCCGTTCGCCGACGCCAGCGCGCTACGCGCCGAACTCGCGACGCGCGGCATCGGCCGCCCCGAGCTCGAACGCATCGCGGCGCAGCTGCCGAGAGGCGTGCGGCCAGATCTCGAACGCGCGCTCGAGCGCATCGTCAGCGGGCAGATCCGCAGCCTCGAACTGAAGCTCACGAGCAGCGTCGCGGGTGCGCGCGAGATCGCGCGCGGCGGGCTGCTCGCGCGCGCCGGCGATCTCCGCGTGAAGCTGAGCCTCGAAGAAGCGGAGCTGCGCCTCGGCGAAGCCGATCAGCTGCGCGACGTCGCCGGCACGCTCGAGTTCTCAGGCGACACGCTCGAGGTGCACGCCGTCGGCGCGAGCTACCGCGAACGCCGCTTGCCGCGCCTCGCGCTAAAGCTCAGCGGCCTCTCGCACGTGCACTCACTCGAAGACGTGCGCTGCGAACGCCCGCCGCCGGTGCCGCCGCTCGCCGCCATCGACGATCTGCGCGCCTGGGTCGAATCGCGCCGCAAACCACCCTACGTGCCCACCTGGAGCGCGCTCAACCTCGATCTCGATCGGCTCTCGCACCCGCTCCTGTTTTGCACGCTCGAAGACGTGACCGCCGAAATCCAGCGCGCCGACAACGGTTACGACTACACGGTCGAGAGCGGCACCTGGGCGACGTTCGGGATCGAGGGCAACGCCTCGTATCGCAAAGGCCGCGGCAAAGACGGCCAGCCGCTGCGCGATGGCGGCTCGATCTCGGTGGAACTCGCGCTGGGCGAGCGGCGCGCGCAGGCCGCGCCCGCTGCCGACCCCGCGATCTGGGCCGAGGGCCGCTTCGCGCTCGACGTCAGCTCGATGGGGCGCTTCCTCACCAAGAGTTATGACGGCGGCTTCCGCGTGCTGGGCGCGCGCGTCGAGTTGCTGAAGACGAAGCTGCGACTCGCGCCGAGTGGCGAACTCGAAGGCAAGCTCGTGCTCGAGCTCGGCGGCGACGGCCCGATTCCGTTCGCGGTCGAGGCCCAGAGCCGCGGCCTCGAACTGCTCGATGTCTGGACCACCTCGCAGATGCCGAGGCCCGTGATGTCGGGGCTGCTCGTCGGCGCCGCGACCGCCAGCGGCACGCTCCAGCTCGGCAAGAGCCCGCTCGTCGATGTGCACGGCTACGCGAGTCTGCACGCGCGCAAAGGCGAGATCTATCGCGACGTCCCGTTCCTGCTGGCGCTCGCGCTGACTGACGAGAAGATCGATCCATTCGGCAAGCGCGACCGCTTCCCGTATCGCGCGATCGATCTCGAAGGTCCGATCGAGAACGGCTGGATGACTTCGCGCACGCTCACGCTCGAGGGCCGGTCCGAGCGCATGGCAGCCTCGGGCAAGACGCACCTCGCGGAGCCGTACGAACTCGAAAGCGTGATCGGCATGTACCCGATTCCGACCCTCGACACGATCGTCGCGCACATTCCGATCTTCAACGTGCTGCTGCTCGGCGAGGATCAGGCGCTGGCGGGGTTCTACTTCTCGGTGACTGGAATCTGGGCGAAGCCGAACGTGCAGCCGCTTCTGGCGAAGTCGGTGGCGTCGGGGCCGGCGACGTTGTTGCTCGAAGGAGTGCCGAACTTCGTGTTTGGGAGCTTGAAGGCGATTGGGCAGGTGCTGTCGCCTCCTCCGGTGGAGAAGAAGAAAGAAGAGCCGGTGCCGGCGGCTGGGGCAGCGCCGGCGGAAGAGGCGGTGCCGAGCGCGTCGTAGCAGCGCGGACGGGGCCGGAGGCCGGCGGCGCTTCGTGGCTCGGAGCGGCCTTTGGATGGATGTGGCGTTCCCTGGCGTGCGCGCACTCGCTGAAGGCGGTTCATTGCGTTGGGCCGCTCCTGCGCTTTTACCTCAGCGCCGCCGGCCCCCGACCCCATCCGCTTGCCTTGTGCGGGGATCCCTCACACGAACTAATG
>JANNRF010000393.1:0-2178 GCA_031401135.1 Deltaproteobacteria bacterium | reverse complement strand
ATCAGCTGCAACTCGTCGAGTTCCGCCCAGGCGAGCACGGGCTCAGCGGGGGCGGGCAGGGGCAGCGCTTCGATCCAGAACTGCGCGTGATCGAGGTCGAGCACGACGCGATGCGCGCGCCCGACCCCGATGGCCTGGCTGCGCGCGAAGTCGAGCGTTGCGGCGAGCTGGCGGCTGTCGTCGCGCAGCCCCTGCGCGGCGGTGTTGCCCACGCGCGAGACGACCACGCCAGCAATTAGGGCGAAGATCACGATCACCGCCATGATCTCGATCAGCGTGAAGGCTGCCCCGCTGGACTTCGTTCGCCTGCGGCTCACTGCGCGCTTCGCTTGCGGTCGTCGTGGGGGCCGTCGTGAGCGCTCACGGCGCGGCCTGTTCCTCGGCCCAGTTCCCGATGTCGGCGTCTTCTTCCAGGCCGCCGACCTTGGCGTCGCGCGCGAGAGACCACAGATCGAAGGAATCCGCGTTGTGCTCGCCGGGCGCCGCGTACTGAAACTCGCCGTTCCAGGCGTCCTTCGGAATTTCTTTCTTCGCGAGGTAGCCACCGGGGCGCCAGCCGTACGGTTCGGGCGCGCCGGTGGGCTTCTCGATCAGCGCGCGTAGGCCCTGCTCGGTGCTCGGGAAGCGCCCGTTGTCCATTTGATAAGTCGTGAGAGAAGTTTCGAGCGATTGCAGCTGCGCCCGCGTCGTCGTCATGCGCGCTTTCGCGAGGTTGCCGACGATCGCCTGGCCGACGATCGCCATCAGCAGTCCGATGATTACCACCACCGCCATGATCTCGATCAGGGTGAATCCGCGCCGTCGCTTGGACTGACTCGTGTGCACTGTTCTTCTCCCGAGTTGGCTCAACGTTGCATCGCGTTGGTGAGATTCATTAGGGGCAACAGCACCGCGAGGATGATCACCATCACGATGCCGACCATGAACAGAATCAGGACCGGCTGAAGGATCGCGGTGAAGCGCGTGACCGCGGTCTCGACCTGCTCGTCGTAGGTGTCGGCGACTTTCGCGAGCATCGCTTCGAGCTGCCCCGAGCGTTCGCCCACCGCGACCATGTGCGTGACGAGCGGCGGAAACTGCCCGCTCGCGCGCAGCGGCCCCGCGATGCTGGCGCCGCCCGTAATGGATTCGCGCGCGCGCTCGACGGCTGCGGCGATCACCACGTTGCCCGCGACGCGACCCGCGGTCTCGAGCGCGCGCACGATCGGGATGCCGCCGGCGAGCAACGTGGCCAGCGTGCGAGCCCAGCGCGCGATCGCGACGGTGCGGTTCAGGCGCCCGATGAACGGCGCCCGCAGCAAGAGGCCGTCGAGCGCGAAACGCCCGCGCTCGGTGCGGCCGATCGAGCGAATCGAGACGAAGGCCGCGGCGATCAGCATCAACAGCAGCCACCACCACGAGGTCAAGAACTCGGAGGCGCCCATGATCACGCGCGTGATCAAGGGCAGCTCTGTGCCGAGGCTCTCGAGCAGGGACGAGATCATCGGCAGCACGAAGGTGACGAGCGCGATCGCGACGCCGACCGCCACGACGAGCACGATGATGGGATACAGCACGATGCCGAGGACCTTGTTACGCGTGCGCACCTGGTTCTCGAGATAGTCCGCGAGCCGCCCGAGCACGACGTCGAGCGCGCCGCTGGCTTCGCCGGCGCGCACGAGGTTCACGTACAAATCCGAGAACGGGCCCGCCGCGGCGAGCGCGTCGGCGAGGCTGGTGCCTTCGTTCACGCGGTCGCGCACGCCGCCGATGGCGGCCTTGAGCCGCGCGTTCTCGACTTGCTCGGTGAGCGCGCCGAGCGATTCGACGAGCGGAACCGCGGCGCCAATCAAGGTCGCGAGCTGGCGGGTCGCGATCGCGAGATCGGTGCCGGAGACGCTGCGCGAGAAGCGCGGATCCGAAACGCGCGCGGCCGCGGTCTCGGCGGCACCGCCTTCGCTGAGCGCGAGTTCGGTGAGGAAGACGCCATCGCGCCGCAGCTTCGAGCGCGCGCCGGCGCTGCTCTCGGCATCCACCATGCCGCGCAAGTTGCGGCCATCGGTGCTCATGCCTTTGTAACTGAATACGGGCATTGGGTGGACCTAATAACGGGGCATCGATGCCACTGTTCGACTTCGCTCGGCTCCGAAGACTGCGCCTCGCTGCGCGCTTCGCTTGCTGTTCGATCTCCGCTCGGCT
>JANNRF010000392.1:0-6568 GCA_031401135.1 Deltaproteobacteria bacterium | reverse complement strand
ACTTGTGCGCTTTGGCACAAATCGGCGATTTCAGGCGGCGTCGGCTGGCGTCCCCAACGGGAGTCGAACCCGTGTTCTGGCCTTGAAAGGGCCATGTCCTAGGCCACTAGACGATAGGGACGCGCGACGGCCGAAAAAGGCGGCGCAGTATTGCGGACACTCTCGCGTATCGCGAGGAGATTCGTGGGGCACGCGCGGCATTGGACTCATTAGGGACGCGTGGGGCCACGCCCGAATCCGCTGCCGCGGGACTCCCGAGCGCCCCCTCGTTTCGCCTGCGGGGTGTTTTTGGTTGGAATCGTCGGTGACTCGGAGTACAAGGCAGCGGAGGAGACCACACGAATGTCGAATACATGGCTGCGCCAGTTTCCGAGCATCGTCCTGGCGGCTCTTGTCTCGAGTCAAGTCGCTGCGCAGGAGACGGCGCCGACGGCACCCGAGTCTGAGCCCGCACCCGCGCCGCGGGGCCAAGTGGAGGAAATCGTCGTCACTGGCTCTTATATCCGGGGCACGCCCGAGAACGCGGCGCTGCCGGTCGATGTGACGAGCCTCGACGATATGAAGGATGTCGGCGCGCCGAGCATCGCGGAGCTGATTCGCAACCTCGCGTACACGTCGGGCAACCTCGCCGAGACGAACCAGTTCGGCGCAGGCGGCGGGGGTCAGGCGCAGGAAGGCGTGCTTACGGTGAACCTTCGCGGCCTCGGCTCGGCCCGAACGCTGGTACTGATCAACGGTCGCCGGCTCGCGCCAAGCGACGCGGTCGGCAGCGACCTCTCGATCCTGCCGAAGAGCGCGATCGGTCGGCTGGAAGTCCTGAAGGACGGCGCGGCCGCGCTGTATGGCTCGGACGCGATCGGCGGCGTCGCGAACTTCATCACGCGCGAGGACTTCGAAGGCTTCGAGATCAGCGCCTCCGAGCAGTTCGTCCGCAAGTCGAACGGCGACCACGAGGTCGCGCTGATCGGCGGCTGGGGCAATGAGCGGCTCCACCTGATGGCCGCGTTCGAGTGGTCGCACCGCAGCGAGCTGCGTTTCCGCGACCGCGGCTGGGGTTTGATCCCTCGAGAGGTGAACCCGCAGGGCGGTTGGTCGGGCATCGGAAACCCCGCGCGCGTCTTCCCTGTTGGGCCGTTTGCGTTCGGAACCAATGTCCAACCCGATCCGGAGTGCAACTCACTGGGCGGTTCGCTCGGCGGAACGACTTGCTTCTTCCAGTACACGTTCTACGACAACCTGGCTGAGGAGCAGAACAACTACAAAGGCTACGTGGAAGCGAACTACGAGTTCTCGGACACGATGAAGCTCCACGTCGAGGGCATCTACGGCCTGATGGACATGCCGAACTGGAAGTCCTCCCCGTCGTATCCGCCGCAGTCGCTTTTCGGCCCGGATCGCTTCATCCCGGTGACCCACCCCGGCTTCGCGGACATGATCACTCAGTACCCCGGATTTGTTCCGGCCGGGACTGTTGGCGGGTTCGTGATCGGCCGCGCGATCGGCTCTCAGGGCCGGCTGCCAGACGGCTCGCCGCTCAGCGCGAAGCGGCGCACTGAACAGTGGCGCTTCGCGGCGCGCCTCACCGGCGAGATCTTCGACGGTATCTCCTGGGAGACGGCTTTCACTTATGCGGAGCGCGAGCGTTTGCTCGGCGGCGAAGACACCCGCACGGAGCGAATGGCGTTTGCGCTCGACGGTCTCGGCGGCGCGGGGTGCGATCCCGGGACGGGCACGCCTGGCGCTGGACCCTGCCAATACTTCAACCCGTTCTCGAACGCGATCCAGCGCTCGGCCATCAATGGCGCAGTGAACCCGCGATACAACGCGGCCGTCGCCAACAGCCCTGCGCTGTTCGACTGGTTGATCACCAAAAACTCGTCCGTCAACACGAACAAGCTGTTCGTGTGGGATGGCGTGTTCTCAGGCCAGGTGCCGTGGTTCGAGCTGCCGGGCGGTGAGATCGGCTGGGCGTTCGGCACTCAGGTGCGCCGAGAGGTGTACGAACTGCAGCTCAGCGACAGCGTGAATCTGGCCGTCGAGCCGTGCGCATTCAGCGACCCGCTCTCCGTGACGCGGGGAAACATCTCGCAGGCGAACTTCGACCTGTGCCAGAACGGGCTCGCCAACGTCACCGGCCCGTTCTCGTTCCTCTCCGGCACGAACGAGCAGTACTTCAAGCGAGTCGTGTGGGGGTTGTTCGGCGAGATCTCCTTGCCGTTCCACGAGATGTTCGACGCCCAGTTTGCGCTGCGGTACGAGGACTACGGCGGAGCAGTGGGCTCGACGGTGGATCCGAAGCTGTCGCTGCGCTTCCAGCCCTTCGAGTGGGTGACGCTGCGCGGCTCGGTTTCGACGACGTTCCGCGGCCCGCCGCAGAGCTTCCTCGCGAACCGCACCACGACCCTGCAGTTCATTCCGCCGACGAACGCTTTCAAGGCCGTGGACGTGGTGGGCAATCCCAACCTGAAGCCCGAATCGGCGTTTACCTCGAACGTCGGTACGGTGTTCGAGTGGGAGGGGCTGTACGCGTCGCTCGATTACTGGCGCTTCGACTTCCAGGATCCGTTCCAGACGGAGAGCGCAGGGCAGATCGTGGGCGCCTACACGACGATCGGCGGGGCGATTCCTGTCGCCCTAGGTGGCACTCTTCCAGCCGGTCACCCGGCGGGTTGCCAGCTGACGCCCAACGCCGGCGGCTTCGTCGGCTGGGGCGTCGATCCAGCAAACCCGGCCGCCGATGCCGCGCGCTGCGCCGGCCTCCGCAACCACATCGCGTTCGCGCCGGCCGCCGACCTTCCCGCGAATCTCGTCCGCGTCGATACGAACATCATCAACGGCTCGAACATCGTCACCTCCGGTCTCGACTTCTACCTGCAGTACGAGTTCGAGGTGCTCGACGGGAGCCTCTCGATCGGGTCGCAAGGCTCCTACCGGCTCGACTACCGCTCGAAGGACTTCGTCGACATCGCCGGCTTCCTTCTCCAAACGGGCGGCGACTTCAACGGCTTCCTGAACGACAACGCCTCGCCGTTCCAGCCGCTGCCGGCGCTGAAGACGGACGTGTTCACGAAGTTCAGCCGCGGCAGCCACACCGCGACGATCGTCGGTCACTACATCACGTCGTATACGGACCAGCTGCCGCCAGTGAACACGATCACTCTGCAGCCCCTCGACAAGGTCGACAACTTCTTCACGGTCGACATGCACTACGTGGTGCGGCTTTTCGACGAGTCGATGGCGCTCTCGTTCTCGATCATGAACGTCGGCGACAAGGAACCGCCGCTCGCGGGGACGGACCTGAACTACGACCCATTCACGCATGACGGACGTGGTCGCATGTTCAAGGTCGGGCTCACGTATACGTGGCAGCCTGACTGACCTGAGCCGCTTGGACGCAGCGCGCGGCTCCTGCTCGCGAGAGCAGGAGCCACGTTGCTTGTGCGAGACGGTGCGATCGGGGCGAAGGCGAGCCTCGCTCACTCCAGCGTCGTCAGCTCGAGCGCCCGCCAGAGGTACCAGCTGCCGACGCTGCGAAACGGGCGCCACGGCTCCGCGATTTTCGCGAGCACGTCGGGCTTCGGGAGATCGGCGAGGCCGTAGAGCTTCTGCGCTCCCTTGCGCACTCCGTAATCACCCACCGGCAGCACGTCGGGGCGGCCGAGCGAGAACATCAGCAGCATGTGCGCCGTCCATTCGCCGACGCCGCGAATCTGCGTGACGGCTTCGACGACCGCGTCGTCGGCCAGGTGCGGCAGGCGCCTCGCGTTCACGTCCCCGGCCGCGAACGCGGCGGCGACCGCCTTCACCGCCGCCGCCTTCTGCCGCGAGAGCCCGAACGTGCGCAGCCTGGCGTCGCGCTGCAGCGCGAGCACGGGCGGCGCCGGCACGCGTCCGCCGAAACCGGCCTTGAAGCGCCGCTCGATCGTCGCCGCCGCCTTGCCCGCGAGCTGCTGGTAGAGGATGGAGCGCACGAGATAGCGGTAAGGATCTCCGCGCGGCGCGATCGTGCACGGCCCGTGCGCCTCGATCACGCGCGCGAGCTTTGCGTCGACGCGCCCTAAGTGCTGCGCGGCGTCGGCGAGCAGCGCGGCGTCGAGCTTTTGAATGCGTGTCATCGCGGTCCAACGTAAGCTGGCCAGAACCCGCGCGCGAGGCAGCCGTGACCGACTTCGAGATTCATCAAGAGCGCGCGCAAAACCTCTGGAACAGCGCCTCGCGCAAACTGCCGCAGCTCGCGAAGGCGACGCAGCTGCGCGCCGCGCCGGCCGTGAGCACCGACCAGATCGGCGGCATGCAGGCCGCGCAGGACGAGGTGCTCACCTACGCCTGCGCCGCGACCAGCCCTGAGAAGTACGCGAGCTGGGGCACGTTCCCGCCGAGCGGCCTGTTGCTGATCGGGCAATCCGGGTCGGGCAAGACGCTCCTCGCCGAGGCGCTCGCCACGCGTGCGCGCACGGCCTTCTTGCGCGTGCACGTGCCGCACCTCGCGCTCGAGATCGTCCACCGCGGCGGGCAAGTGGGCGAGCTGCTCGAAGGTTGGGGACAAACGCTCTCGGAAATGCCGCCTGTTACGGTGTTCTTCCACGAGCTCGAGTTTTTTCAGGCCGAAGAAATCGGCGGGCGCCGCACCGATCTGCCGATTGGTCCGATCATGGATTTTCTCTGCGAACTCGTCGATCGCACCGTGGCCACGCCGCATACCCTGCTGGTCGGCTCGACTTCGCACCCCGACACGCTGCGCCCGGCGTTCGTGCAGCCGGGCCGCTTCGAGCGCGTGGTCGAAGTGACGCCGAGCTATCCCGACGACGTCGTCGCCGCGCTGCACATCCACGCGGCCGCTGCCGAGAAGCGCGCCGGCCGCACGCTCTTCGGCGGTGTCGACTGGGCGGATGTGGTGAGCCGCTTCCGCGAGCCGTCGACCGGCGACTGGATCCACCTAATGCACGCCGTGCTGCGCCGCAAAGCCAGCGCAGAGTGCGCGCCGCAAGACATCCCGCTCGTCGATTCCGACGATCTGCTCGCGGAGCTCGAGATCTTTCGGCGCACGCGCAAACGCCTGCCGGCCAGCGCTCCCTCCGGCACTTACCTGTAGGCGCGGCACGCATGAGCACCTGGATCGTCACCGGCGGCGCTGGCTTCATCGGTTCGAACTTCGTGCGGCTCGCGCTCGCGGCGAGCGACGCGCGCATCGTCGTCGTCGACAGCCTCACGTACGCCGGCAACTTGCAGAGCTTGCGCGATGTCGCGGCGGACGCGCGCTTCGCGTTCGAGGAAGCGGATATTAGGGACCGCCCCGCACTCGACGCTTTGTTCGCGCGCTACGCGCCGAGCGCCGTGCTGAACTTCGCGGCGGAATCCCACGTCGACCGCTCGATCGACGGCCCGCTGGATTTCGTCGTGACCAACGTGGTCGGCACGCTCCAGCTGCTCGAAGCGACGCGCGCGTTTCTGCTGCGCGCGAGTGCGGCGGAACGCAGCGCGTTTCGTTTCCTGCAAGTCTCGACCGACGAGGTGTACGGCTCGCTCGGCGCCGCGGGCCGCTTCAGCGAGACCACGCCCTTCGCGCCGAACTCGCCCTACTCCGCCTCCAAGGCCGGCGCAGATCACCTGGTCCGCGCGTACCACGAGACCTACGGCTTGCCGACGCTCGGCACCAACTGCTCCAACAATTACGGCCCGTATCAGTTCCCTGAGAAGTTGATGCCGCTGATGATTCTCAACGCGCTCGAAGCCAAGCCGCTGCCGATTTATGGCGACGGCCGCAACGTGCGCGACTGGATCTACGTCGAGGATCACTGCGAGGCAGTGCTCGCCGTGCTGCTGCGCGGAAAACTCGGCGAGACCTACAACGTGGGCGGGCGCTCGGAGCGCGCCAACCTCGAGATCGTCGATGCGCTCTGCGCCGAGCTCGAGCGCGCGCTGCCCGCGGCGAGCAACGCTGCGCTGCGTTCAGCTGGCGTAGCGAGCTACGAAGCGCTGAAGCGCTTCGTCAGCGACCGCCCGGGCCACGATCGGCGCTACGCAATCGACGACGAGAAGATTTCGCGCGAACTCGGCTTCGCGCCCAAGACGAGCCTCGCTGTCGGCGTCGCAAAGACAGTGGCCTGGTATCTCGCGAACCGCATCTGGTGCGAGGCTGTGCAGAGCGGCAGCTACCGACGCGAGCGGCTCGGCGTGGGCGGGCGCTAGCCGAGCTGGGGCGGGGCCGACGCGAACAGCGGCAGCGGCGAGACCGACGGGCGCAGCTTCGCGAGTTCGCTGGCGAGGCAGCTTCGGCAGATCCCGTGGCTGATCGCCACCGAGGCTGAAACCAGCATCGGCTGCGCGATCACGTCTTCACACCACGAGCAGACCGTCATGCAGATGGAGTGGGCTCGATGCGCAACTTGGTGGCACGTTTTTGTGAGGCGCCACGAACTTTCCCGCAGCTGCGACGTCCCGAACGCGGGACGGCGAGGCAGTGCCGCCGCCGTGCGCCGGCCGCGCGGCTCCCGCGCAGAGCGGCGGAAGGCTCGCCCGGCTTCGGGTTGCGGGAACAGCTGCCGCCCCGCGTTCCGGCAGGCCCAAA
>JANNRF010000391.1:0-2992 GCA_031401135.1 Deltaproteobacteria bacterium | reverse complement strand
GCCACTCATTATTGCCCGCAGGGCAATCAACCGCGGCTGCGCCTCGTGAAGGCGGGAGCGGACGAGTTCGTGTTCGAGTTTCGCGAAGGCACGAACCTGCAGGTGTCCGGGCGATCGCATCAGCACGCGATCTGGCTGAAGCTGAACACCCGCGATTCGTACCTGCGCTCCGAGAGCTACGTGGAGAACGGCAGCACGCCCGACGCCACGGCGGCCGCGAGTGCCGACAGCGCGATCGTGTACACGCGCAGGTCGCCGACGATTCCGTAGAGAACCCCGCGCGATTCCGCGCAATGAGAGGAAGCTGCCCATGACGACCCCGGAACCCGTGCTGCTGCGCGAAGACAAAGACGGCGTCGCGACGCTCACGCTGAATCGCGCGGATCAGTTCAACTCGCTCTCCGAGGCGCTGATCGAGGCGCTGCAGGGCGCGCTCGATGCGATTGCGGGAGACGATGCGGTGCGCGTCGTCGTGCTGGCCGGCGCGGGGCGCGCGTTCTGCGCAGGGCACGATCTGAAGGAGATGCGCGCGACGCCGCGGCAGGCTTATTACGAGGACCTGTTCGCGCGCTGCGGGCGCATGATGCAGACCGTCGTGGCGCTGCCAAAGCCCGTGATCGCGCGCGTGCACGGCGTCGCGACCGCGGCGGGCGCGCAGCTGGTCGCGAGCTGCGATCTCGCGATCGCCTCCGAGAACGCGCGCTTCGGCACCACCGGCATCAACCTCGGCCTGTTCTGCTCGACGCCCAGCGTCGCGATCTCGCGCAGCCTCGGGCGCAAGCGTTCGTTCGAGATGCTCTTCACGGGCGAGATGGCGGACGCGAAGACCGCGGAGAGCATCGGCCTCGTGAATCGCGTGGTGCCGCTCGCGGAGCTCGACGCCGCGGTCGCGAGCGTTGCGAAGAAGCTCGCCGCGCAGCCGCCCTCGGCGGTGCGCATCGGCAAGGAAATGTTCCAGCGCCAACTCGGCATGCCGCTTGCCGAGGCCTACAAATTCGCGGGCGACACGATGGCGGCGAACATGATGGAGCCCGACGCGATCGAGGGCATCGACGCGTTCATCGCGAAGCGCGACCCGAGCTGGAAGCGTTAGGGCCTTCTCACGCAGCGTTTCCCCACTCAGAAAGCCGCGATTAGGCTGCGAAGCGGGCGCACGAGAACACTCCGCGCTGCCGGAAAAAGCCAGGAAGACTCCAGAATGCGTTGCGCCGCCGCCTTTTCGCGAAGAGAATGGCGCGGCAAGGCAGCGCGGGGCTGCAACCGAATATTAGTTAGGTGGCGACGAGAGCATGAGTGCGAGCGAGATCTGGGTCGCACGGGCGGCATCGCGTCGCCCATCCTTCTCATCTCTCGCACTCATCGTCGTGACCACGGCCGCTGCTTCCGTCGCGTCGGCCGCAGCTGGCGTCGATCCATTTCCCTTCGGTCTGCTTGCCGGGATCACGGCAACGGTTCTTCTCGAGCCTCGTCGTCGGCCCTCGCTGTGGGTTCGCCTGGGTCCACCGACTCTGGTCGCGCTCTCGCGACAGACCCTGCTCCCGATTCGAGTCCTCCTGGCACCCGACAGCGACATTCAGTTCTCGGCGGGCAGCCTCACACTCTCGTTGCCCAGTTCATCAAGGTCGCTGCGCTTGCCCGAAGGACTTCTCCCCGCCGTCGATCTGGAGGCTCTCGCCTCGCTCTTGCTTCATTTGAAGCTCGGTGGCGCTCCCCCAAGAACCCCGATCGCAGGGTTCACCGTTATTCCGCCAGGGGCGCTCGCGATGCTCGCCTGGGGACACCAACAGCGGGATTATTGGCTGCTCCTCCCAATCTGCATGGTCGCTGTGGTGACAGCAGGGCTCACGTTCTTCCTCATGTAAGAGGTCGCCGCCCAACCAGGCGCTGCAGCTGACCTGGCGCCGCTTGGTCGGTTCGCGCACACGGTCAGCCGTCGGCCGAGCGGCCCGAGGTCATCACGCGCCCGGCCCCGGTCGTGGCATCATGGTTCGCGGCGCCAGGCAGCTGAGCGCCAAACCGCTAGGCATCACCAAACACGCCCATGTTGCATCCATGCCGGAGCCCGCCACGCATGAGTCTCCGCGCGCTCGTCCTCGTCGTGAGCGCCGCAATTCTCACTCTGGGAGTATCGGCGTGCACCACCAAACCCCAGGAGGCGCCGCGCATGCAGCCGTCCGTGACAGTCGAATCGGTCGTTCGGTTCCTCAATCACTTCGAAGAAGTGGCCATGAAGGAGGACTTCGCGCTTCTCCACGACATGATCGATGAGAGAGCCTACTTTCGCTTCAACGACGGCGACTTCATAGGTCGCGATGCGATCCGGGCCGTGTTTGAGAAGACCTGGCGCGGAGATCCAACGGTCAAGAAGGCACGGTTCTACCTGTCCGACATCGTGGTCCTCACCGCGGACCAAGGCTCAGCCACGGCCACCTACACATACAACTGGGAAGGGTCTCAGGGCGGTCGGGAGTTCAAGATCCAGGGCCGAGGCACTCGCGTGTTGGTGTGCGAGGGCGGCAAGTTTCGAGTTATCCATGAGCATCTCAGTCGCTTCCCGCGGCCACAGTGATGCTTAACCCCTCGTTCAACCGGACGCGCTACGGCAGGCCACCTTGGCCCGGTCGGCGGTACGCGGCACATTTTCGCCAACCCGGCCAAGGCGTCCTGCCTCCGCGCGCGGGTGACCTCAAACGTTAGAGCGCACGCCCACGCCCCGCGCTACTCGACGCCGACCCCGAACAGCTGCGCGAGGAAGACCGTCTCGACTTCGCGCCGTAGATCGTTGTTGGGTTTCTTCTGGAAGCCGTGGCCCTCGTCCGCGAACACGACGTACCAGGCCGCGGCGCCGTTGTTGCGCACGCCGGCCACCACCTGGTCGGACTCGGACTTCGGCACGCGCGGATCGTTCGCGCCCTGCAGCACGAGCATGGGTCGCGTGATCTTCGCGACGTTCGCGAGCGGCGAGATGCGCGCGAACACCGCGCGCATCTTC
>JANNRF010000390.1:0-2744 GCA_031401135.1 Deltaproteobacteria bacterium | reverse complement strand
CCATCGCTTCCGCGTGGCGCGCGACGTCGAGCACCTCGTCGTCGGCGAGCGCGCCGGCTTCGTCGCCGAGCAATTCGCGGCATCGCGCGATCGAGATCGGTTCAGGAATGGCTTCCGCAGGTTCGGGCACGTCCATGGCGGTCCCCCATTGCACGCGAGTCGTGTGGATTGGGTGGGCGCGCTCCGGCGCGTCGATGTGGCGGTCGACGCGCCGTAGTCGAGGAGCGCGGATGCGGCGTTGCGCCGGCATCGTCCGCGGAAGCTGTGCTCCGAGCGGCGACGGCTACGTCGATGACGTGGCCGTCCGTCGAGCGTTCAAGGTGAACCAGCGCGCGATTACGCCCTGGTGAACGCTGCCTCGTTGCGGCGCGTGGTCCTGAGAACGCGATGCCGCGAGAAGCCATGAAGTTCGCAGCCTACGGTGTGCAGACCAACCGCTGTCGGTGATCCTGCAACAGGCTGCGATGTCGTGAAGGATGCGCTCCAAGCCGTGCCCTTGAGGCGATCGGCGGAATGCGCGCTCCGGAGGCCATTGTGGCGAACCGGAGGAGTGCCGTGCGGCACTGACGGAATGAGCCCAACATACGCCTGTGCGATGTCGTCGTCAACATCGTTGTGAGCCTCTGTCAAGACTCGTTAGAAATGTCCCCGTCCTTAACTCAATAGAAATGTCCCCTGCCTCCGGCCGATGGTGGTGCCTGTGGGAGCGGTGGAAAACGGGTCTGTCGTTTTCCAAGGCGCGGTGGGCGCGGGCTCTTCGCGTCCACGGCGCCGGCCGCTTCCATAGGCCGTGTCACGGGTGCCTCGCGTCGTAGGCGCGCCGCGCGGCAGCGAGTTGCTGGGCCAGCCGGTACTGCTCCACCCCGCGGCGCCACGGATGGTCCGCACACGGGGCGCGCCGCCCTGACCGGGTGTCCGCGACTGGCGCGACTTCAGGGGTCGGTGGTGCGACGGGCGACCGCGCGATTTCCGTCCACCGCATCACCCGGTCCCGATAGCGGATCTCAATCCGATGATCGACGGCTTCGGCGACCCGGACGGTGCCGCGCGCCGGGGGCCCGCCGCTCTGCCGGGCGAGTTGAAAGAGGCGATTGGCATACCGCACGACCCAATCGTTGGAGACGGTCCGCGTCTCCTCGAGACAAAACACGTGGTCCAACCGCCCGCCCGTCGGCACGGCCCCATGGAAGTCCGCCGCCGCCGCGGGCGCCTGCGCGAAGCGCCGATTATGGTCAGCCCAGTACTCCGCGGCGAGAAACGCGTTCGCCGCCTCGACCGTCGCCGTCCGGTGCCGCCGCAGCTTCTTCACCAGCCGATCCTGCTGCGTGCCGTGATTCCGCTCGATGCGGCCCTTGGCCTGGGGCGAGCTCGCCGGAATGATCTGAATCCCCAGCGCCGCGCACATCCGACCGAACTGGGTCAGCGGCTCTGCACCCGTCACCCGCTCGGCCGCATTCGGCGGCCGGACGTAGACGTTTTTCCAGTCCGTGTAGAGCGCCTGCGGGACCCCATACCGTTCGATCCAGGCGCGCAACACCGCGACGGCCGCCCAGATCGATTCGTGCGCCCCCAGCCGCCCGAGCGTGGTCCCGGTCGCGTCATCGACGAGGGTCAGCAGGCACTGGGCCGGGGCGCGGTCCTCGAACCAGCGATGGAGACTCCCGTCCATCTGGACCAGCTCGCCGAAGTGCGCTTTCCGCTCGCGGCGTTGCCGATGCGGGCTGCGTTTCCGGGCGCGACTCCACAAGCCGGCCGCCAGCATCCACCGCCGCAACGTTTCATGGTCGACGGTGAGCCCGTCTTCGCTCGCCAGATGCTCGGCGGCCAGCGTGGGGCCGAAGCGCTCGCCAACGGCGCCGCCATACTTCGCCTGGACGAGCCCCAGGATGCGCGCCCGCTGCCGGCGCGTCGCCCCCCGATTGGAGGGCCGACCCGCGCTTCGATGCCGCAGGCCTTTCGCGCCGTGCCGGCGATACCGCCGCACCAGGCGCTTCGCCTGCCGGTAACTCACCCCCAACAGCGGCGCCGCCGCCTTCAAGCTGAGCGTCCCCGCCTGCACCCGGCTCAAGATCCCCACCCGCCTCAACTCCTGCGCACTCATGGCTGTCCGTCCCAACGGCGACCTCCGCGGTCGCCAGCTTAGGGGACATTTCTAATGAGTCGCGGAGGGGACACTATCAGCGAGTCACAACAGTCGCCACAAAAAGACGAAAGCACGAAAAACGGCAACCTCGTGGTCTCGCTGCTGCACTTTCGTGTTTTCGTGGCGTCGTGTTTTCGGGCTCTTCTTCGTGTCTTCGTGCCTTCGTGGCCGTCCTCTTCGTGCCCTACTGCACGCTCAACAGCTCCACGTCGAACACGAGCGCGGGCGGTTGAGCAGCGGCGAGACCTTCCTCGTGCACGGCGGCTCGAGTGGTATCGGCACGACCGCCATTCAGCTCGCGCACGCGATGGGCGCACGCGTGTTTGCCACGGCCGGATCAGAAGAGAAGTGTGCGGCCTGCGAGCGGCTTGGCGCGGAAAAGGCGTTCAACTACCGCGAAGTGGATTTTGTCGTGGCGGCCAAGGAAGCCACGGGCGGCGCCGGAGTCAACCTGGTGCTGGACATGATCGGCGGCGACTACCTGCCGCGGAACATCGACGTGCTCGCGCGCGATGGGCGGCTGGTGCTGATCGGCCGCCAGGGCGGCGTCAAAAGCGAGATCGACATCATGCCGATTCTGCAGAAGCGGCTGACCATCACG
>JANNRF010000389.1:0-13257 GCA_031401135.1 Deltaproteobacteria bacterium | reverse complement strand
CCCCCCCCCCCCCCCCCCCCCCCCCCCCCCCGCGGGGGGGGGCCCCGCCCGCGCCCCCCCCCCCCCCGCGACTCTTTTGTTGAGGCAGCGGCGGGTCTTGGTTGCGCGAGTCGCGTTGCGGGTTCCTTGCTCAGCTTCGGGAATGGGCAGGCCGATAGCAGGCACGGGAAGGGGCCTCGCTTGGGCGGGGTCTTGGGGGCGGTCATGCGGGTCGGTGAACAGGTCGGGAAGGCGCACGCGCAATTTCTTGCGCTGGCGCCCGGCATTGAGCCGACCTCGTTGCCGCTCGATCCCACGTCGGGGTATGTGCTCTCGCGGATCGATGGCCGCACGAACTGGGAAACGCTGCGTCAGATCGGTGCGTTGCCGCCGCAAGAGATCGACTCGCTCGTGGAGAAGTGGCTGAAGGAAGGCGTGCTCGTAGCTTCGGCGGCGACCTCGCTCGGGGGCGCGCGTGCAGCGAAGCCTTCAGCGGCCGAGAAGCAGACGGGTGCGCAGGCGAGTTCGGCTGCGAGCGCCGCAAGCGCCGCTGCGAAAAGCGCGGCGCCGGTAGCTCCGGCGCAAAACAGGCGTCCCGCCGCGGCGCTGCCTGAAGTCGATTCCGCGCTCGAGCTCGATGTCGAGCTTCAGCGCGAGATCCTCGCGTTCGCGTCGGGGCTCGGGCGGCGTTATCACGAAATTCTCGGCGTGGCGTACGACGCCGACGTGCGCACGATCAAGAAGGCGTACTTCGGGCTCTCGAAGAAGCTGCATCCGGATCGTTACTTCCGCCGAAACACCGGCCCCTTCGGCCCGCTGATCGAGAGTTGTTTCAAGCGGCTGCTCGAGGCGTACGAGCTGCTCTCGGATCCGACGACGCGCAAGCAAGTGCAGCGCGGCGAGAGCGCGGCGTCGCGCATGCCGATCGACGTATCCGCGGCGGCCAGCGCGCGCAGCAAGGGCCTCGACGCGCGCCGTCGGCTCCGCGAGCGCGTCTCCTCGATGGCGGGCCACGCCCGCGCGCGCGACGAACAGCGGCGCAAGGCCAAGAGCTTCTACGAATCCGGCATGAGCGCCTTCGGCGCCAGCAAGTGGCTCGAAGCGGCCGGCGCGGTGCGCCTCGCGATCGCCTTCGACCCTGATAACTCCGCCTACCGCGAATCCTTCCCGGACATTCAGCGCAAGGCCCACGACGAACGCGCGAAGCATCTCGTGAAGCAAGCCGAGGGCGCGCTCGAACTGCGCGACTACCAGTTGGCGCTCGACCACTTCGAAGAAGCGCTGCACTACCGGCCGGCAGACGGCGAGCTCGCGTTCCGCAGCGCGAAGCTCTCGATGCAAGTCTCGGGCGACCTGAAGCGCGCGAAAGAGTTCGCCGCGCACGCGGTAGAGGTCGCGCCCGACAAGGGCGAATACCGCAAGATGCTCGCGGGGATCTACGCCGCCGCAGGCCTGCGAGCCAATGCCAAGCGCGAGTACGAAGCCGCGCTGCGCATCGACGCCAACGACAAGGAAGCGAAGTCCGCACTTCGCTCCCTCAGCTGAAGCTTTTGGAGGACTCATGAGTCGCGTGATTGGAATCGATCTGGGAACCACAAACTCGTGCGTGGCCGTCGTCGAGAACGGCCAGGTCACGGTGATTCCCAACTCGGGCGGGTACAAGACGACGCCGTCGATGTTCGCGATCACCCAGGACGGCAAGCGCCTGGTGGGCCACTTGGCGAAGCGCCAGGCGATTACGAACGCAAAGGGCACGGTGTATGCGGCCAAGCGCCTGATCGGCCGCCGCTTCGATTCGGAGGAAGTGCAGAAGTCCGTCGAGCTCTACCCGTACAACATCGTGCGCGGCCCGAACGACGACGCGCGCATCGAGGTCGGCGGCAAGACCTTCACCACGCCGGAGCTCTCCGCGTTCGTACTGCGCGAGATGCGGCGCGTGGCGGAGGAGTACATCGGCGAGCCGGTCAAGGAAGCAGTGATTACGGTGCCGGCGTATTTCAACGACGCGCAGCGCCAGTGCACGAAGGACGCCGGCAAAGTGGCCGGCCTCGAAGTGCTGCGCATCGTGAACGAGCCGACCGCGGCGGCGATCGCTTATGGCATGAATCGGCCGGGCAAGGACGAGAAGATCGCGATCTACGACCTCGGCGGCGGCACCTTCGACATCTCGATCCTCGAGCTCTCCGAGGGCGTCGTCGAAGTGCTCGCGACCGCGGGCGACACGTTCCTCGGCGGCGAGGACTTCGACCGCCGCATCGTCAACCACCTGCTCGACTGGTTCCACGAGAAAGAGAGCATCGACCTGCGCGGCGATCCGATGGCGATGCAGCGCCTGAAGGACGCGGCCGAGAAGGCGAAGTGCGACCTCTCCTCGCGCGAATCCGTGGAAGTGAACCTGCCGTTCATCGCGAGCGACGACAACGGCCCGCGCCACCTCTCGTACACGATGACGCGCGAGCAACTCGAGCGGCTCGTGCACGACATCGTGAACGGGACGCTGAAGACCGTCGAGCAGTGCATCCTCGACTCGGGCGTGCAGGTCAAGGACATCGATCAGGTGATTCTGGTGGGTGGCCAGACGCGCACGCCGCTGGTGCAGCAAGCGGTGGCCGATTATTTCGGAAAGCGCCCGCACAAGGGCGTGAACCCCGACGAGGTGGTCGCGGTGGGCGCGGCGCTGCAAGGCGAGAGCCTCGTCTCCGACGACCAGAACCTGTTGTTACTGGACGTGACGCCGCTCTCGCTGGGCATCGCCACCTTCGGCGGCCACTTCGCGAAGCTGATCGAGCGCAACACCACCGTGCCCGCGCGCAAGGGCCACATCTTCACGACTACGCGCGACAACCAGACCGCGGTCAAGATCCGCGTGCTGCAAGGCGAGAGCGACACTGCGCTGGAGAACGACCTGCTCGGCGAGTTCGTGTTGAACGGCATTCGCCAAGCGCGCAAAGGCGAGCCCGAGGTGGAAGTTTCGTTCGACATTGACGCGAACGGCATCGTCTCCGTCTCGGCGCGCGATCTCGCGACTGGCAAGGAGCAATCCATCACGGTGAACGCGACCGGCACGCTCACCGACGAAGAGATCCAGCGGATCATCCGCGACCAAGAGCTGTTCGAAGTGGCGCTGAAGGAGTAGCCGCGGTGGCGGAGAGCAAGGAACAGAAGATCGCGCGGCTGATGGCTGAGGGCCTCGATCATTATGGTCAAGACGCGATCGAGGCCGCGGCGGCGTGCTGGCGCGCAGTGATGCAGCTCGATCCGCGTCACGAGGTGGCGCGCGACTATCTCGAAGTCGCGGGCTTCGGCGTTGCGAGCGCGGCGCCCTCGGCCGACGCCGCGAAAGATGTCTCGGCCGCGTTCCTGCGCGAGGCGCTGGCGCTGGTCGAAGGCGGCAGCGACAGCGAGGCGCTCGACCTGCTCCAGAACGCCACGCGCGAGAACCCCAGCCAGTTCGACGCGCAGGCTGCGCTCGAACTCGTGCGCGCGAGCCTCTACCAACGCCATCGCACGCGCACCCACGGCGGCGCTGGAGTGCTGCGCGTGAAGCTCGGCCCGCAGGAGATCCTGCGCTTCAACCTGCCGCCGAACGCAGGCTTCGTGCTCTCGATGATCGACGGCCACACCTCCGCTGACGAGCTCGTCGCGCTCACCTCGATGGACCCGTTCGACGCGCTGCACACCATCGGCAGGTTGATGGACGCGGGCATCGTGGAGGTGCGCGCGTGAACTCCGCTGAATCCCTGCTCTCGTATCTCGACGCGCCAATCGTCGTCGGCGATCCCGACGGCCGCGCCGTCTACGTGAACCCCGCGTTCGAGCTGCGCTTCCCGCGCGCGGGCAAGAGCGCGCTCGGATTGCCGCTCGCGGAGTTGTTCGACGGCGGTGCGCGCGAAGCCGTGCTGCGGGGCGTCGTCACCGCCTGCGAACAACGCGAGACCGCGCGCTTCCGGCTGCGCGCTGGCGACATCGGCTACGCCGCGGTGGCCTCGCCGATTCGCAGCGCCGATCAAGCTGTCGGCGTCGTGATCCTGTTCAAGGAGGAACTCGGCGAGGCCGAGCGCCTGCTGCAGATCCAGCGCGAGATGCAGGGTTCGCTCGACGAACTCACCGGCACGCTCGACACGCTGCTCGAGCAAACCGGCGGCCGACGCAACCCGCACCACCGCACGCTGCTCGAAGACGGCATGCGCTCGATCACGCGCCTGCGCAAGTGGAGCGAAGAGATGCAGGCCGCCATCGCGGGGCGCCCCGCCACGGCCTCGAGCGAGCGCGTCGCGCCGGTCGCGCTGCTGGCGCGCATCGTCGAACGCGCGGCGCGCATGGCGGAGAGCGACGGCATCGCGGTGACGCTGCTGGCGCCGGGCACGCTGCCCGAGATCGTCGGCAACGAAGGGCGTATCAGCAGTGTGTTCCAGAAAATGCTGGACGCGCGGCTCGCCGCGAAGCCCGCGCCGGACCGCGTGACGGTGGGTGCGCGAGTCGTCGGCAAGGACAAAGAACGCGCGCTGATCGTGTCGTTCAGCGAACTGCGCTCGGGCGGCCACACCGCGCCGTTCGTCGATGGGCCGGTGATCGACGAGACGCTCAGCCAGCTCGGCGCAGTGAAGCATGGGCTTGCTTCTTCGCGGCTGGGTCGCTGCACGGTGGTGCGCATTCCGCTGAGCGCCTGAGCGGCAACGGGGAATGCCCGCCAACAGGTCTTCCTTGTTTACTCCGTTCGCCTCCGAGGACTACGGCTCACTGCGCGCTTCGCTTGCTGCCTCGCGCCATAGATTGTGCTGGGTGCGAAGAAGTCGGTAGAGCGGCGAGCAGTCGCACTTCGCACATTGAGTGCTCGCGTCGCTCGCCGAGCGCGACCGCCCGATCCCGCGGTTTGGCGGCGGATCGCTCAGGGGCTTTTGATCGGGACGAAGCGGCCGTAGCAGAGCTGCGTCCGCACTACGACCAGGAAGTCGTTTATGCCGGCGGTGCCGTGCAGTAGTCCGCGCTGCGCGTCGTACCCGCTTGTTACGTCGCGGTAGTCCTTCCCGTTCCAGCTCATCAGCCGTGTCTCGCCACCGGCGCGGAAATGCATCCACCCGACAAAGAGTTCTACCTGGGCGGTCGCGCCCTTCGGCTGTTCGGAACTGCTCGTCACGCGATAGGACGCGAGCGGCCAAGCCGTATGAAGCCCGCGCGGAAGGGCGGGCAGCCCGGAGTGCAGTTCGATGCCAAGCTCGGCTTCGCCGCGCGTGAGCTTGGCGCTGCCCAGGCCGCCAACTTCCGCAGATCGACTCGTGTCTGCGCCCGAGCGCACGGCGGGCGCAGCAGAAGTGCGCCAGTCGAGCTCGAGCGCGTTGAGCGCCGCCGTGAGTTCCCGGCGCAGCGTGCGTCGCCCGCTTGCCCCGCGGTCGCGCCTCCGCAGATCTCGAATCAGCTCGCTTCTCATCGCCGGCGAGAAGTGCCGCCCATTAGGTACGGCCTCGATCGCGCGCACGAGCGGCTCGTGCGAGGGTCCGACGCGCGGGGATTTGCGACTACGCCCGACGCCGCCGGCCAGTACAGCAGCGGCCTCGCGGTAGATGCGAGAGAGCGCCGGCGGCATCGCGCGCGGTCCCCCGGGCGTGCCGAGCCCCGGGCCACAGGCGGGACACTCCGGGGGCGGACAGCGCTCGGGGAACGTTCCGGGCGCGCCGGGAGTGCCGTCCCACAGGACACAGATCTCCACGGGAAAATCCCAGTGGAAGCGCATGCCGGGCACTCTCGTGACGGCTACTTCGAGGCACGCCGTCTTTCTTTCGAGCACCAGCTTTGCGACGAAGGCGTCGCCGAACCCGCCGAGCGACGAGTCGAAACCTCGCGAGATCGGGAAGTCACTCGCGCTCGTCGTTCCCGCGATGCAGGCGCCGCCATCCGGCGAGACGGCAATCGCGCGTCCGACATCGGAAGCGCCGAGCATCCCGTTCGAGAGAGTCACGCCTCCGAAGCGCGTCGAGAACAGAAGGCTGTCGAGCGCAGGAGACAGCTTGGTGACGAACGCGTCTGTCTCGCCATCGGGGTGCGCCGTGGGCCCCGGGATCGCTTCCAGGGCGGGAAATCCCGACGAGTTGGTCGAGCCAGTCACGAGAATGTTGTTGTCACTGTCGAGCGCGACGCCATTGCCCGCCTCCACGCGCGCGCCGCCGAGCCGTGAGGCGGCTACGAGTGATGCGGCGCCCGCCAGACTCGGGTCGAACAGCATTACGAACGCATCCGCCAGACAACCGAGGTTGGAGCCGCCCGAGCTGGTGAAGTCATCGCACAGGGTGTCGAAGGCGCCGGCAGTTGTTGGGAAAGTTGCAGAACTGGTCGTTCCGGCCACCACCGATCGTCCGTTGGTATCGACCGCCACGTCCTCGACATCGCCCGCGCCGAGGTAGCTCGCGTACACCAAGGAAGCGCTGCCGCTCTGCGACGGATCGAAGACCGCGAGGAAGCTGCCGAGTTTTCCGAAACTGCTCGAAGCGTCTGGCGGGAACGTGTCCATGAATGCGTTCACGACGGGAAGCCCAGCGCCCCGCGCCAGGCCCGTGATGTGCGCGCGTCCGCTCCCGTCGACAGCCAGCCCCCGCGTCTGCAACTGGACGTTGCTCGCAGCGTGAAACACGGTCGAGTAGAGCAGCGTGTTGTTCTTCCAGTCCAGGACCGAGAGGAACGCGGAACGAACCTGGCCTGTCGGGTCGAACGCCGAGGCGCTGGTCGGGAAGGTTCCCCCGTCCGTGCCTCCGGCAAGGTAGAACTCGTCGGCGCCGTGCGGCGCGATGCCCATGCCCTCTTCGTCGCGGCCGCCGCCAAAAAATGTTCCGTAGACGAGATCATCGCCGGCGGCGTTCAAGATCACGGCGAACGCGTCGCTCTCGTCATCATTCGGGCTCGGCGACGGCGTCCAGGTTGGCTTGAACCCGCCGGGTGGGATCGGGAAATCTCCCGCGTGCGTCCAGCCCGTGACGAACGCCTGCCCGTTCTGGTCGACTGCGATGCCCTCGCCGCCGTCGCGCGCCGTCGAGCCGAGATAGGTCGCGTAGATCAGCGACGCCGCGCCCGACGCCGCCGGATTGACCTTGAGAACGAAGGCGTCTTCACCCGACGACTGAGCGCCGCGGAACGCGCCCTTTGTGGGGAAATCGGCCGAGAACGTCTGGCCCGTCAGATAAGCCATGCCTTGCGCATCGACTGCAATGTCGGTCGCCGCTTCGGAATCAGCTCCGCCGACGTAGCTCGAGTAGACAATCACCACCGGGTCGATCGTCAGCTCCTGCGAGCGGTCGTACTCCGCGAGTTCGAATTGGATCTCGGAGGAATCGAGCAGGCGAAAGCGGCCGGCCACGGGTTGCCTAACACCCGCAATCTCCTGATAGATGGAGGGCGGCTGCAGCACGAGCCGCCCGGTCGCGAGCGTCGCCACCAGAGTTCCCGCATCGCCGGCATGCAGCGTCGTAGCGCCGGTCAGGCGGAAGCGGATCTGCGAGGGATCGGCGTGGGGCGCGACGATTAGGTCGTACTCGAGCCCGCTTCCGCCGCGGTACAACATGTCGATGCCCTGATAGATGTCTCGATACCGAACCCGCTCGAAGTGGCGAACGTTCGTGTGCCAGCCAGCGCGCGCGGGGCCGCTCAGGTAATGGCTGCGGCTCGGCAGCTCGCGCTCGGGGAGTGGCGGAGAGGCGCTTCGCGCGCCGCTGAATTCCATCGTCAGGTACGACAGCTCCCGCGCGCCGCGCGCATCGCGCGCGCCGGCTACGGCGAACACGGCGTCGCCGCCCGACAAGAACAGCGTGTAGCCGGAAGCGCGCGCGATGAAGTCCGCTTCCTGGCTCACCTGCCCGCGATTCTGTTCGAAGCGAACAAAGGACTGCGCCGCCTGGCCGACTCCTGCCTCGGATGCGCTCGGGAGCCCGTGGGCCTGCGCGAGCAGAAGGGCCAACGACACGAGGCACACGCCACACAGGGTCAGGGCACGCATGGACAGACTCCTTGTTCGATTCGGCGGAGGACGCGAAGACCGCTTCAGGCTCTCACGATCGATCGAGCATGCGCAATGCAGAAGAGCGCCGATTGGAAGACGACATCCCGATCGTCTCCGGCGCGCTTACTCCCGCGCCGCGAGGAACCGCAGCAAGTACGGCGCTGCCAGCTTCATCACGTCCACCTCCGGCGCGAGTTCCCGGCCCAGCGCGAACAGGTAAGTGACCGTCTTCGCGTAGAGCAGCAGGTCGGCAGGCAGCGCGAGGCCCGGCGTCGCGAACAGCAACCCCTGCGCCTCGTCCTTGAGCGCGAGCACGCGCTCGCCGGAGAGCGCGAGCGCACTGCCGCTCTCGCCGCGCAGGCGCGCGAACATCGCGGCCACGGCTGCGCGCACCGCGGGCTCGGCGCCGGCTGCGAGCATGCCCATGCGCTGCATGCCGCCGAGGAACGCGTCGAGCTTGCCGTTCAGCAGCGCGAGGATGCCGGCGCGCAGCTCGCGGCGCAGCTCGGGTGTTAGGCGCTGCGAGAGGCCGAAATCGACGAACAGCACGCGCGGGTTCGCAGCAGTGCTGGGCTCGTCCACCACGAACAAGTTGCCCGCGTGCGGATCGGCGTGGAACACGCCGTCCAAGAAGACTTGCCGCGCGTAGGCGCGCACCACGATCTCGAGCACTGCGGCTGGCGCGATGCCGCGGGCGAGCAGCGCATCGCGCGCGATCGGCAGCGTCGCGACGCGCTCCGCGGTGAGCACGCGCGCGCGCGAAAGCTCCGCGACCACGCGCGGCACCACGACGCTCGTCTCCAGTGCGAGGTTCGCCGCGATCTCGCGCGCCGCCTCGGCCTCGCGCGCGAAGTCGAGCTCGCTCGCGAAGCTGCGCGCGAACTCGCGCCAGGTCGCGTCGCTCGGCGCGGCGCTCGTAACAAGCCGCAGCGCGAGGCGCGCCAGCGCGAGATCGACGCGCGCGGTTCGCGCGAGCCACGGGTACTGCACCTTCACCGCGATTTCGCAGCCATCGTGCGTGCGCGCAGCATGCACCTGCGCGATCGAGGCGGCGCCGAGCGGCTGCACGTCGAAGCGCGCGAAGTGCTGCTCGAGCGTGCCGCCGAGTTCGCGCTCGACGCACGCGCGGATCCAGGCCGCGGGCAGCGGCGGCACGTCGTCGCGCAGCGCGAGCAGCGCGGCGCGCGCTTCCGGCGCGAGCACGTCGACGCGCACTGCGGCGAGCTGTCCGAGCTTCGCGAACGGCCCCTTCAGGCGGCCGAGCGCGCGCGCCGCATGCACGAGCGCACGTTCGCGCGGCGCGAGAGCGCTGCGCAGCGCGAAGCCCGCGAGCACGAGCACTTGCGTCACGCCGCACACGCGCAGCGCCACGGCCGCGCGTGCGAGCGCTCGCTCGAAGAGTGTCTGTCGCGGCGGAAAAGCCATCGCGCTGCTCGACTCCACGCGCTCGCTCCGGCTGCGTCAGATAGGACGCGCGCTGCCTCGGCGCTACCCATTACTCCTGCAGCTTGCGGTGAAATCGCGAGACAATCCGCTGCGCTCAAGCGCTGATTGCGCGCGGACGAAGCATTCACCAGATCGTGCGGCGGGAGGAGCGGATGGCGGAAGGCGAACAGCGAGCGCGCGTGCTCGTGGTGGACGACAGCCGCTTCCACCGCGAACTCGCGCGCGACGTGCTCTCGGCGCGCGCGGAGGTGGTGTGCTGCGATGGCGCGGCGCAGGCGCTCGCGGCGCTCGAGCAGGGCGCGTTCGACCTGGTGCTCTCGGATCTCACGATGCCCGAGATCTCGGGCCTGGAATTGTTAGAGCGTGTGCAGCGCCGCTTCCCCGGCTGCGAGTTCGTGATCGTCACGGCCAACGCGACCGTCGAGAGCGCCGTGCACGCCCTGCGCATGGGCGCGACGGACTACCTGCAGAAGCCCGTGCGCGCGACGGATCTGATTCTTTGCCTGGAGCGCGCGGTCGCGCGCCGGCGGCTCGTCAACGAGAACCAGCGCTTGCGAGGCGAACTCGCGCTCTACGCCGCGTCGCGCACGCTGGCAGCTTCCCTCGAACCCGATGAGGTGTACGCGCTTTCGCTCGAGATCGCGTGCCGGGCGGTCGGCCAGCCGCGCGGCTTTGCGCTCTTCCAGCGCGCGAATCTGTCCGACTCGATCGGCGTGCATGGCGTCGGCCTCGCCGAGCGCGAGACCGAGCGGCTGCGCGCGCTGCTCGCCGCGGGCAAACGCGTCGAATGGAGTTCGTACCCCGGCGTCGCGCGCGTCGATCACGGCCCGCTGCACGAATTGTTACGGGCGGCGGAGTTGTCCGAGGCGCCGGTGCACGTGGTGCCGCTGCGCGGTGAGGAAGCCGATGCGGGCCTGTTGTGCCTGCTCGACGCCCCGGTCGAGGGCGACGCGCTCGCGCAGCTCGCGATCGTGGCTGCGCACGCCGGCGTCGCGCTGCGCAACGCCGAGCGCTACCGCCGCGCGCGCGACCGCGCCTTCGTCGACGACACGACCGACGTCTACAACGCGCGCTACCTGCTCGAAGCCCTCGACCGCGACGTGCGCCGCGCCGAGCGTTATGGCAACGAGCTCTCGATCCTGTTCATCGACCTCGACCGCTTCAAGCTCGTGAACGACAACCACGGCCACCTGGTGGGCTCGAGCGTGCTGCGCCAGCTCTCGCGCTTGCTCACTCAATCGGTGCGGCAAGTCGACACCGTGGCGCGTTACGGCGGCGACGAGTTCACGATCCTGCTGGCCGACACCGGCGAACGCGGCGCGCGCGTGATCGCGGAGCGCATCCGGAAATGGGTCGCTGATTATGCGTTCGAGGCTGATAATGGCGGCACGCTGAGGCTCGCTTGCAGCATTGGGCTCGCGACGTACCCAGCGCATGGGCGCACGCGCGAGGCGCTGCTCGATGCAGCGGATAAGGCGATGTATCGCGCCAAGTCCGAGGGTAGAAATCGCGTGTGCTCGGCGAGTGAACTTGGGTGAAGGCGCGGTGCTGGTTGCGTGAGCCTGACTGAAGAGCTTCGAGGCGGCGCGAGTGGCGGGCGGGCCGGCGGTCGCGACTCCGGCCCTTGGCGTTGGCGTGTGCGGAGTCGGTGGAGACGGGGCGCTGCCTCTGGGCGTGCTTTCGCGCTCGGGCCGCGCAGCGGTCCGGGGAGGTGTGCGGCGTTGGTTGCTGCGGACCGGGCCTTCGCTGCGACTCGCCGGCTCGCCCGCCACTCGCGCCGGCGGGCGAGTTGGCTTGATAGCAGGGGAAGAGAAGAGCGAAGCCAAGAGCGCCGTTGAGGCGCTCTTGGCTTCGTTGATGGAGAGCGCGGCTCGTGGACGAGCGCGCGGATTGTTGGGGCGTTCAGGTCTTGAGCGCGCCGGACTGCTTTGCAGCGTGCGTCGAGAGGGCGTCCATTAGGGGCGGTGAGAGGCAGTCGTAGGCGGGGAGGCCGACTTTTCGTAGTCGCGCGCGGATCGACGGCATTTGCGCGGGGTCGGTGCCGGTTTCGATGACTGACGAGACGAACGCGGCGAAGGCTGGGGGCGTCCAGCCTTTTTCCTTGGATAGCTCGGTGTGCACGAAGTCGAGGCCGTAGAACGCGTGCCGCGTGTTTTCGATGCGGCCGAACATGTGCGTGCCGCAAGCGCTGCACGCGTGGCGCTGGATCGGCGCGTTCGGGTCCACGAGCTTCAGCTTCTGGGCGTTCGCCGCGACTGAGACGTTGTCGCGCGAGGTCACGGCGACGAGCGAGAAGATTGCGCCAGGCGGCTTCCAGCATTTGCTGCAGCCGCAGGCGTGGTTGTGCGCGGTTTGGCCGCTCACCTTCACCACGACGGCATCGCTCGCGCAGCGGCACGCGAGGGTGCCGCCGGCGAAGTTGGGCTTTGCCTTTGCGAACACGCCCTTGTCGATGCTGGGGTGCAGCGCGATCGGCTTCGCCTTGGGGCGGGCTTTCGCTGCGGACTTCTTCTTCGCGGCTTTGGCCATCGGGAGTCCTTTCGCGGCGCGGCCGTTCGGCGTGCCCGCGTTCGAGTTTCGTTCCTTCTCGCATGCGCGCGAAGGCCGAGTCAACGGCGAGTTTCTCGTTCGTCGGGCGTAGGCTGGGCTGAGCGCGCTCGCTCCGGGAGGCTCGATGGACGCCATCGCAGGTCGGCGAGCGATTCGCACTGAACCACGGCGCTTCACTCGCCCGCGCGGGTTGAGGCTTGACGGGGTGCTGCGGCGGGCGTTTGAATGCGGGCTGCAGGAGGTCATCCCATGCGTTTTTTCATTCCGGTCCTCGCGCTCGCTGCGCTTTCTTCAGGTTGCGCCGTCGGCAACACGCATTCCTACCATGACGTTCTCGCGAACCTGTCGTATCAGGGCACGCGCAAGGTCGCGGTCGGCACAGAGGACCAGCGCCCCTACATCCTGAACGGGGATAAGGGTCCGCAGTTTGTCGGCTTGTCGCGAGGCGGCTACGGCAACCCGTTCAACGTCACCACGACCTCGGGGAAGCCGCTCGCCGACGACCTGAGCGCTGCGCTCGAAAGCTCGCTCGACGCGAAGGGATTCGACGCTGTTGCGCTGACGGTCGGGCTTCGCGAAGACGACGCCGCGGTCGTCGCCAAGGCGCGGGAGACCGGCGCGACCCGCATCGTCGTGTTGTCGCTGCGCGAGTGGAAGAGCGACACGATGATGGGCACGGCTTTGCTCTACGGGGCCGCGCTGCGCGTGCTGGACGCGTCCGGCGCATTGCTCGCGGAGTCGGCCATCGCGGGCAAGGACGACCTCGGCGGCAGCGCGATCAATCCCCCGAAGCATGCCAGGACGGCGGTGCCCATCGCCGCGCAGGCCAAGCTCGAGGCGCTGCTTGCGGATCCCGCGGTCGCCGAGGCCCTGCGTTAGGGCCAGCACGCATGACACGCCCCGCGCCCCTCTGCTAACCCACGCCGCGTTTTTCCTCACGATTCCGCAGACTTCGGGGCCATGGCAATGAGCGAGAGCAGCACGAGCGGGCAGGGCGCGAGCGCGCGGGAGACTGCGCGGCTCGATCCGCTCGGGGCGCTGCGGCGGACGCACTTCTGTGGTGCGCTGCGCGAAGACGCGATCGGGCGCGAAGTCACGGTGATGGGCTGGGTGCACGTCGCGCGCGATCACGGCGGCGTGATCTTCATCGACGTGCGCGACCGCGACGGCATCGTGCAGTGCGTGTTCCGCCCCGAGACTTCGTCCGAGGTGCACACGCGCGCGGGGCACTTGCGCAGCGAGTTCGTGATCGCGGTGCGCGGTGTCGTCGAGCGGCGCTCGGCGGAGACGGTGAACGC
>JANNRF010000388.1:0-4226 GCA_031401135.1 Deltaproteobacteria bacterium | reverse complement strand
ATGATCCCCGATCGCATGCGCGGCCTTGTCTCGGGCCTAATTGCCTCGATCGTCACGCTGGTCGGCCTCGGTTGTGGGCCGCTGATCGCAGGTGCGCTCTCGGATTGGTTCGGCTCCGCGAGCGATCCCACCAGCATCGGCCGCGCGCTCGCCTGGATCTCGGTCTTGTACGTGTGGGCCGGCGTCCATCTCGCGATTGCCTCGCGCACACTCAAGGCCGATCTCGAGCTGAACGCGCGCAGCGCCTGAGCCCGAAGGACCGCTCGCTTCCGCGTCACAATTGCTGCGGCAGCGCTTTCGGCTGGGTAGTGTGCGCAGCGGGGGCAAGCTGAGCTGCAGGTAGTCGCCGAGACGACAGCTGGACGGGTGCGGGGGCGCGAAGACGGCGACGTTCTCGCGTTCTTCGGCGTGCCGTTCGCTGCGCCGCTCTCCGGCGCGCTGCGGTTCCTGCCGCCCGAAGCGCCGCAGCCTTGGGGCGGCGTGCGAGACGCCACCCATTATGGCCCGGCCGCGCCGCAGCGTTCGTTGCCGATCTTCGCCTTCATCAACGCCGCGGGCCGCGCGGCCGGCGATGAGTGCCTCACGCTCAACGTCTGGACGCCCGCGCTCGACGGCGCGCGCCGGCCGGTGCTGGTCTGGATTCACGGCGGCGCGTTCCTCGTGGGTTCCGGTGCAACGCCGATCTACAACGGCGCCAAACTCGCGCGCCGCGGCGATGTCGTGGTCGTCACGCTGAACTATCGCCTCGGCGCCCTCGGCTTCGGGCATCTCGGCCTCGCGCGCGGCGGCGCATTGCGCGAGAGCACCAACCTAGGCCTGCGCGATCAGATCGCGGCGCTCGAATGGGTGCGCTACCACATCGCGCGCTTCGGCGGCGATCCGGCGAGCGTCACCGTGTTCGGGCAATCCGCCGGCGGCATGAGCATCGGCGCGCTGCTCGGGGCGCCGCGCGCGCGCAAGCTGATTCGGCGCGCGATCTGCCAGAGCGGCGCGGCGGACCACGTGCTCGAACGAGACGCCGCCCGCGACGTCGCGGAGCGCTTCCTCGCTGCGCTCGGCGACCCGGCGCCCGAAGCGCTCGCCGAGCTTCCGCTCGAAGCGTTATTGCGCGCGCAGAGCGAAGTCATCGCGAGCGGCTCGTCTCTGCGCGACGTGATGACGTTCCTGCCCGCCGTGGACGGCGACTTGATCCCGGAGCAACCGCTCGCTGCGCTGCGGAACGGCGCCGCCGCGAAGATCGACCTAATGACCGGCGTCACCTCCGAAGAGTGGAAGCTGTTCGGCCTCGCCGACCCCGGCTTCGGGCGCTTCGAGCAAGAAGACCTGACCGCGCGGCTACGCGACGTGTTGCCGGAGGTGTACCCGCACGCTCCCACCGCCAAGCGCGCAGCCCGCGAGTTGTGCGATGCGCTCGCAGAGCGCGGCGCTCACTCGGACGCGCGCTCCGCATGGCACGCGTTCCAGTCGGGGCGCACGTTCGTGCGCCCCGCTGCGCGCCTCGCCGAAGCGCAACACGCCGCGGGCGGCGCGGTGCGCACCTACGTCGTCAACTGGCGCGCTGCCGCCGCGCCGGTTGTGCTCGGCGCGTGCCACGCGATTGAGCTGCCCTTCGTGTTCGGCACCGGCCGCCACCCGCTCGCGCGCGGCCTCACCGGCATCGGCTGGGCCGCGCCGCGCCTCACGCGCCAAATCCAGAACGCCTGGATCCAGTTCGCGCGCACCGGCGACCCGAGCCACGAGAGGCTGCCGCACTGGCCCCCCTTCGATCCCGAGCGCAGGCCGACCATGCTGTTAGGGAAGCGCTGCGAACTCGCCGAAGCCCCGCTCGACCCGGACCGGCAGCTACTCGCGCGCTGGAGCGGGGAAGCCTCTTAGCGCGCAAGCGTCCGTCAGCTCGCCACTTCGACGTGCGCTTCCAGATGCCTCGGGCACACCAGTGAGTTGCTGATGAAGCAGATCTGCTCGGCGCGTTCGAGCAGCCGCTGGGCGCGCGCGGCGTCGATGCCGGCAGGCACGCGCAGCGCTGCGCGCACATCGAGCCGCGTGAAGCGCGTCGCGCGCTCCACTTTGTCGAGCGTGCCGCTCGCGCTCACGTCGAGCGAAAGCCACGCCAGTTTCGAGGCCGCGGCCACGGCGCGAAACGAGAGCGTGAAGCAATCCGCAACCGCCGCGACCAGCAGCGTCTCTGGCGACCAGCGATCGCCGGGGCCGCCGAACTCGCTGGGCGCCGCGGAGGCGATCGCCGGCAGCCCCGCCGACGCGAGCGCGATCTCGCCCTCGGGCGTTGAAGCCGCGCTCGCGCTGTAAACGTGCGGTAGGTCCTGCATTCATTTCCTCCGAGTCATCAGGTTTCTGCGATCGCACCCTCGTGGAGCCCCGCGACTTCCTCGGGGCGTTCGGCCGTCATCTTCAAATCGCGCAGTCGCCCGTCGTGAATCCCGTAGATCCAGCCGTGCAGAGAGAGCGGCTGCCCGCGCAGCCAGGCATCGCGCACCACCGTGGTCCGGCTCACGTTCACGACTTGCTCGATCACGTTCAGCTCACACAGCCGCGCGAGCCGCGGCTCGCCGCTTGCCAGCTTCGCGAGCCGCGTTTCGTGCTTCACGGCCACGTCGTGAACGTGGCCGAGCCAGTTGTCCACCAGGCCGTGGCGTTCGCGACGCAGCGTCGCGGCCACTCCGCCGCAGCCATAATGCCCGCACACGATCACATGCCGCACTTTCAGCACGTCGATCGCGAATTGCAACACCGACAAGCAGTTCAGATCCGTGTGCACCACCAGGTTGGCCACATTGCGGTGCACGAACACGTCGCCGGGCAAGAGGCCGATGATCTGATTCGCCGGCACGCGGCTGTCCGAGCAGCCGATCCATAAGTACTCAGGTGTCTGCTGCCGCGCGAGCTTCGAGAAGAAGCCGGGATCCTGCTGGACCATCGACGCGGCCCAGACGCGGTTGTTCTCGAAGAGATGGGGGAGCGAGCGCAATCTGGACCTCCTGCATGGAACGCCACGTTACCTGGTCGAGCCCCCGTCGTGACCCCCGCTCGCCGTGGCGAGCACGCTCTCAGGCGTTCTTCGCCTCGGCAGGCTTCGGCGGCATCGGCGGAGGGGACGGGAGTTGAATCCGATCCCCGCCATCCAGCACGTCACTCCAGCCTCGTTGCGCCATGGACTCCCCATATCTCCATTCGATTGACGAGCGGGATCATCGATGCGTTTCCATTTATCGACAAATAAGAAATGTCTCGACTTAACATTGTCAATTCCTATGGATGGAATCCGTCCAGCGCGAGCCGAAGCGCCATCCTTGGTCCTCCAAAGCGAGGTCGGAGAGTTCTGATCTGAGTTTCTCGGGCCCACTGGTTCCTGGGAGAATGGCTTCCGACGCAAAGGAAGCCCCCGTGGAGGAGAGCCGGTTCTCGGAAGAGCAGATGGTGCAGATCCTGCGCGAAGCGGGTCGGAGCCCGGTGCCGGAGGCCGCGTGGAGACACCGCATCAGCGATCAGACGATCTACGCGTGGCGAATGCGCTTCGGCGAGTTCGATCCCGCGGACGTGAAGCGACTGCGTCAGCGAAACGCGAAGCTCAAGAAGCTCGTGGCCGAACGCGACCTCGCGATCGAAGTGATGCGCGACGTGGCGCGAAAAAACTGGTGAGCGCCACCGTAAGGCGACAGCAGGTTGCGTACCTGCGTGGGCGCGGGATCTCGGTGGGGCGCGCGCAATCTGCTCTCGGTGGCGCGCTAGACGCTGCAGTACGAATCAGTGCTGGCGTAGCGTGACGCGCCGGTGGTCGGTGCGATGCGCGAACTCGCCGCGCAATACCCGCGACGACAGTAATCGGCGAGGACGACCCTGGGCCCGTCGGTCCGCACGAGATCAGGACGTCGATGGCCCACGCAGCGCCTCGATCTGTCGGCGCAACGCGCGTACCTCGTCGAGGATCAACCGAGTGTGCTCTTCTCCCTCGCCTTTGAGGTCTTCTGTGACCTGCGACTGCATCGCGTTGACGACCACCGCGATGAACAGGTTCAGTACCATGAACGTGGCGATGAGCAGGTAGGTGACGAAGAATATCCAAGCATGTGGCGACTGTGCCATAAGCGGGCGCGCGATGTCGGGCCAGCCCTCGACTGTCATCACCTGGAATAGCGTGAAGAGCGAGGCGCCGAGATGACCGAAGAGCTCCGGGGCGATCGCGCCGAACAGTTTCGTGGCCATTACCG
>JANNRF010000387.1:0-4791 GCA_031401135.1 Deltaproteobacteria bacterium | reverse complement strand
CAATCCGGCGTGCGGCACTTCGTCTACGTGAGTTCGATCGCGGTGCGCTTCGCGGACCAGACGCACTACCCGTACGCGCACAGCAAGACGGCCGCGGAGCGGCTCGTGCGCGAGTCGAAACTCGCCGCCACGATCGTGCGGCCGACGATCGTCGCGGGCCCGGGTTCTCCCGTAATGGCTGGCTTCGCGAAGCTGGCGCTTGCGCCGCTGACCCCCGTGTTCGGCGACGGCCAACGCCGCGTCTCGCCAATTCACGTGGACGATCTCGCGGATGCGCTGCTCGAGATCGCGGCGGGCGAGCCGAACGCGGAGCCGATCGAGCTCGGCGGACCTGAGAACTTCACGCTCGATGAATTGTTCGCGCGCATTCGCGCGGCCCACGGCGCGGGCGCGCCGCGGCTTGTGCACCTGCCGCTCGCGCCGGCGCGGGCGCTGCTCGCCGCCCTCGAGCCCGCGCTACGCCCGCTGCTGCCGCTCACGGCCGGCCAACTCGCGACCTTCGCGAACGACGGCCTGCCGGCAGCGAGTGCCTTCAGCGCAGCGCGCGCTGCTGCGTTGCGTCCGATCCTCGCTGTTGGCGCCGTCACCGCGGCGCCCTCGCTCGCACACGCGGACGAAGTGTTGCGCACAGAGTTCCGGACGTTCGCGCACCACTTGTTGGGGATCTCGGTCTCGCCCGCGCTCGCCACGCTCTACCTGCGCCAGCAGCGCGAGCTCGCTCTCGACGCAGCGCAGGGTTTCGACGCGCTGCTGCTGCGCCTCGCGCGCCGCGGCGGCATTGCGCTCGCACTCGCGGATACCTACGCGGGCTGGTTCGCGCGCCGCAGCCTGCTGCGCACGAAACTCGTTGGCACGCTCGCACTGCTCGAGACCGCGCCGGAGAGCTACGCCGCGATCGACGCGCCCGATTCGCGCGCGCCGTGGACGCGGCTCGTGCTGCGCGGCCTCGCCGAACTCGCGACGCTGCTGGTCGCGACGCTGCTGCTCGCGCCAGTTCACCTGTTATCAGGGCGCCGATGACACGCCCGGTGATTGTGATTGGCGCCGGCCCTTCAGGGCTTCACTTCGCGCAGACGCTGCTCGAGCGCGGCATTGCGGTGACGCTGCTCGACGCCGGCAAGCAGCGCGCGCCCAGCGAGCGGCCCGAACTCGACCTCGACGGGCTGAAGCGCGAGCACGCGGACCCGGCCGGTTATTTCCTCGGCCGCGAATGGCAGGCGTTCGTGCGGCCCGACACGCAGAGCGAGTACTACGGCATGCCGCCTGCGAAGGACTACGTCTTCGAGAGCGTGCCCGGCGCGTCGGTCCGCGCCGAAGGTTTCGAGCCGCTGTTCTCGTTCGCAGCGGGCGGTCTCGCCGAGGCCTGGACCGGCGGCGCCTACCCGTTCACGCGCGAGGACACCGCCAGCTGGCCTTTCGACTGGCTGGAGCTGCACGCCGCCTACGGGCGCGTCGCGAGACGCATCGGCATCTCCGGCGCTAGCGACGACGATCTCGGCGACGTCTTCCCCGCGCACGACGGCCTCTTGCCCGCGCTGCCGCTCGATTTGCACGGCGAGACGCTACTGCGGAGTTATCAGGCGAAGCGCGCGCGCATTCGCGAGCGCGATCGCGTGCGGCTCGGCTACGCGCGCATCGCGACGCTCTCGCGCGCGCTCGGCGAGCGGCCCGCGTGTCACGCCTGCGGGCGCTGTCTGTGGGGCTGCCCGAGCGGCGCGCTCTACACGCCATCGCTGACGCTGCGCGATTGCCTGCGCAACGCGCGCTTCACGTACCGCGCGGGCTGGATCGCGACGCATCTACAGCTCAATGCCGGCGGCCGCGCGAGCCATGTTGTCGCGCGCGCGCTCGACGACGGCCGGGAGGAGAGCCTGCCTGCGAGCGCGGTCGTGCTCGCAGCCGGCGCGCTCGGCAGCTCGCGCATCGTGCTCGAATCGCTGGCCCGTGCGGGCGAGCGCGTCGAGTTGCCCGGCCTGATGGACAACCGCCAGGTGCTGGTGCCGTACGTGAACCTGAAGCTCGTCGGCCGCCGGTTCGCCTCGGCGAGTTATCAGTACCACCAGCTCGCACTCGCCTACGCGCCCGACGCGGCGCGCGACGCAGCGCACGGCCTCTTCACCACGCTGAAGACCGCGCTCGTGCATCCGATCGTGCACGCCCTGCCCGGCTCGCTCGGCCGTGGGCTCGGTGTGTTCCGTAACATCCACGCTGCGCTCGGCCTGCTCAACGTGAACTTCGCCGACGAGCGACGCGACAGCTGCCGGGTGGCCCTCGAGCGCGATCCCGCGAACGGCGCTTCGCGGCTCGTGCTCCACTACGCGCCGGATGCCGGAGAGCCCGCGCGCGTCGGCGCAGCGCTCGGCGCGCTGCGGCGCATGTTGTTACGACTCGGCTGCATCGCGCCGCCGCCGATGGCGCGCTGGCGCCCGATGGGCGCGAGCGTGCACTACGCCGGCACGCTGCCGATGGCGCGCGAGGGCGGCGACATGAGCTGCGACGGAAGCGGCAAGCTGCGCGGACTACGCAATGTCTGGGTGGCGGACGGCGCGAGCTTCCCAACGCTGCCCGCGAAGAACCTGACGTTCACGCTGATGGCGAACGCCACGCGCATCGCGGAACGCTTCGAGCCCGCGGCCTGAGCGAGCGACTCAAGCTCGAGTCGCGCGTGCCGCCCGCTCGCCGGAGCGCCAGATTCCCCAACAAGTCGCGAGTGCCAGCGCGAGGATCAGCGTCGGCCAGATCGGCCAGTGGATGAAGTGCGAGGGATCCGAAACGGTCTGGCGCAGCACGCTCAGCCAAGGCAACTGCGGCCCGCGCGTGAGGATCTCTGCCCAACAAGCCAGCGGAACCGCGAGGCCCGCGTAATCCGCCGTGGGCTGCTGGAAGCGCGACATCGCCATCACCCAGGCGTGGGCGACCGTGGGCGCCGCGATCGCGAGGAACAGCGCGCGGGGTGCGCGCGCAAGCCAGTCGGCGGCCTGCAAGAACAAGAACGGAACCAGCGGCAGCAGGTAGCGGAAGCCGGTGTTCCACTGCAGCAGCGAGAACCGGTTCATCGCGCAGAAGAGCAAGAACGCGCCCACGAAGCCGGCGACGAAGCGGCGCTCGCGGCGCGGGAGAATCCAGCGCGCGGGATCGCCGGCGAGCAGGCGCGAGGGCAGGAACGCGATTGCGAGAAACGGCGACCAAGGGATTAGGCCCCACGCGTGGTCGAACAAGTTGCGCGAAAACACCGCGGCGCTCGGCCAGTCGATACCGCGCACGCCGTGGCTGGTGAAGGCGTTCTCCTGCTGATGCAGCTGGCCGGGCGTGAAGGCATCGCCGTACATCCAGGCTTGCGTCGCGAGCAAGAACGCAATCGGCGGCAGCGCGCCGAGCACGAAGGGCACGCACGCGCGCACGGCCGCGGCGAAGCCCGCCTCGCGCCAGCGCGGCAACGCGAGGTAGAGCCCGAGCGCCGCCAGCGCGATGCCGCCGGCGTAGTCGAGCGCGAGGCAGGCGCCCGCGAGCAGGCCCGCCCAGAACACGCGCGCAGGCGGGTGCGCCTTCGCGTCGCCGCTCGAGCGCCAGAGCAACAAGAACGCCCAGAACGCGGCGGCCAGCAGGAACATGTTATGGACGAGGTGCGCGCTGCGATAGAAGACGGGCGTGCCGAAGCCGAACAGCAGCGCGAGCGCGGCGGCACGCGTCGCCGGCATGCCGCGGCGTTCGAGCACACCGAACATCGCGGCCACGAGCGCGGCGCCGAGCGGCGACATCACCAGCAGCGAGGTGATCGCGGCCGAGGCTGCGAAGCGCAGTAACAAGCCGCGGTCGCGCACCAGCCGGAAGAACGCGGCGCGGTTCGGACGATCCGTTGCGTACTCCGCGTCCTGGCTGCGCGGCGTCATGTGCACGCGCTCCCAGCGCTGGAGCGCGTCCAGCGCTGGGTCGAGCACGAACAGCGCCGCGGCCGCGGGCAGCGAGCCGAGCACCTGATTGCCAACGACGTAGTGCTTCGTCACGGGGTGCAGGTAGATGTCGGCGTGAAATCCCGCGTAGTCGTCGAGGAAGAAATCGCCGCGCGAGATCAGCGCGAAGGCCGGGTAGTGCTCGCGCACAATGTTCGTCGCCAAGTGAACGCCGAACAGAATCCAGCTGACGAGGAACAGCCGCAGCCGAACCGACGCGAGCGCGCGCATGCCTCTAACGAGTCTCCGCCGCGCTGGAGCCGGCCGCGCTCTCGCCAATCACCGTCTCGACGATGTAGATCGGCCGCGGCTTGAGCTCCGTGAAGACGCGCCCGACGTACTCGCCCATGATGCCGATGCAGATCAGCTGCACGCCGCCGAGGAACAAGAGGGCGACCATGATCGTCGCCCAGCCCTCGACCGTGACGCCCATTGCGCGCTGCACGAACACCGAGGCGAGGTAGAGGAACGCGAGCAGCGAGGTCGCGTAGCCGAGCCAGCTCGCGAGCTTCAGAGGCGCCGTCGAGAACGCGGTGATGCCGTCGAACGCGAACTTCAGCATTTTACGAAGCGGGTACTTCGTCTCGCCAGCGACGCGCTCGTCGCGCTCGTACTCGACGCCCGCTTGCGGGAACCCAATCCAGCTGACGAGCCCGCGCACGAAGCGGTCCTTCTCGCGCAGCTGGTTCAGTTGATCGAGCGCGCGGCGACTCATTAGGCGAAAATCGCCGGCGTCGAGCGGAATCGAGATGCCCGTGATGCGATCGAGCACGCGATAGAACGCGGAGGCTGTGAGCAGCTTCAACGCACCCTCGCCGCGGCGCTTGCTGCGCACGCCGTA
>JANNRF010000386.1:0-2677 GCA_031401135.1 Deltaproteobacteria bacterium | reverse complement strand
GCCGCGACGCCGTAGCCCGCGCCGATTGCAATCAGGGTTTCGACACCCCCAGTCGAAGCCCGCTCGATCACTTCAGCCTGATCGCTCGCGAACTCGTCGGCGGTGACGTGGCAGTGCGAATCGATCCACATGTCGGCGATTAGGTTTCGGGCGCAGGCGGCGCGAGGCGCGGGAAGAGCGGCGTGCCCTTCGCGGTGGGCGTGCCCGGCGCGAGCGCGGGGCCACGCACATTCTCGATGCGCGCGCTTGCGAGCGCATCAGGCTGACCGAGGCGCGTGAGGATCTCCTGCGCCGTCGCCGGCAGGAACGCCGCGAGCAGCAGCGCGAGTTGCCGTAACGACTCGCACGCCCAGTACAGCGATGTACGCAAGATCGCGCCGCCGTCGGGTTGCTTCGCCGCCTTCCACGGCGCGTGGCTGTCCACGTACTGATTCACCTTCACCGAGAACGCCACGATCGCGGCGAGCGCGTCGTGGAAGCGCAGCTCCGCCATCGCGGCCTCGACCTCGGCGAGCGCCGCAGGCGCCGCTGCCGCGAGCGTCGTCTCGGCAGCGCCTGTTAGGGACGGCTCCGGCACCTGCGCGTCGCAGAACTTCTCCACCAGGTTGAGCGTGCGCGAGAGCAGGTTGCCCAGGTTGTTCGCGAGATCCGCGTTGGTGCGCTCCACCAGCGCCGCCTCGCTGAAGTTGGCGTCGCTGCCGAAGCTCATCTCGCGCATCAGGAAGTAGCGGCTCTGCTCGAAGCCGTAACGGTCTCGGAGAAGCCGCGGCGCGATCATGTTGCCGAGGCTCTTCGAGACTTTGCGCGCGTCGACGTTCCAGTAGCCGTGCACGTTCAAGTGAACGGGCGGCGCGAGTCCGATCGCTCGCAGCATCACCGGCCAGAAGATCGCGTGGGGCTTCAGGATGTCTTTGGCGATCAGGTGTTCCGCTACCGCCCAGCGCGCCACAAACTCGGGCGACTGATCCTGGATCGAGCGCGAGCCGTCGAAACCCGCGCCCGTCAGATAGGCGATCAGCGCGTCGAACCAGACGTAACAAACGTGCTCGCGGTCGAAGGGCAGCTCGATGCCCCAGGCCAGCCGCGTTTTCGGGCGCGAGATCGAGAGATCGCCAAGGCCGCTCTCGTCGCGCAACATGCCGAGCACTTCGTTGCGGTAGCGCGCGGGGCGGATGAAATCCGGGTGCGCCTCGATGTGCTCGCGCAGCCAGCCGAACGCGCGGCTCATCGCGAAGAAGTAGTTCGTCTCGCGGCGCTTCTCGGGCGCGCGCTCGTGATCGGGGCAGACGCCGTTCACGAGATCGCGCTCGGTCAGGAAGCGCTCGCAGCCGACGCAATAATCACCTTCGTACGTGCGCAGCTCGATCCAGCCCGCGTCCCAGACGCGCTGGAGCAACGCCTGCACGTTGCGGATGTGCAGCGCGCTGGTGGTGCGCACGAACACGCCCGGCGAAATGCCCAGCTCGGCCCAGGTCGCCTGGAAGGAAGCCGCCACGCGGTCGACGAGTTCCCGCGGCGTCTCGCCATTCCTCGCCGCCGCCTCGACGATCTTCTCGCCGTGCTCGTCGGTACCCGAACACGAGAATGCGAGGGCGCCGTGCAGGCGCTGCCAGCGCACGAGCGTGTCTGCGAGGATGGTCGTGAAGGTGTGGCCGATGTGCGGCTCGGCGTTGGCGTAATAGATCGGCGCGCTGACGTAGTAGCTGCGCGTCATACCAGCGCCTCGCGCAGCGAGAGCAGCGCGCGCTCGGCGACCATCTGCGGGTTTGCGTTGCGCTGCGCCAGCGACTTGCGGCAATCGCCGAGTGCGCTGAAGGCCGCGAGTTCGCCGCTCACGTCCGCGCCTTCGGCTGCGGCGTTCGCGATGCGCTCGTGCAGCCAGGCGGCGCTGATCCCTAACAGGCCCGCTACATCTGCCGCTGCGATCGCGCGCGGCCCGCGGAACTCTTCGGCCCAGTCCAGCAACTCGGGCAGCGACAGCCGCGGCAAGTTCGCGATGCGCTCGGCCAGCGCGCGCACTTCCTCGGGCGCCTCGGGGCTGCTCGGGCTCGGTGCGCGCTCGAGCGCGAAATCGACGCGCTGACAGCGCGAGCGCACCGTCGCGAGCAAACCCGCCGGGCTCGCGCACACCAGCACGAAGGTCGTCCGCGGCGGCGGTTCCTCGATCGTGCGCAGCAGCGCGTTCTGCGCTTCCTGGTTGAGCCACTCGGCGTCGGCAATCACTGCGGCCCGGCGTCCGCCTTCGACGCCCTTCAGCCGAAACACTTCCTGCAGCGCGCGAACTTGCTTGATCGTGACCCGCGTCTTGTCTTCCGCGCGCTCCACCCACAACAAGTCCGGGTGCTCGCCGACGTGGCGGTAGAGCGGGCCCTTCTTGCCGTCCGCGTCGAGCGCGACGGGTTCGCCCGCACGCGAGCGGCGACACGCGGGGCACGCCTCGCATGGCAACTCGCCGCTCGCCTCGCCGCTGCACGCCAGCGCGCGTGCGAACCAGTGTGCGGTGCGCCGCGGCGCTTCGCCCGGCCCAGCGAACAAGTAAGCGCTGTGCACGCGGCCTGCGCGCAAACCGGCAACGAGTCGTTCCTGCGCGTCGGGCATTGTGGGCGCGCAGTCTACGAATCTTCCCAGGCCATCGCGACGGCGCGGCCAGCGCGATCTCGAGTGCACGCGCGCTGCG
>JANNRF010000385.1:0-4163 GCA_031401135.1 Deltaproteobacteria bacterium | reverse complement strand
GATCGAGGTACGTGCGAATGCCTGGCGCTGCGCGGCACACCGCAGGAATCGCGTTCACGCACTGCATCGCCGTCGCGACGATGCCGGGGTTGCGCGCGAGCCCGCTGGCGATCGATTCGGGGTGCAGGCCGTGGAAGGTCGTCTTCACCGAAGGGTCGCCCGTGATCTCGACCTCGAAGCGCTCGCCCTCGGGTCCGAAGCTCCAGGCGGGTTCGAGATCCGCTTCTCCCATCAGCCAGTTGACGCGCACCGTAACTACTGGCTCGCCGCGCACGGTCGCTTGCCAGGTGAAGCGCTGCGCGGCGACGCGGCCCGGAGCAATCGTGCCGATCGGCGAAGGGACGGGGGCCGTCGCGACCGCCATCTCGTGCAGCGCGCGCCGCTCGGAATCCACAGCAAAACCGAGCGCGGCGATCAGCATGTCGATCGATTGCAGAAAGCCGCCCGAGAGCAGCCGCAGCATCGGGCTCTGCTTGGCTTCCTCCGGCGTCTTTCCAAACAACATGACGTCGCGGATCACGGCCGGGGCGCCATAGGTGCGAATGTCGGACCACTCCTCGGCGCGCACGTGCGTGATCGCGCGCGAGAGAGACGAGATCGCGAGTGGGAAGCGCTCCGTAATCCCCCCAGGATGGATGCCTGTGCCGTGCAGCGTGGCGCCGCCCTTGCGACAGGCGGCCTCCATCTCGGCCACGCTCTTGGAGTTGAACGGGTAGAACCAGCCGAGCGGCGTGACGACGTTCTTGCCGGCTTCGAGGATGCGGCGCACCTCGCGCGAGTTCGCGGTGATCGGGCTGTAGAGCACGCACTCTGCGGGCAGCGCGAGCAGCGCGTCGACGTCGCGCGTGGCTCGCACGCCTAGCGGCCCGCGCCCGACGATCTCGCCCACGTCGCGGCCGTCCTTCTCGGCGCTGTGCACCCAACAACCGACGAGCTCGAGTTCTGGGTGATCGAGGATGCCCTCGATCGCGGCGCGGCCGACGCCGCCCGTGGCCCATTGAATTACGCGGTACGCCATCGCTGCCTCCGAAGAGAGCGCACGGTACCGCGCGGCTGGATATGGTTCGCGCATGCCGACACGCCGCTCGCTCGCTCTGCTCTGCTTCGTGCTGGTTGCGGCTGCGTGCGGGCTCGGCTGCGCGGCGAGCACATCGCCCGCGCCCGAGGCCGAGCCGCGCGCCGCTGGCGCGAGCGCGCCCTGGAACGTGCTGCTGATTACGGTCGACGCGCTGCGCGTCGACCGCATGAGCCTGTACGGGCACTCGCGCGCAACCACGCCGCAGTTAGACGCATTCGCCCGCGAGGCCGCGGTGTTCGAGAACTTCTTCGCGGTCTCCGCCCACACCAGCCCCGGCATCGTCTCGCTGCTCACGGGCCAGGCGCCGCCCGTGCACGCGCAGACCACGCAGTACAGCCATTACGACGCGCTGATCCCGTCGCCGCTGCGCACCCTCGCCGCGCTGGGCTACGACACGGTCGGCTACGCGATCCGCGGCGCGACCTACTCGGATCTCGGTTTCACGCGCGGCCAAGACGGCAAGCCGAGCGAGCAGCTGCTTGCCGAACTCGCGCTCAGCACGAAGCCGTTCTTCGCATGGCTGCACACGCGCGAAACGCATCTGCCGTATCAGCCAGCGCCCGAGTTCGCGGGCCGCTTCACGCGCGGCATGCCCCTCGATTCGCCGCTGCTGCGCGCGGTGCGCGAGCACACGTTCGTGCTGCGCGATGCGAGCGTGCAGATTCCGTATCGCCACGCGGGCGCGATCGCCGCAAGCGCTGCGGACGCCGAGCCGCTGCGCGCGCTCTACGACGAGTGCGTTGCGAGCGCGGACGCGAGAGTTGGCGCGCTGCTGGCGCAGCTACGCGCGAGCGGGCTGCTCGAGCGCACGATCGTGGTGATTACGGCCGACCACGGCGAGGAGCTGCTCGATCACGGCTGGGTGGGGCACGCCTCCACCGGCTACGACGGCAAACTCACCGACGAGATCCTGCACATCCCGCTGATCATTCGCATGCCCGGTGGCGCGCACGCGGGCCGCTATCGCGCACTCAGCTCGCAGGTGGACCTAATGCCCACGCTGTTCGCGCTGCTCGGCGTCGACGGCGCTGCGCTGGCGCACAACCAGCAGGGCGTCTCGCTCGCGCCGGTGCTGAGGCACACGCAGGCCGAAGTGCGCGATTCAGTGTTCGCCGAGACCACGCGCAAAGGCTGGACGACACCGCGCGAGGAGGCGCAGCAGCGCATCTCTGCAGTGCGCCAGCGCGGAGCGGGCGCGCGCTGGGAAGCGCCCTCGCGGCTGCTCGACGAGACGCACGCGCTCGCCGCAAGCCGCATCGTGCACGCTGCCGCGGGCCAACACCTAACAGCGCTGAACGAGGCGCGGGAACGTGGAGACGCTTCGGCCGTGGTCGCGCGGGCACAGGCGATTGCGCGGCTCCACGCGAGCTGGGGCCTCGAGCGCGCGCCGTTCTACGCGAACGATTCCGCCTGGGCCGCGCTGCGTGTGCGTGCGGCAGACCTCGCGGCAGAGGCCATGCGCTGCGAGGCGCGCGGTCTGCCGCTTGTGAGCGAGGCCTGTCAGGCCGTGCGCTGAATCGCGCACGGCCCTAACAGGTACGGCAGTCAGTCGGTGCCGTTGCAATCCTCGTCGACGCCGTTGCCCGGGATCTCGGTCGCGCCCGGGAACACGTGGATCTCGGCGTCGTCGCAATCGTCGAAGGCGTGCTCTGCAACGCCGTCGCCGTCGTCATCCGTGTCGAGCGCTTCGAGGTCGGCCACCTGCGTCTCGAGGCCGGCGATCCGAGCGCCCTGCTGCGCCGAAGTCGTTTGCAGCGCGGCAACCTGGCCCGCGAGCGCCTGCACCTGGCCCGACAGCGCCTGCACCTGGCCGGTCAAGGCCGTGACCTGGTTCGCGAGCGCTTGCAGCGCCGCGGCGAGTTGCGCCACGTGCGCTTCGAGCAGCGTGAGTCGCTCTTCGAGGCGGTCACGCAGGGCGGGCACGCCGCCCGCGCCGATGCCATTTCCGTTGCCGTTGTTCTGCGGGCCAGCCGCAGTCGTCCCGGCTGCAGCAGCAGCCGCCGCAGCCGCTGCAGCGGCCTGCTTCTACTTGCCAGCGAAGGAAGCAGCCGGAACCAGCGCGAGCGCCAGGCCAACCGCGAGAACCACGAGTCGCTTCGTCGTCCAATCTCTCCTTTGCCGCCAGTCCGGCGGTCGAATCGGGGCACAGTATCGGGTGAGTTCCGTGGTGGCATCGCCCCGGCTCGGAAATGCGAGCACCGAGATAGAGTTTTTCCGAATGGAGGAAGGCACATGGAGAGGTTGGACGGTCGCGTGGCGGTGGTGACGGGCGCGGCCAGTGGCATCGGCCGCGCGCTGGCGAGGCGTTTCGCCGCCGAGGGCATGAGCGTCGTGATCGCCGACATCGAGGCGGGCCCGCTCGGCGCTCTCACGGAAGAACTCGCCGCGGGCGGGACGCAAACGCTCGCGCACGTCACCGATGTCGCGCGCGCGGAGAGCGTCGAGGCGCTCGCGCAGGCTGCGCTGACGCGCTTTGGCGCGGTCCACGTCGTGTGCAGCAACGCCGGCGTCGTCACCGCCGGCCCCACCCACGAACTCTCCCAACAAGACTGGGAGTGGGTGCTCGGCGTGAACCTGTGGGGCCCGATCTACGGCGTGCGGGCGTTCCTGCCCATTCTGATGAAGCAGGACGAAGCGCACATCCTGAGCACCGCCTCGACGGCCGGGCTCGTCGCGGGGCCCGCGATCGCGCCCTACAACGTTTCGAAGTTCGGCGTGGTCGCACTGATGGAGACGCTCGCGCGCGAACTCGCGCGCACGAAGGTGGGCGTCTCGGTGCTCTGCCCGGGCCCGATCAACACGCGCATCGGCGAGGCCGAGCGCAATCGCCCGAGCGACAAGAACGTGCACGCCCCGAGCGAGGAGGAGCGGCGCTTCTACTCGGGCGTCGGGCCGCTGCTCTCCGCCGGCATGGATCCCGCCGACGTCGCGAGCCTCGTACTGCGCGCGATCCGCGAGAACCGCTTCTGGATTCTCACGCACCCGGCGTGGAAGAAGATCCTGCAGAAGCGCGTCGAGTTGTTGGTGTCGGACGACGCGCTGTTCGAGCGGCAGTCGTGACCCCCCGCGAAGCTCGAAGGGCCCC
>JANNRF010000384.1:0-3015 GCA_031401135.1 Deltaproteobacteria bacterium | reverse complement strand
GAGGAAGGCCAGCGCAGCGTGGCGATCGCCCGCGAGCTCGGCGTGACGACCTGGCGTTTTCTCGATCGGGTGAGATGCGGGCGGAAGTTCATTCGCCTTTGTACCTCGGCGGTGTCGCGGCCCTGGGCGGAGGAATCCTCGATCCCGCGCGCCTGACGGATGGGCTCCGGCGGGAGGCGGAGCGGCTGGGAGCGCGCGTGTACGAGCGCTCCGCGGTGAGCGCGGTCGAACCCGATGGCGACGGCGTCGTGATTCGCGCTGCACAGGGCCAACTCCGCGCGCGGCGCGCGGTGCTCGCGACCAGCGCGTACACCCATCACCTGCTGCCCTCGATCATTAGGCGGTTCATCCCGCTCTACGACTACATCCTGGTGAGCGAGCCGCTGAGCGGCGCGCAGCAGGCGCTGATCGGGTGGCGCGGGCGCCAAGGAATCACCGATGGGCGCAGCTTCTTTAATTACTACCGCCTGACCGCAGACAACCGCGTGCTGTGGGGCACCAGCGAAGCGGCCTACTACGCGGGCAACAGCGTGGGCCCGTCGCATGATCACTCGCCGCCGCACTATCGATCGCTCGAGGCCAGCTGGCGGCGCCACTTTCCTGCGCTCGCTGAGTTGCGCTGGACGCATCGCTGGGGCGGCGCGATCTGCTCGACGACGCGAATGACGCCGTTCTTCGGCCACGCGCACAGCGGGCGGGTGCTCTACGGCCTTGGTTTCACCGGCCACGGCCTTGGCAGCACGCGGATCGCGGGCCGCATCCTGGCCCACCTCGCGCTGGAGCGTTCGAGTGAACTGCTCCAGCTATCGCTCGTCACCCGCCGCCCGTTCCCGTATCCCCCGGAGCCACTTCGCGGCATGGCCGTGAACGCCGTCACTCGCGCGCTCCGCCGCGTCGACGCGGGGGAAGCGCCGAGCCTGATGCTGCGGGTGCTCGATCGGCTGGGGATCGGGTTCAGCAGTTAGCTGGGCGGCGTCTTGGCGCGTGCGCGCGAGCTAGCGATCGGCGGTAGCCAACACCCCGTCCTCGATCCAGCGCGCGAGCACGCTCGCCGCGAACGCAGCGCCTGCTTCCTCGCCGCGCTCCTGCGCGGCCAGCGCGCACAGCTCGCCGAAACGCACGCCGTGCTGCGCGCGCGCGAGCAGCGCGGCCTCGCTCGCTTCGAGCGCGCGGTGCAGGACGCGCTCTTCGCGGCGCCACACCAGCACGCGCTCGCTGGCGGGCGCGAACGCCTCGAGCGCGAGCGGCTGCTCGGCGTCGTGGGCAGCGCGCAGCGCGCGCACGGGCCACCTGAGTGCGAGGAGCTGCGCGCCAGGCATTAGGGCGAGTGCGAGTTCGCCCCAAAACTCCGGCGGGAGCGCGGTGAGATCGGCGCGCGTCAGCAGCTTCGCGTCGGCGGCGTCGAAGGCGTCGGTGATGGCGAGCTCGAGGCGCGCGAGGTCGGCAGCCCAAGGTGCACTGACTCGATTCTCAACAGCAGCCGGAGAGGCGTGCTCCGCGATGAATCCCGGCAAGCGCGCGCCCGCGTAGCGCAGCGATGGATGCTGAGAGGGATGCGCGTGCAGGTATGCGGCTGCGAGCGTGTCGAAGCACACGGCGCCGAGCGCGTGCTTCAGCGCGGGGAAGTCTTCGGCGAGTGCCGAGACGATGCGCGCGACGTAGGCGTTGCGGTAGACGCCGAGACGCTCCGCGGCGCTGGCTCGCGCGTCCCCTAACAGCCCGAGCGTCGCGGCTGGCGCCTCATGCGCCATCACCCAGCCGGCGAAAGCGCCCTGCGCGCGCAAGAGCGGCTCGCTCACGCCGCCGCCTCAGCGGTCGAAGCGCGGTGCACATCGCCGCTGCGCGCGCCCTCGCCCCACGTGCGCGAAAGGATCTCTCTCGCGCGCGCCGCCTCCGCAACGACGCGCTCCCAGGGCGGGATGCGATCGTCCCATTCGATTAGGGTCGAGACGGGGCCGAGCTGCGCGATTGTGCGCTCGAACAGCGCCCAGCATTCGTCGCGCACCGGGTGGTCGTGCGTGTCGACGAGCAGCGCGCCGGCCTCGCTCGGGCCCGCGAGGTGAATCTGGAAGATGCGCGCGGGATCGAGCGCCGCGACTGCCGCCTCGGCATCGGCGCCGTGGTTGTGCGCGTTCACGAGTAGGTTGTTGAGGTCGAGCAGGATGCCGCAGTCGGCCTCTGCCGAAACCGCGGCGAGGAACTCGCCCTCGCTCAGAGCGTCGTGGCTGAAGCGCACGTAACTCGAGACGTTCTCGATCGCGATGCGGCGGCCGAGCCGCGCCTGCACCTCGCGAATGCGCGCGGCGACGTGCCGCACCGCTTCCTCGGTGTGCGGCAGCGGCAGCAAGTCGTGCAGGTGCGCGCCGCCGTGCGCGGTCCAGCACAAGTGATCCGAGAGCCACGCGGGCTGGAAGCGCTCGGCGAGCGCCGCGAGTTCGCCGAGGTAGTGCGCATCGAGCGGGTCGCTGGCGCCGAGATCGAGCGAGACGCCGTGCAGCACGAGCGGCGCGCGTTCGCGCATTTCGCCGAGGATGCGCAGCGGGCGGCCGCCAGGAATTAGGTAATTCTCGGAGATCGCCTCGAAGAAGTCTGCGCCGGCGCCGCCGCACGCGACGATCTCGGCGTAGTGCCGCGGGCGCAGGCCGATGCCGACGCCCAGGTAGGGCGCCTCGGGAGGGCGAGGCGGTGCGCCGCGCCCTCCCTCAGCGTTTTCACTACTTCTTCTCAGCGGCCTTTGCCTTCGCTGCGTCGCACTCGGCCGCCGTCATCTCCATGACGCCCTGGCCCGCGCAGCCGTTCTGTCCCGCGCACTCGTTGTTCGCCGTGGCGCAGGAGCCGTGGCCCTTGCACGAGTTCACGCCTTCGCACTTCACCTTCGCTTCGCCCTCGTGATGGTCCGCGAGAGCCGCCGAACCGCTGAGGAAAAGAGCCGCGGCCGCCGCGGCGAGAGCTGCTGTCTTGTTCACAGTGAGATCCTCCATGTGGCGCATCGAGGCGCCTGGTCGCGGTAACGCT
>JANNRF010000383.1:0-3380 GCA_031401135.1 Deltaproteobacteria bacterium | reverse complement strand
GGCCGACGCTCTACGGTTTTGGCGCCTACGAGGACGAACTGTCGCGCGACTACCGCGTGATCGACAACGGCGCCGAGGGCGGCTCGCCGGGGCTCTGGACCATTACCGGCGGGAAGCTCGCCGCGTACCGCCTAATGGCTGAAGACATGGCGAACCGGCTGTGCGGCGCGCTCGGCGTCACGGCCGAATGCCGCACTGCGCAGGCGCCGCTGCCCGGCGGCGAAGCGCGCCTCGATGTCGCGGAGATCTCGCGGCGCTTCGGCGTCGGCAGCGCCGCCGCGCTGCGGCTCGCGTTTCGCCACGGCGCGCGCGCAGAGCGCGTGCTCGCAGCCGCGAGTGCGCAGCGCACGGTGTGCGCCTGCGAGCCCGTGCTCGAAGCCGAGCTGCGCCACGCCGCGCGCAGCGAGGGCCTGCGCAAACTCAGCGACTGCCCGCTGCGCATGCGGCTCGGCAACGGCGCTTGTCAGGGCACCAGCTGCGCCGCGTTCGCTGCGCAGGTGCTGGCCGACGAACTCGACTGGGACGGCGCGCGCACCGTGCGCGAAGTCGCGGAGCTGGCCGCAGCGCGTTGGCACGACGTCGCGCCCGCGCTCTCGGGCGCACAAGTTGCGCAGATGGAGCTACACCGCGCGGTGTTCTTCGGCATGATCGGCGCGCTCGAGGTGCTGCCGTGACGATCGCGGTGATCGGCGGCGGCCTCGCAGGCGCGGCGGCGACCCTGGCGCTCGCAGAGGCGGGCGGCGAGGTGGTGCAGATCGCGGGGCCAGCGGGCGCGACGGCGCTCAGCGCGGGCGCGTTCGATATCGCGGCGGTCTCGCCGGGTGTGCCGTGGCTCGCGGCGCGCGACGCCCTGCGCGGCGGCGCGCTCAGCCTGCTCGACCGGCTCGCGCTGTTGTTACGGGAAGCGCCCGCGCATCCGTACGCGCGGTTGTTCGGGAGTGACGCCGCAGCCGCTGGCAGCGCTGCGCGCACCGGGCTGGAGCGGCTCTCGCGCTGGCTCGCGCCCCACGGCGCCGCGCTGCACGGAGGCTTCGAGCGCAGTGCGCTGCTCGCGTGCGCGCCGGGCACGCTGCGCGCGGTCGACTTCGCGACACCCGGGCCCGCGGGCGGCGATCTCAGCGCCTGCGACGAGATCGGTGTGCTCGCAGCGCCGGGGCTCGCGGGTTACGACGCGCGCTTCACAGCGCGCGGCCTAACAGCCGAGCTGGCGGCGCTCGGGCTCGCGGCGAAGCGCGTGCGCGTGGTCGAGATCGCGTGGCCCGAGGGCGTGCTCGACGAGCAGCCGGCGCGCGTCGCGGCGCGGCTGGATGCGCCGCGCGCAGGCGATGCACTCGCGCATGCACTGCGCGGCGCGAGCGGAAAGGGCCGGGTGCTGCTCTGCCCGCCGGTGTTAGGGCTCGCGCGCGCGCAGGCGCTGATCGCGCAGCTGTGCGACACCGCGGGCGGTGCGGTGGCCGAGGTGCTCTCGTTCCCGCCGCACGCGCTGGCGGGCTATCGCTTCGAGCGCGCGCTGCGCAGCGCGGTAGCCGCGAGCGGCGCGCGCGTGATCGCCGGGCGCGTGCGCGCGTTGCGAGCCGGGCATGGCGGCGAATCGCATGCGCTCGAGATCGAGGCAACGGGCGGTCCGCCGCGGACGCTCGCCGCGCGCGCGGTCGTGCTGGCAACCGGCCGCTTCACGGGCGGCGGAGTCAGCGCGAACTCGGGCGAAGTGCGCGAGCCGCTGCTCGGTCTCGCGTTGCACGACGCCGAGAGCCGCCGCATTGACGGCATCCCGCCGCACCGCTCGGTGCGCAAGGGCTACGCCAGCTGGCAGCCGCTCTATTCCGCCGGCGTGCGCGTCGATTCCGCGCTGCGCCCGCTCGCGCCGGGCGGCGAACCCGCCGCCGAGCGCGTGTTCTGCGCAGGCGAACTGCTCGGCGGCTTCGATCCCGCGCGCGAGCGCAGCGGCCTCGGCGTCGCGCTGCTCACCGGCCTCGCGGCCGCAGCGCGCGCAGCGGAGGCGGCATGAGGCGCGGCGGCTATCGCGGCTTCCTGCGCGAGTTCACGCGCACCGGCTCCTGGCGCGCCGTCTCGCTGCAAGTGCGCACCGGCGCCGTGCATATCCTGCGCAGCGTGTTCGCGCGCGGCGGCGGCGACCCCGTCGCGCAGTTCCTCGCGCACTACGGCGCCGACGGCGTGCGCGCGCCTGAAGTCGCCGCGCGAGCGCTCGCGCTCGACGCCTCGCGCTGCCTCGCGTGCGGCCTGTGCTCGCTCGAATGCGCGCGCGTGGGCGGCGCGCCGCCGCTCGACCCGCGCGAAGCCGTGATCGCCGCCTCGCGCCTCGAGACCGACTTGCTGCGCGAGGGCCTCGCCGCCGCACCCGCGAGCGCCGAAGCATGCGGCGGCTGCGACGCATGCGCGCGCATCTGCCCCGCATCGATCCCGATCCACCGCGTGCAGGAGCGGCTCGCAACGCTGCGCTAACGGACGCGACCGAGCGCAATCGCACGCAACCGTCGTGACGCATCGCGTCGCCCAGAGAGGCAGCGGGGTCTGACCCCACTGCCTCTCTGGCTTTCGCCCCGCGGCCGAAGTTCGCGCGAGTTTCGCGACCAAGCGGGGCGAGCGTGCGAATGGCGAGCGGGGTGAACGCCGCGACACGAAAGCCAAGACGCAGCGGGGTCTGACCCCACTGCCTCTCTGGATGACGCGCGGCGGACACGATCGAGCAGCATCGAACACGCGCGAACCCGATGAAACTCAGCGTCGGATCGGCTAAATCGCTGCGCCTATGTCCACCGCGATCACGCTCGATTCCGCAGGCAAACTGAACGTCCCCGCCGATCCGATCCTGCCCTTCATCGAGGGCGACGGCACCGGCCCCGACATCTGGCGCTCCTCGGTGCGCGTGCTCGATGCCGCGGTTGCGAAGGCGTACAAGGGCCAGCGCAAGATCACCTGGCAGGAAGTGCTCGCGGGCGAGAAGGCCTTCAACAAAACCGGCAACTGGCTGCCGGACGCGACGCTCGACGCGTTTCGCACCTACCTGGTCGGGATCAAGGGCCCGCTCACCACGCCGATCGGCGGCGGCATCCGCAGCCTGAACGTCGCGCTGCGCCAGATCCTCGATCTCTACGTCTGCCTGCGCCCGGTGCGGTACTTCATGGGTGTGCCTTCCCCGGTGAAGCGCCCCGAGGCGGTCGACATGGTGATCTTCCGCGAGAACACGGAAGACATCTACGCGGGCATCGAGTGGGCCGCCGGCAGCGCCGACGTGAAGAAGGTGCTCGCGTTCCTCCAAAACGAGATGGGCGTCAAGAAGATCCGCTTCCCTAACACGTCTGGCATCGGCATCAAGCCGATGTCGAGCGAGGGCACGGAGCGACTGGCGCGCGCGGCGA
>JANNRF010000382.1:0-10417 GCA_031401135.1 Deltaproteobacteria bacterium | reverse complement strand
GCCGATGCTGGTGGGATCGCTCGCGGAGCCGAACCAATCCGAGAGCGCACCTGCGATCAGCGGCCCACAACCGAGGCCGACCAGCGTGACGATCGAGGCAATTAGGCCCGAGACAAGGCCGCGCATGCGATCGGGGATCATTCCCTGCATTGCGACAGCGGCGGCGGCGCTGTGTACGAGCGAGAGGCCGCCCGCGAGCGAGTAGAACACGACCGCGAGCGTTGCGTCCGCGGTGGATGCGCCGAAGAACAGCGCAGGGCAAGCGAGCGCGGAGCAAACCGCCGGCACGAACAGCACGGCGCGCGGGTTCGCACCCCACGCGCGGTCCGCGAGCAAGCCGCCCGCGATGGCGCCGACGGTGCTCGCGAGCGCAGCGGCCACGAGCGCGAACGAAGCGCTCGCGTTCGACATGCCGTGCACGCGCTCGAAGAACGCGACGATCCACTGCGCGCTCGCGAAAATCGCAAGGCTGTTGAGCACGGTGCCTATTAGGGAATGCAGCAGCGCCGGCCGCTCCGCAGCGACGCGCGCAACATCGCGGAGCGGCACTGGCGCGGTTGGCACGTGCGTGCGGCCTTCGGACCAGCCGCGCGGGGGTTCCTTCACCAATGCCGCGAACAGGGCGGCGAAGCCGAGGCCGAACACTGCCGAGCCGAGGAACAGCTGGCGCCAACCGAACGCTTCGAGCGCGCCCGCGAAGCCGAGCGCGCCCGCGCCGAGTGCGCCGAGCGTTGCGCCCATCGTGACGATGCCCATCACGCCACCGCGTTGGTCCGGCGCAACGTAATCGACGATTAGGGGGCTGTTGGTGGCGCCGGCCGAGCCTTGCCCCGCGCCCGCGAGCACGCGCGTTGCGAGGAAGGTCGTGAAGCCCGCGGCCCAGCCGCCGAGCGCGGTTGCGGCGCTCCACGCTGCGATACCGGCGGCGTAGATCGTGCGGCGCGGCAGGCGATCCGCGAGCCGTCCGAGCAGGGGCGCGCTCAGCGAGTACGCGACGGCGAACACCGTAACGAGCGATCCGAGCTGGGTGTCCGAAGCGTGGAGGTCGTCGCCGATCGACTTCATCGCCACCGCGAGCACCTGGCGATGAAAGAACTCCACGAACACCGCGCCCGTGAGCAGCGCGACCACGAGCTTCACGTAGCGCGGCGAGAAGCGAGGCTGTGCGTCGTTCACTTCGGCGGGTTCCCTTCACGCGATGTTCGAGCGCGAGTGTGTGCGCTCATTCCCGCACGAACGTGCCGGAGCCGCTAGTGGCGTTCGGGCCATAACGACTCGGGCGCCACGAGATCACGTTGTGGTTCGCGGCGGCGCCGTCGAAATCCGTGACGGCCACGTTGATGCGCGCCGCGCTCCAGGCGCCGCCCGCCGCATCGTCGAGCAGCTTGCGTGGGATCGTCACCTCGAGCGCGTAGCCCTCGCTCGTGCGGCGCGCGGCGCACGCGATCTTGGTGGTGCTGGCGAACTTCTCGAGGATGCTGTCGTGCTCGGGGTTCTGCTGTGGGCCGCAGAAGGTTGTGATCGACTTCCCTAACTCGCCGGAGAGGCGCGCAATCAGGTAGTCCATGTTCTTGTTGCGCTCGGGCTCGGGGCGCGCGTCGAGGTTGATCACGACGTGGTCCTGCTCGCGCAGCGTGCGCTCCTTCAGCGAGACCACGTCGTCGTCGCGCACTTGCACGGCGAAGTGCACGCCCGCGTCGTCATGGCGCACGTCGAACGCGAAGGAGGCGTCCGCGGCGCCGGCATAATCGCCGTGGCCGTCGAGTTCGCCGGGAGCCCGCACGGCGAACGCGAGCGGCGCCCAATCGGCGAGATCGGCGTCGGCCGCCACCGCGCCGGCTGCGCGCTTCAGCGTGAACTCGCGCTCAGGCGCGAGGATCGATTCCGTCTCCACCGAGAGCGGCGCGCCGTTCGGGCCGGTGGTCGCGAGTGTCCAGCGCACGTGCGCGGGATCGATCGCTTCGTAGGCCATCGGCGTGCGCGCGCGCAGCGGCAGCTCGAGGTTCGCGACGCCGCCGGGCTCGATCGTGGCGCGAAGTGTTAGGTCGCCCGCATCGAGCTGCGGGCTGCCTTCGGCCCGGCCCGCCACGGCGAGCGGGTGCTTGCCGTTGTTCGCGATCGAGAAGCGCGCTGTGCCCGAGCGGAACGCGTCTGCCTCACCGCGCAGCGGCTCCTGCACGATCGCGCGCGGCAGCGCGAGCACGAGCGCGCGTTGCTCCTCGGTCACGACGTCGCTCGGCAAGATGCCGTCGAGCCGCAGGTTCGCGATCACCGGGCCGGTTTTGGTCATGCTGACGTGCGCGATCTGGTCGAACTCGCCCCAAGGCGTGCCGCGCAGGTCGCTGCCGCCGCCCGTCGTCGCGAGCGTGATGAACTGGTGGTTGTTACGGAGGTGCTGCGTGTAGCGGTGATAGTGGCCGGCGAACACCGTGTAGGGCCGCTCGCCGAGCAGCCGCTCCACGCGCAGCCAGTCCGGTTTGACGGCCGGCGCCGTCACCTGTCCGGGCAACGGCTGTTTCGGCACGTCCCAGAGCGGCTGGTGCAGCAGCACGATCGTCCAGCGCACGCCAGCATTCTCCCGTAACACTTGCTCGACGTACGCGAGCTGCTCCGCCTGCGTCCACGGCCCCGGCAGCGGCGTCGTCGGGTCGTGCACGAGTCCGAACAACTCCGAGTTCAGCGCCAGGAACAGCACGTCCTTGTAGACGAAGTGGTAGTAGGACGCGCCGAAGCGCTCCTTCCAGACTTCCGCCATCACCGCGTTGCTCATGTCGTGGTTGCCGGGCACGTAGAAGAACGGCATCTCGAGCTTCCCGGCGCTGGCCTCGATCTCGTCCCATTCCTTGGCGAGTTGCGCGCGGTCTTCCGTGTAGCCCTCGATCAGGTCGCCGACGCTCAGCACGAACTCGGGCCGCACGAGGTTCACCTTGGGCGGCATCACGTCCTCGAACACGCGATCGCGATGCTCGCCCGTGCGGTCCGTGACCACGACGAAATCGAAATCGCTCTCGTCGCGTAGCGGCGCCGTGCCGGTCCACGGCACCTCGCCTGTTAGGGCCGGCAGCACGAATCCGTCCACGGGCAGTTTCGAAGCCACCGCCGTCACGCAGCCGATCGCAGCCAGCGCCCCAAGCCCAAAAGTCCCGAGTGATCGCCTACGCATGCTTCTCTCCTGAGTTCGAATGGGGACGTTCCACGACGAATGAGTCACAGCCGGACGGATTCGCACGCGAGCGGACGCGTGCAATGCGTTCCGCTTGTGCACCGCGCGTCATAGCCCACGCTTCTTGGATCGGGGCGTCGCGCAGGCGCGGCCTCCGGTGAAGGGGCGGCAGCCTATCACGGGCGACGCGGCGGCCGCGCGACACGAGCGCGCGCGAAGGCGCCGCAAAGCGTTACTCCACCGCCACCACCGGCGGCAACGCATACGCGCCGGAGAGCGCCGCTTCGCGCGGCTCGTACATGCGCATCACCGCGATGAAGGGCAGCGGCCCGCTCGGGGCCGGCAGCCAGTTCACGTCGGGCTCGCTCGGCTTCGCAGCTTGCAGCGCGATCCTGAACGAGCCGTCGGCGCCGTACACGAGCCCTGGCGTGCGATCGCCGAGGCTGTATCGCTGGATCTCGTTCTCGGCGAGCTTGCCGCTTCGGATGTCGTACGCCGACAGCGACCAGAATGCGTTGACCGGGGGCAGCGCGCCCTTCGCGAAGCGGATGCGGTAGCGGCCGCTGCCCGTGAGAAGTTGCCCGCTGCTGTCCGTGAGCACCGCGGCGTAGAGGCTCTCTTCGGGCAGGTTGCCGTAGCCGCCTCGCACGACGGTCGCGCGCGCGAGGTAGTCGAAGCCATAACGACCGACCAAGCGCGGAATGATCCAGCCATTGTGGGTGGGGCGCGAGGACTGCATCGAGGCCTCGACGAGACTGCGGCCTGCTTCGAGCGCGCGCTCGAGGCCGCGGCGCGTGCCCCGGTCAACCTTGCCCGGGTCGAAGTCCGAGGCCGGGCCGAGGCCGACCGCGTCGAACTGAGCCATTAGGCCCGCCTCGCTCGGGCGCGGCGGCAGTTCGCGCAGGCCGGCGTTCAGCACGTCGAAGAACGCGAAGGTGTTGATGACGTCCAGCGGCGCGGCGCTCAGCTCGGGACCGAGCGCGGGCTTCTGGCCCGAGACGTACTCACTGAGCGACACCGTCCAGATCTGCTCGATCAGCGCGAGCGCGGCGGGCGCATCGTCAGCGCCGCTCACGAGCATGCGGCCGAGCAGCCAGCCGCGCGGTGTCTCGGTTGTTACGGGAGTGACGCCTTCGGGCAGCGCGCCCGCAAAGCCCTGGGGCACCAGCGCGAACACGCGCTCCGCCGTGCCGGTGGTGCGCCGCCCCACGTGCACGACTTCGGAGTAGAAATTCGTGACGGCGATCGTGTAGTAGCGCCCGGCGGTGTCGGGCACGTGCAGGAGCAGAGGCTCCTTCGAGACGTCGTACCAGCCTGAGAAGTAGAGCGTGTCGTGATTCGGCAAGCGCAGGTTGCCCTGCGTGCTGGGAGTGACGAGCGAGCCGTAGCTGAAGACGCGATTCACCGGCGCGAAGACACGCTGCTTCGCATCGACGCGATGCGTCTCATTGTGCATCTGCTGCGCCATGTCGACGATCGGGTAGCCGTAGACGAACGCGAGCGTGCCGATGTGGAACGCGAGTTCTTCGCGCACGCGTGAGGCGTTGCTGGCTTGGCCTGCCGCGAGCGCGCGAGTCATCAGGCTCGGGGCGAAGCGGTAAGCAGCGGCGGCGCCGAGCGCGAGCCCGCCCAGGAGGTAGAACGGCCAGCGCCGGCGCTTGTTCAGGGCGCTCACTTCTTCTCAGGCTCCGTGTTCTTCGCGGCGCCGAGAAACGCAGGCGCCTCGCCGCCACCGTGGGTGAGCAGGCTCGTGCCGCTCACGTAGCGCGCGAGCGGAGAAGCCAAGAACAGGCACGCGTCGGCGACGTCTTCGGGATCGCCCATGCGCCCGAGCGGAATCGTGCGGCCCACCGATGCGATGCCCTCCTCGTCGCCATAATGCAAGCGCGCCTGCTCGGTGCGAATCAAGCCAGCTGTTACGGCGACGACGCGCACGCGCGGCGCCCACTCGACGGCGAGGCTCGCCGCGAGCGAGAGCAAGCCCGCTTTGGCTGCGCCGTAAGCCGCTGTGCCAGGCGAAGGACGAATCGCGGACACGCTCGCGATGAACTGGATCACGCCGCCCTCTGGTTGCGCTTGCATCACGGCGTTCGCGCGCTGCGCGCAGTGCAGTGGCGCGATCAGGTTGAGCTGGATGATGCGCTCGTGGAAGCGTGGCGAGGCGCTAGCAGCATCGGCGGCGGGCGCGCCGCCGGCATTCGCGATGAGCGTGTCGATGCGGCCGAAGCGCGCGGCGACGGCTTCGGTCATGCGCGCGACCTGCTCGGCCTCGCGCACGTCGCAGGCGAAGAACGCGGCGCTGCGGCCGGCGTAGCTCGGCAGCGTCTCCGGATCGTGGCGCGCGCAGATCGCGACTTCGGCGCCCGCTTCGAGGAAGCGCAGGGCGATGCCGCGGCCGATGCCGCGCGCGCCGCCCGTAATCAGTGCGACTCTGCCGCGGAAATCGAGCGCGCTCGCGAGCGGCGGCGCCGGCACTAGAGTCCGATCGCGCGCGCGACGAGCTCGCGATGCCAGCTCGCGTCGCCCAACAAGTGGGCCGAGGACCGCGCGCGCTTGAAGTAGAGGTGCACGTCGTACTCCCAGGTGAAGCCTACGCCGCCGAAGACCTGGAGCGCATGTGCCGCGGCGAAGGAGAACGCGTCCGTCGCGGCGGCCTTGGCCATCGAAGCGGCGGCAGGCAGGGCGGCCCCGCCCTGCGCCGCCACGCAACCGGCGTAATAGACGGCAGAGCGCGCGGCTTCGATCTTCACCATCACGTCGGCAAGCTTGTGCTTCAGGGCTTGGAAGCCGCCAATCGCGCGGCCGAACTGCACGCGCTCCTTCGCATAGGCGACCGCGAGATCGAGCGTGCGCTGCGCGCCGCCGAGTTGCTCGGCCGCGAGCGCAACGGCCGCTCGCTGCAGCGCGGTCTCGAGTGCGGGCCACGCGCTGCCTTCGGCGCCGAGACGCGCGGAGGCGGGCACGCGCACGCCGTCGAGGCGCAGTGCGGCGAGCCGGCGCGTTTGATCGAGCGTGGGCAGCGCCTCGCGCGCGAGGCCCGCGGCGTTCGCGTCGATGGCGAACAGCGAGATGCCAGCAGTGCCCTCCGAACCCGGCGCGCGCGCGGCGAGCACGATCAGATCCGCGCTCGCGCCGTCGACGACATAACGCTTCCCTCCGCGCAGCACGTAATCACTGCCGCTGCGCTCGCAGGTCGCGGCGATGCCGTCTGCGTCCCAGTGCCCGTTCGCCTCGGTGAGCGCGAGCGTTGCGCGCGTGCGCCCTTCGGCGATACCGGGGAGCAGCGCCTGTTGTTGGGCTTCATCGCCGCACGCGAGGATTGCGTTCGCGGCGAGGCACACGCTCGCGAAGAACGGCGAGGGTGCGAGCGTCTCCCCAATGGCTTCCTGCAGCGCGACGAGCTCCACCCACGAGAGCCCGAGCCCGCCGCAGTTCTCAGGGATGACCACCGCCGTCCAGCCGAGCTCGCTGCCGATCGCGCGCCAGAGCGCCGCGTCGTAGCCGAGCGCGCTCTCCATCGAGACGCGCACGGCCGCGGGGCCACACGCGCTCGCGAGGAAGGCGCGCGCGGTCGTGCGCAGTTCGAGTTGCTCCGCGGTGAAGGAGAAATTCAACGCAGCGACTCCGCGCGGTTCATGCGCCGTACACCTTTTGCGCTGGCGTCGCCTTCGCGAGCAAATCGTGCACTGCGGCGCCGATCTCGTCCGCGGCCCAGCGCGCGCCCTTGTCGAGCCTCGGCCCTGTGCGCCAGCCGCTCGCAACCGAGAGCTCGCCGCCCGCGATCTCGAACACCTGGCCCGTAACATCTCGCGCTTCCGCGCTGCACAGCCACGCCACCAGCGGCGCGATGTTGCCGGGGTGCATCGTGTCGAAGCCGCTCTCGGGCGTCTTCATGCGCTCCGCGAACGGCCCCTCCGTCATGCGCGTGCGCGCCGAGGGCGCAATCGCGTTGCTCGTGACGCCATAGCGCGCGAGTTCCACGGCCTGGATCAGCGTGAGCGTCGCGATGCCGCCCTTCGCAGCGGAGTACGCGCTCTGGCCGACGCTGCCCTGCAGGCCCGCGCCCGAGCTGGTGTTAATGATGCGCGCGTTGGGCTGGCGGCCGGCCTTCGATTCGCTCCGCCAGTGCTCGGTCGCGTGGTGCGCGAGGCAGAAGTGGCCCTTCAGGTGCACGCGCAGCACCGTGTCCCATTCTTGTTCGCTGCACGAAACGAACATGCGGTCGCGCACGAAACCGGCGTTGTTAATGACGGCGTCGAGGCGCCCGAAGCGCGCGAGCGTCTCGGCGAGCAGCGCCTGCGTCTGCGCCCAGTCCGCGACGTCGGCGCCGTTCGCAAACGCCTCGCCGCCGAGCGCGCGAATCTCGGCTGCCACCTGCTCGCCCAGCGATTCACCGGTGCCGCTGCCATCGAGCGCGACACCGAGATCGTTCACCACCACGCGCGCGCCCTGTCGCGCCAGTTCGAGCGCATGCTCGCGCCCAATCCCCCGCCCCGCGCCCGTCACGATCGCGACGCGGCTATCGCAAACTTTGCTCATGCGTTCACCTCAGAAGCTGTTGGCCATCGCTCGCGTCCGCGACCGTCCAGCGAAAGCGTGTCTTGAAGTCCTCGAAACACGTCGGACAGATCCAGTGATACTCGTCGCGCGTCGAGCACCCCTCGCGAATCGCCTGCGGATCCTTCAGCGAGAACGTCTCCCCGCAGAAATCGCAATGATCGTGGTTCCAATTCAGGTTCCGTTCGTACTGCCGGTATCGCCGGCGAACCAGCGTGGCGCCGGCGAGATACTCCTCCTGGTTCCGGATCCGCCAATCGCTGGGCCGGTCATCAGCCACGGAGTCCTCGCTTCAGCAGCGTTCGAGAATCGTCACGTTGGCTTGGCCGCCGCCTTCGCACATGGTTTGCAGGCCGTAGCGGCCGCCCGTGCGCTCGAGTTCGCCGAGCAGCGTGGTCATTAGGCGCGTGCCGGTGGCGCCGATCGGGTGGCCGAGTGCGATTGCGCCGCCGTTCGGGTTCACCGTCGCGAGATCCCAGCCGAGCTCCTTGGCCCACGCGAGCACCACCGAGGCAAACGCCTCGTTGATCTCCACCGTCGCGATATCGCGCGCTGTGAGGCCCGTCTTCGCGAGCGCGCGCCGCGTCGCGGGGATCGGCGCGCTCAGCATCATCACCGGGTCGTCTGCGAGCACCGAGAGGTGGTGCACGCGCGCGCGCGGCGTGAGGCCGTGCTCCTTGAGCGCGCGCTCCGAGGCCACCAGCACCGCGCTCGCGCCATCGCTGATCTGGCTCGCCAGCGCGGCTGTTAGGCGTCCGCCCGGCAGCAGCGCGGGCAGCTTGGCCATCTTCTCGAGCGTGGTGTCGGGGCGCGGTCCTTCGTCCCGCTCAATGCCCGCGAGCGGCGCGATCTCGCTCTTGAAGCGCCCAGCGTTTGTGGCCGCCGCCGCGCGCTGGTGGCTCTGCAGCGCGAAGCGCTCCATCTCTTCGCGCGTGATGCCCCACTTCTCCGCGATCATCTCGGCACCGCGGAACTGCGAGATCTCCTGATTCCCGAAGCGCTCCACCCAGCCCGTCGAGCCCGAGAATGGGTCGTTGAAGCCGAGCGGCTGCGCGAGCGTCATCGCCGACGAGATCGGGATCGCGCTCATGTTTTGCACACCGCCCGCAACCACGAGATCGCTGGTGCCGCTCATTACGGCCTGCGCGGCGAAGTGCACGCTCTGCTGCGAGGAACCGCACTGGCGGTCGATCGTCACGCCGGGCACGTGCAGCGGCAGCCCGGCCGCGAGCCAACAGGTGCGCGCGACGTCGCCGGCTTGCGAGCCGATCGTGTCGCAGCAGCCGAAGATCACGTCCTCGACCGCGCCCGGGTCGACGCCCGTTCGAGCCATTAGGGCCTTCAGCACGTGCGCGCCGAGATCGGCGGAGTGCACGCGCGCGAGGCCGCCTCCGCGTTTGCCGACCGGTGTGCGAACTGCGTCGACGATGAATGCATCGGCCATCTTGCTACGCGCCTCCCACGAAGGTTTGGCCTGGTCCGATCGGCAGCGAACCATCGAGGATCGCGGATCGGACCCGGGCGAGATGAAACGGTGCGCGGCCCCAGCTCTGGTCGAACGACCAGGCGCGCCGCATCCACAGGTGCAGATCTTGCTCCCAGGTGTACCCGACCGCGCCGTGGCACTGGAGCGACATGCGCGCGCCGAGACGCGCGGCCTCGGTCGCGACGAGCTTCGCCATCGAGACGTGCACCGCGCGCTGCGGCGAGCCGTGCGCCACCGAATACGCCGCGCGCATCACGACGGGGCGCGCGTACTCGAGCTTCACCTTCACGTTCGCGAGCATGTGTTTCACGGCCTGGAACGAGCCGATCGGCTTGCCGAATTGTTTGCGCTGCGCCGTGTACGCCACCGAGATCTCGAGCATGCGATCGCACGCACCTAATGCCTGCGCCGCGCACGCGAGCGCGCCGCGATCGAGCGCGGCATCGAGCAGCGCTCGCGCACGCTCGCCGCGCGCCAGCACGCGCGCGCTGCGCTCTTCGAACGCGACGCTCGCGAGCCGGCGCGAGGGGTCGTTCGCGGGCTGCAGCGTGAGCCGCGCCGCCTCGCGCGGAACCGCGAAGAGCGCGTCGTCGCCGCGCGGAATCAGCAACAAGTCCGCGACGTGCGCGTCCTCGACGAACGGCGTCGCGGGATGCCCGACCGCAACGATCGCGTCGCCCGCCGCGATTCTCGGGAGGAACTCGGCAGCGAGTTCACCGCCGAGTTCGCGCAGCAGCGGCGCCGCGATCGCCATCGTCGCAACCAGCGGCTCCGCGAGCGCCGCGCGCCCGGCTTCCTCGTGAATCAGCACGGCCTCGATTTCAGTCAGCCCCATGCCGCCGTGCTGCTCGGGCACGAGCAGCCCCGGCACGCCGATCTCTGCGAGCTGCTTCCAGAGCGCGCGCGAGCGGCTCGTCTCGGTCGCCCACAGCTTGCGCAGCGCCTCCGGCCCGTGCTCCTTGCTGAGGAAGTCGCGCAGCGTGCTCTGCAATAACAGCTGGTCGTCGCTGAAGCGGAAGTCCATCGCTACCTCGGCAGCCCGAGAATGCGCTCGGAGATGATGTTGCGCTGGATCTCGTTGGTGCCGGCGTAGATCGGGCCGGCGAGCGAGAAGAGGAAGCCATCGAGCCAGCCCGCGGCCTCGGGCGGTGCGGCTGGGGGCAACAGACCCGCCGCCGGGCCGAGGATGGCGAGCGCGGTCTCGTGCATCT
>JANNRF010000381.1:0-5251 GCA_031401135.1 Deltaproteobacteria bacterium | reverse complement strand
CAAGGCCACGTCGACCACGTGGGCGGCGTCGATTTGTTCAAGCAGCCCGGCACGCTGGTCGTCGCTCAGGCGAACAACCCCGAGCATCAGGCCTACGACGCGCGGCTCGCGCCGTTCCGCCAGCGGCGCTCCACCTTTGCGTTCGCACAGGCCTTCCGCGGCATGCAGGGCTCCGGCGCGGCGCTGCCGCCTAAGCAGTCGCAACCGAAGCCCGACGTGCTCTTCCGCGAGCGTTTTCACTTCGAGCTCGGCGGGACCCAGTTCGAGTTGATCGCCTGCAACGGCGCCGAGACGCGGGATTCGCTCGTGGTGTGGCTGCCGCAGCACCGCATCTTGTTCACCGGCAACGTCTTCGGCGCGCTATTCGGGCACTTCCCGAACCTCGTAACAATTCGCGGCGACCGCTACCGCGATGCGCTCGAGTACACGGCGACGCTCGAGTTGCTGCTCGGCTTCGATGCGGAGCTGCTGTGCGTCGGGCACTTCGGGCCGGTTGTTGGGCGCGCCACGATTCGCGCCGAGATCGAGCGCATGCGCGATGCAACGCTGTACGTGCACGACGCCGTCGTCGCCGCGATGAACGCCGGCAAGGACGTATGGACCGCCATGCGCGAGATCCAGCTCCCTGCGCAACTCGAGGTGGGCCAGGGCTACGGGAAAGTGCCGTGGTCGGCGCGCGCGATCTGGGAGCAATACCAAGGCTGGTTCCAGGGGCGCTCGACCACCGAGTTGTACGACACGCCGCATTGGGCGGTGTCGCCTGAACTCGTCGCGCTGGCAGGCGGCCCCGGCCCCGTCGCGAACGTCGCGCTCGCGAAAGCGGAGAGCGCGCCGCTCGAAGCGCTGCACCTCGCCGAGGCCGCGCTCGCCGCGGATGCGAAGCATGAAGGTGCTCTGCGCGCGAGCCTCGCGGCGCACCAAACGCTGCTGCGCGCCAGTAACAACTTCTGGGAGACGCGCTGGCTCGAGCAGCAGATCCGCCAGCTCGAGGCTGCGCTCGGGAACGCAAAGTGAGCGCAAAGGCGAGCGACATCCGCATCGCCGATCTCGCGGACCCCGTGCTCACGCCGCCGCAGGCAGCCGCTGTGAAGTACGCGGAGACGCAGCGCGTGGAGTTCGACGTCGAGACGATCCTCGGCGCCGCGCGCGCGAAGACCGGCCTCGCCGATTTCGGACGCGACGATTTCCGCGCGCGGCTCGCAATCCAGTGTCAGTCGGTCAACGAAGACGCGGGACTGAACGCGCTCGGGCGCCTCGGCGTGTTCGCGAACCTGCTGCGCTACGCGGAGAACCGGCTGCGCTTCGAGGATTTGCTGAAGCGGCACCCCGAGATTCTCGCGGTGAAGATCGAGCGCCCGATCATCGTTGCGGGCATGCCGCGCACCGGTACCACGCACCTGCTCAACCTGATCAGCGCCGACACGCGGCTGCGCTCGCTGCCCTATTGGGAATCGATGGAGCCCGTGCCGGTGCCTGGGGAAGGCCCAGCGCGCGACGGACGCGACCCGCGCTGGACGCGCTGTTTTGATTCGTACCAGCAGATGGTCGCGAACATGCCGCTGATCGTGGCGATGCACGACATGCCGCCGGAACACATCCACGAAGAGATCGAGCTCGAGGAACTCGACTTCGCCTCCTACTTGTTGGAATGGCTGTGCCGCCCGCAGCGCTGGCGCGACCATTACCTCGGGCTCGATCAACGCCCGCACTACGCCTACATGAAGCGCGTGCTGCAAGCGCTGACGTGGATGCGCGGCCCGCAGCGCTGGATCCTGAAATCTCCCCAACACCTGGAGCAACTGCCCGCGCTGCTCGACGTCTTCCCCGACGCCACGATCGTAATCACTCACCGCGATCCGGTCTCGGTGATCCGCTCGACGATCACGATGCTCGGCTACGGCGACCGCATGCGCCGCACGCACGTCGATCTCGCGGGCCTGGCTGATTATTGGGTCGACCGCGTCGACCGCCTGCTCGGCGCCTGCCTGCGCGACCGCGACAAGCTGCCCGCCGCGCAGACGATCGACGTGCCCTTCCACGAGTTCATGGCCGATGACGTCGGCACGGTGGCGCGCATCTACGAACGCGCGGGGCTGCCGATGTCGCCCGCCGCGCGCGCCCAACTCGACGCCTTCGTGGCCGCGAACCCGCGCGGCAAGCACGGCCAGCTCGGCTACGACTTGCGCGGCGACTTCGGCCTCGAGCCGAGCGAAGTGCGCAGGCGCTTCAGCAATTACATCGAGCGCTTCCGCGTGCGCGTCGAGCACTAGGCGGCGAAGCGCACCTGCCGCGAGGAGCACACATGGCAACCGTCGAGCATCCGCAGGGGCCGCGCCGCATCGGCAACGTGGAAATGCCGCCGATCGATCAGGTCGGCTACGTCGTCGCGAACCTCGACGAGACCACCAGGCGTTATGCGCAGCTGTTCGGCCCGTTCACGTTCATGGATTCGCCGCTGACGGGCGTGCTGTATCGCGGCGTCCCGACCGACGTGAACCTGCGCATCGCTTATGGCAGCGCGGGGAGCCTCGAGATGGAGTTCATCGAAGTGCTCTCCGGCGCGTCGCCGCACAGCGAGTTCCGCAACGCCGGCCGCGAGGGCATCCATCACGTCCGCTACCGCGTGGCGGATTGCGACGCGACGATCGCGGCGCTCGGCGGCGAGGGCTTCGCGCCGATCTGGACCCACGACATGGGCTTTGCGAAGTTCGCCTACCTCGAACACGCGAGCCGCGACGGCGTGCTGATCGAGTTGCTCGAGATGAGCGGCGCGCCGCGAACGGCCTGAGAGCGCGCGGCCGGCGCGCGTGCCGGACTCGGCAGCGCGCCCGCCAGTTTCGGCAGGCCCGCGCATGAGAACTTCGTTCTGCGCGCGCCGCGCGTGCGGCACGGCGCTTGCTCTCTCGTGCGTCGGCGCTGCTCGCGCTCGCAATTCCGCGACAAAGCTGGCGGCGAGGAGAGGAATCCAGATGACCCATCGAAAATCCCTGGCGCACGGGTTGGCAGCCGCTGCAATCCCGTTCGCGTTGCTCGCCGTACCTGCGGCGATCCCTGCTCAGGAGCAAGCGTCGTTTTCCGAGGCGTCGCTCTACTTCGAGCTCAACGACAGCGATGGCGATCTCGGCATCCACGGCTCGATCGACGGCGACGAGTGGCGGCGCCTCACGATCGAGGATCCGAACGAGCGCGTGATCCTGAACACGAACGTGCTCGGGCGCCTCGCGCGCCAGGGCCTCACGCAGTTCTTCTTCGAGAGCGCCGAGCCGCGCTTCGACGAACTCGCGCCGGCAGATTTCTTCAAGCGCTTCCCGGAAGGCACTTATGAAATCGAAGGGCGCGCACTCGACGGCACCGAGCTCGAAAACGAGGTCGAGATCTCGCACATCATGGCGGCACCCGCAGGCAACATCCGCATCAACGGCGTTGCCGCAGCGGTGAACTGCAGCGCGCTGCCGCTGCCGGTGGTGTCGGCGCCCGTGCGGGTCGAGTGGAACGAAGTGACGACCTCGCACCCGACGATTGGCACGCCCGGCGAGCCCGTAACAGTCGAGGAATACCAGGTGTTCCTCGAACTGCGCGGTACCGACGTGAAGATGAGTGAGAACCTGCCGCCGGGCACGACCTCGATGGAAGTGCCGCTCGACTTCACGGCGCGAGGCAATCGCTTCAAGCTCGAGGTGCTGGTGCGCGCTGACAACGGCAACCAGACCGCGACGGAGACCTGCTTCGAGCTGCAGTGAGCGGATCGAGTCCTGTCCGGACACTGGCCCGGAGAGGGCGCCGAGCTGGCGCTCTCTGCGGCCCACTCCGCAGGGCCGGTTTCAATCGAGCTGCGGCGTCGAACGGTCCGAATGCTCTGGCAGCCGCAGCGCCACGCGCACCGAAGCGTCGACGGCGCTCGCGCGGATGTACCCAATCGCTCGCTTATCCCGCGCAACGTATGCCTTCACGGCTTGATCCGAGGCGAGCGTCGCCGGGGGCAGAACGCCGAGGAAGTACTGGCGGTTCCAGTACACGGTGAGTTGTTGGGGTGTGTCGCTGAACACGACCTCCGCGAACGCCTCGCGCTCGCGGCTCTCGGATTCGCGATTCACCGGCTGAATGCCCTCGCCGCCCGGCCAGTAACGGCGCTGCTTGAGATAGATCTGCGCGAGCTGGTCGACGCTCAGCGCTGCCGCGCGCTCGGGGTGAACGATCACCACGAGTTCTTCTGCGCCGAGCGGCGCGGCGAGCAGAGCCAGCAGCGGGAGAATCGCGAACGCGGGCCACAGCGCGCGCATTAGAAGAGCACCGACATCGTGACCAGGAGCCCGCGCTCTACCTGCGGCACGTCATGGGTCGAGAAGCGGTAGCTGGCTTTGAGCACCAGCCATTCCTTCGGGAGCCACGTGAAGCCAACATCCGCGATCTGCGCGTCCTGCCCCGGCGACGGATCGAAGTGCTCGATGCGCCCGACGGCGTAGAGCTTCGCGAGCTTCGGCGAGAGCGCGTCGAGGGGGTACGCGGCTTCGAGAAACACACCCAAGAAATCGCGGCCGGGAATGTCGCCACTCGAGATCGCCAGCTCGGAGGAGAGTTCGAGGCGTTCGCCGACGCGCAGCTTCGCGTCGATGCCGCCAAGCGTCGACCAGCGGCCCTGCTCGGCCGAGGCGAGCAGCGAGCTGCCGACGAGCCAGGCGCCCTGTGCTTCGCCGTACTCGATGCGCGCGCCCACCGCGCGATCCGGCGGATTCTCGTCGGACTCGAGATCGAAGCTGTCGATGAACTGCCCAAAGACCCAATAATTGACGACGCGCCTCTTCGGATAGAACGAACCGAAGATCATCCCGCCGGTGAGCGATTCCTCACCGAGGCCCGATTCGAGCGTGACGGGCTGCGTAGGCGTCCAGACGAAGGGCTCCGCCGGCGCGAGGTTCCAGTGGCCAACGGGGGTCTGGAACTTTCCGAAGCGGAAGCTCAGCGCGTCGCTGACGCTGTACTCCGCGTAGAGCCGCTCGAAGGTTGCGGTCGCGTCGGACTCGACCGTGTCACCGGGCGGCCACGTGAACAGATCGCCGACTTCGAGCTCTGCGAAGAAGCGCAGCTTGTCGATCGGCTCGTAGAGCACCAAGAAATTCGGCCCGTCGAGCGCGAACTCGTCGGCCTCGCCCTCGAGGCCCGCGAACTCGAACGTGGCGAAGCCGCCGATCGTGAGACCGCTGTCGCCGAAGCGAATGCCGCGCGCAGGGCGGTAGTCGATCGGGCCGAGCGA
>JANNRF010000380.1:0-4294 GCA_031401135.1 Deltaproteobacteria bacterium | reverse complement strand
CGGGCGCGAGCGTCGGGCCCGCGCCGAGGATCGCGCGCGCGCGCCGGGTGTGTTCCGGCGTCACGTTATAAGGATGGGCGCCCGCGGTTCGCTCCGCCGAGAGCGTCAGCATGTTCGTGCGCAGCGCGGCCAGCACGACGGGCGGCTCCGCTTCCGCTTTGGGCCCGAGGTAAAGCGCCTTCTCCATCAGATCGAGGTAGCCGCGCATCGTCGTAACAGGTTTGCCGTACTCGTGGCCGCGCACGCCCTTCACCAGCGGGATGTGCGAGACGCCGAGGCCCATCACGAAGCGGCCACCGGTGATCTCGCCAACCGTGTGCCGGATCGCGTTCATCGACATCGGGTCGCGGGCGTAGATGTTCGCAATGCCGGTCGCGAACACGAGCCGCTTCGTGCTCGCGGACATGCGGCTGATGAACGCGAACGGGTCGCGGCCAACGGCCTCGGGCGTCCACAGCGCGCTGTAACCGAGGCTCTCGATCTCGGCGGAAAACTCCGCGGCCTGCGGCGTCGACATCATGTCGAGCCACGTCCAGACGCCGAGCTTGCCGAGAATCGCCGCGTTGCGGGCCGCCATCTTTTCCCCTCCGTTCGCGAGTTTCCGAGGCGCGCGACTCTACTCCGCACGTTTTGCGCGTGCGAGACTCGCGCGCCGTGCGCCGCGCAATTCTCATCGCCGCATTCGTCGGCGCGCTCGCCGCACCACTCGCGTGGTGGGGCACCGATCGCCTCGAAGAGAGCGACGCGTTCTGTAGCGCGTGCCACCTCCCGAGCGGCGCGCCGCTGCACGAAGCGAACCTCGCAGATTTTCGCGCGCGCCCCGCGGTTTCCCTCGCCGTGGCCCACGCGGTGGCGGGCAACGAGGCGCGCGACGACGGCGCGTTCCGCTGCATCGATTGCCACGGCGGCACGGGCTTCGTCGGCCGCGCGCGTGTGAAGCTGCTCTCGGCGCGCGATGCACTCGTGTATGTCTCGCGGCGTTTCGCGGAGCCAGAGGGGATGCGCTGGCCGTTGCGCGATGACGACTGCCGGCGTTGCCACGCCACGTTCGCGAGCGCCGCACGCACCCCGAATGAATGGGAGGCGCCCGCGTTCCATCAGCTCTCGGTGCACAACCGCGAACTCGGCGTCGGTTGTGTCGAGTGTCACCTCGCGCATCCGCGCGGCGGCCTCGCCGAGAACGATTTTTTGCGCCCCGAGCCGGTGCGCGGACAGTGCGCGCGGTGTCATCCTGAGTTCGCAGAGGAGAACCCATGAGAAGCGCGCTGATCGCAGCCGCAAGCGTTTGGTTCGCGGCGGCCGTGGCGGGCGCGTACCCCGGCGGCACACCCGAGTTTCAGACCGACGCCGCGCCGTACTGCGCGAGTTGTCACTCGTCTGCGAACCTGGAAATGATGTCTGGCGCGGCGCCCGACCGCGCGCAGAAGGAACTCGCCGCGAACAAACATGTCGCGCTGATTCGCGCGGGCGAGGGCGCTTACCAGTCGCTGCCCGCCGACGAGCGCGCGCTACTCGCTGAGCATGTGCAGGCCGTGGACGCGAACACGCGTGTGAAGCTGACGGCGCTGCCCAAGGTCGCGATCAACGGCGAGCTGCGCGTCACGGTCGATGTGCGCGGCGGCGCGGGCCCGGTTGTTGGGGTCGCGCTGGTGGATACGCCGCAGCGCTGGCTGGCGCGGCCGGCCACGGGTGTGGGCTGGGTGATCGCGCGCGAGCCGCAGATCCTCGGCCAGGATTTTCAGGAGCAGACCGAGTGGCTCTCGAAGCGGCCGCTCTCGCTGGGGCGCAACCTCGCCTACGTAAACGTCGCGGGCCTGCGCTCGAGCGCGGTCTCGAATGAATGGGCGAGCGCGCAGGTGTTATGGACACTGCGCGCCCCCAGCCGCCCCGGGAAGTACCCGCTCGCTGCGGCGCTCTGGTACGGCACCGAGAAGGCTTCGCCGCTCGGCATCATCAACGATCCGATTCGCGGCAAGCTGCTGCGCGGCGGAGTGCCTGGGCACTCGGGCCGGATTCTGTTCAGCACTCCACTCATGATCGAGGTCACCGTCGAGTAATGCGCGCCACCGTTCTGACTGGTTTTGCACTCGGTCTCGCAGTCTCTCTAACAGCTTGCGGCGATGACGCCGCGTCCGACGCGGCCGCGCGCGAGCGGCAGGCGCCGCCCGCGTTGCCCGGCGTTGAGGCCATCGACGATGCGCGGCTCGTGAACGCCGCCTCGGAGCCCCAGAGCTGGCTCACCTACGGCGGCACGTACGACGAGCAGCGCTTCTCGAAGCTCGACAAGATCAGCACCGCGAACGTCGCGCAGCTCGGTCTCGCGTTCTCCTACGACACCAACACCACGCGCGGCCTGGAAGCGACGCCGATCGTGGTGGGCGGCGTGATCTACACGACCGGCTCGTGGTCGATCGTGTACGCGGTCGACGCGAAGACCGGCCAGGAAATCTGGCGCTACGACCCGAAGGTTCCTGGCGAGACGGGTCCGAAGGCGTGTTGCGACGTCGTGAACCGCGGCGTCGCTGCTTATCAGGGAAAGATCTACGTGGGGGCCCTCGACGGCCGCCTGATCGCGCTCGATGCGAAGACCGGCGCCGTGGTCTGGGAGAAGCTGACCGTCGACCAGAGCAAGCCGTACACCATCACGATGGCCCCTCGCGTTGTTAAGGGGAAAGTGATCATCGGCAACGGCGGCGCGGAGCTCGGCGTGCGCGGCTACGTGAGCGCCTACGACGCGGCGAGCGGCGACTTGGTGTGGCGCTTCTACACGGTGCCCGGCGATCCGGCGCTGCCGGTCGAGAACCCGGCGCTCGAAGCCGCGATGAAGACGTGGACCGGCGACACCTATTACAAGGTCGGCGGGGGCGGCACGGTGTGGGACGCGATCGCGTTCGATCCTGAGCTCGACCTCCTGTACGTCGGCACGGGCAACGGCTCGCCTTGGAGCCGCTTGATTCGCAGCCCGCAGGGCGGCGAGAACCTGTACGTCTCGTCGATCCTCGCGCTGCGGCCGGATACCGGCGAACTCGTCTGGCACTACCAGACGACGCCCGGCGACAACTGGGACTACACGTCCACGCAGCACATCATGCTCGCGGATCTCACGATCAACGAGCAGCCGCGCAAGGTGCTGATGCAGGCGCCGAAGAACGGCTTCTTCTACGTGCTCGATCGCGCGACGGGCGAACTGCTCTCGGCGAACAATTACGTGAAGGTGACCTGGGCGACCGGCATCGACATGAAGACGGGCAAGCCGATCGAGGCGCCGGGTCTCGACTACAGCAAAGAGACGAAGACGGTCGAGCCCTCGCCGCTCGGCGGCCATAATTGGCAGCCGATGTCGTTCAACCCGAAGACGGGCCTCGTCTACATCCCGGCCAACGACATCGCCTGGGCTTTCGGCCTCGACAAGAACTTCACCTACCGGCCCGGCGGCTGGAACACCGGGAACGATCCGACCACTGGCGACGCGATTCCGCGCGGTGACGTGACGGGCCGCCTGATCGCGTGGGACCCGGTGACGCAGAAGGCAGCGTGGCAGCAGATGTATCCCGGCCCGTGGAACGGCGGCACGCTCTCGACCGCGGGCGGGCTCGTGTTCCAAGGCACCGCCCACGGCACCTTCGTGGCCTACGACGCGTCCGGCGACGGCGCGGGAAATGGCAAGGTGTTATGGGAAGCGCCGGCGGGCACCGGCGTGATGGCTGGCCCTTCGACCTACGAGATCGACGGCGAGCAGTATGTGGCGGTGATGGCAGGCTGGGGCGGCGCCTTCGGCCTGGTGGGCGGCGACGCCTCGGCCGCTGCGCACGAACGCGCGGGCAACAATCCCAACAACGGGCGGCTGCTCGTCTACAAACTCGGCGGCACCGCATCGATCCCGGCCAGCGAGGCCGTCGACAAGGAAGTCGCCGCGATCGCGGGCGATCTCGACGCCGCGGCCGTCAAGAAGGGCAACTTCGCGTACCACACCTGGTGCGCCTTCTGTCACGGCGTCGGCGCGATCTCCGGCGGCGTGATCCCGGACCTGCGCACGAGCGAGCTGTTCTTCAGCGAGGCGCTCGAGCCGATCGTGCTCGAGGGCTCGTTGCTCGGGAAGGGCATGCCGAACCTCGGGCAGTGGGTGACGAAGGACGACGTCGCGATGATTCGCGTCTACATCACCGCGAAGCGCAACGAGCTTGCGGCTGCGAACGCGGCAGCAGATGCAGCCAAGGCCGCCGCCCCGGCGGCCGCCGCGACGCCGCCTGCGGCGTCGCGCACAGCGGCGAGTCGTTAGGTGAAACTGCCCGCG
>JANNRF010000379.1:0-7254 GCA_031401135.1 Deltaproteobacteria bacterium | reverse complement strand
GGGGGGGCCGTGGCCCGTCGCTTAAACTAAAATTATTTACGCAACGCCCCCTAAATCCCGGGGGCGCGGACTGGGGGCAGACCGCCCCCGCTCGTTTTTGGCGGGGTGCTTGTCAGAAGCCGTAGAGCAGTTCGACTCCTGCGGTGACCTGGCTGTCGTCGTCGAATGCGCCGTCGTTGCCGGTGTAGAGCGTGCCGCTCTCGGTGAGCGCGTCGTAACGGACTTCGCCGCGCACGGTGAGACCGCCGCCGAGGGCGTGATCCACGGTGCCCGTGAGGCCGAAGATTCCGAAGTCGCTGCCCGCGTCGGGGTTCGTCTTCAGGTACTCGATGCGGCCCGCGACGCCGGTGCTGTCCGTCAGCGCGAAGCGTGCGGCGCCCGAGACGCCGAAGCCGTCGAACTCGAGGAACGGCGTCGCGCCGTTCTCGACCGAGAGGTAGTTGAAGTTCACGTAGCTCGAGACTTTGTCGCTCGGAGTCCAGCGCCCGATGAAGTCGAGGATGACTTCCTTGTCGTGCTCGCCAGCGCCGGTCGGCGCGCGACCCCAGGTGCCCGCGAACGAGCCCGACACCGTTTCGCCCGCGGCGGAGAGCCCGAACAGCAGCGCCTTGTTGTTGTTCTTGTCGACGTTCGTGGCCGGGAAGGCGCGCGTCTCATCGACGAAGCCGAAGGTCGCCGTAACAGGTCCGAGCGGCGTCGAGGCCAAGACGCCGGTGTGATTGATCGGCTGGAAGTAGTTGTAGAGGTTGCCGCGCGTGATGTTCCAGTTGTCGCGCGAGCTCGCGACTTCGGCGCCGATCAGCGTCGCGAACTTGCCGGCCTGCACCGTCACGCCTTCGCCGAGCGGCGCGAGATAGGTGACGTAGCCCTGATAAAGATCGAAGTCGTTGCCGGCGTTGCCGTCGAGGTTGTTGCCCGAGAGGATCGACGCGGTCTTGCCGTAGACGAACTCGGCTTTGAAGCCGGCGCGCTGTTCGGCGGAGGCGTCCCGCGACATCGTCAGCCAGACCTGATCGAGCGAGAAGCTGTTGCTGTCGGGGTGCAGCAAATCGACGGGGGCGTTCGAGCCGCTGAGCGAGCCGCCGCCCGGGTTGTTGAAGTTGTAGAAGTAGCTGGCGGAGATGAAGCCGCCGACGTTGATCGTGTCAAAAAAGCCCGGCGGCTCGGCTGCCACGTCGGGGGTCGCGCTCGCTACCGGCGCCGTCGCCGCGGCCTGATCCGCGCTCGCCACGGGCGCCGTCGCCGCGGCCTGCTTCGCGCTCGCCACGGGCGCCGTCGCCGCGGCCTGCTTCGCGCTCGCGAGTTCGTCGCTCTGTGCGACGAGCTTCTGCTCGAGCTGCTCGATGCGCGCCTGCATCGCAGCGAAGCGCGCATCGACATCGTCGCCCTCAGCCGACGCGGCGAGGGCATAACAGAACACAGTGAGCAGCAAGAAGATGAAACGTGCCATCGAGGGACACCTCCGTGGAATGAGTTCCACGGAGCGGAGAGCAAGGCGCGTGCCGAGCGGGAGGTTGCGCGCGCAGCGGCGCAGCTCGGCCGCAACGGGAGTTGTTGGGCCGAACTCGGCGCGCTCGCGCTGCCCACAGCGCAGGCGCGTGCTGCTCGCTCAGACGGCGGCGGGCGTGTGCGCGTCGAGCCAGGCGTAAGTGCGCGGGCACAGTTCCTGTGCGCGCGGGCGCGCCTCGCGGAGCAGCGCGAAGTCGGCGGCGGTATCGATGTCGAAGCCCGGCGCGAGCAGCTCGCAGGTAAAGCCGAGCGCGTGCGCGGCGGCGCGCGTGTCTTCGAGCACGCTGCTCGTACTCATCGCGTGCGCAAAGAGCCCTGGCGCGAAGCGGCGCAGCGCGACGAGGTTGTAGCCGCCGTCGCGATCGGGGCTGAGCGCGACGTCCGCGCGCACTAGCGCCGCGAGCGCGGCGCGCAGCGTCTCAGCGCCCAGCGCGGGGCTGTCGCTGCCGCGCAGGAGCACTCGCTCTGCGCCGCGCGCGAACTCGCTGGCTGCGGCCTGCTCCATGCGCGCGGAGAGATCTGCGCCGCGTTGCGCGACGACGCGCCAACCGGGCGCGCGCGCCGCGAACTGCGCGAGCGCTTCGGGGGGATGCACCGCGAGCACGAGTTCGAGGCCGAGCGGCGGCGCGTGCTGCGCCATCGCCGCGAGCACGTCGTCGAGCATCGCGCCGTAGCACGCCGCGGCCTGCTCGGGTGTTAGGGGCGGGCAGAGTCGCGTCTTCACCGCGCCCGGCGCGGGCCACTTTGCGAAGACGACTAGCGCTGCGCTCACGCCACCCTCACGCGCGGCTCAGGTGCCCTCACGCGCCCTCTGGCCCAACAAACGGCAGCGCGACGATCGTGGCCTCCGCGCCGTCCGCAGTTCGCAGCACCGCTCCAGGCACCGCCAGCGCCGCCTGCACATAGCCGAGCCCGATCGCTCCGAAGTGCGGCGAGAGCGCGGCGCTGGTGACGCTGCCCGCTTCGCCGCGCTCCGAGGCGAGCACGCTGCGCGCTGCGGGCAACGAGGCGCCAGCGAAGCGCAGGCCCACGAGCAAGTGCGAGTGGCGCCCGCGGCTGCGCATGCGCGCCACCACCTCTTGGCCCGTATAACAACCCTTGTCGATTGCGACCGCGATGCCGTCGAGCCGCGCTTCGGCGGGCAGCACGCTCTCGTCGAGTTCGGCGCCGAGCCACGGCGTGCCCGCTTCGATGCGCAGGCGCTCGAACGTCTCCACGCTCGCAGCCGGCGCGCCCGCCGCAGCCAGCGCGCCGAGCACGGCCTCTGCGCTCGCGCGCGGTGCGATCAGCTGCACTGCCGGCGTGCCGGTAAAGCCGTAACGCGCCGCGATCACCTCGGCGCCCGCGATCGCGAGCTCCGTAACCCCATGCTCCGCCGCCGGCAGCGCGCCGCCGAGCGCCGCGAACACTTCGTGCGCACCCGCGCCTTCGAGTGCGATGCGCGCCCACTGCGCAGATTCATCCGCGAGCGTCACATCATCCGCGATCACGTACTTCGCGAGGCGTGCGATCACTCCCGCGATCGCGGCGGCCTCCGTTTCGAGCCACAGCTCGCTGCCGCGGTGCAGCACGTGCAGCTCGCTCACGATGCGCCCCTGCGGCGTGAGCAAGAGGCCATGCGCGCCGCCGCCGGGCGCGAGCTTCTTCACGTTGCAGCTAAGCATGCCGTCGAGCCAGCGCGAGCGGTCTTCGCCGCGCACAATAATCACTCCGCGCGCGGGCAAGCGGTACGCGTTCGCGCTCACGCGCTCACCTGCGCCGCGGCTATGCGCCTAATCCCAGCTTCCGGCGTCGCTCCGGCATTCCCAGGCAGCGCCGCCTGCCCGTGTAGCTGCGTCGCGTGCTCCGCCTGCTGCTTGCTCCACTCTTCGAAGCGCTCGCGCGCGATGTCGATATCGTGCTCGTTGTCGATGTCGATGCCGCAGCCGCCAACCTCAGTGACGATCAGCCGGAAGCGCGTGTCGAGCAGCTGCGAGCAGGCGCGATCGAGGCGTGAGAACGAGACGAAGCGGCGCAGCGAATCCGCGAGGCTGCGCAGGCGCGCGCGATCGGCCAAGCCCGCGAGGTGCATCACTACGAAATACAGCACCAGGCTGAGGCCGCCGCCCTTGTAGGTGAGGATTCGATACGCGAGCGCGACCGCGTGGAAGAACTCTTTCTGATAGCGGTGCTCGTACATGTCTTCGATGTACCAGCGGTGGCCCATTCGCGCGGGGCGCACGAGGTGCAAGTTGCTCTGGCGCACGCGCCCGTCGGCCACGTTGAAGTACGCCATCTCGATGCCGGGCTTGCCGCGCGCGGGATAAAACGGCGCGAGGGATTCCTCGGTGACCAGGCCGAGCCCATAATCACAGCCCGCTGCAATCGAACGCTGGATGAAGATCGAGAGTTCCTGCGGCGTGGCGAACGGTAGATCGGCGGAGAGGTAGAGCACGCGCTGGTCGAGCTCGGCGTCGCCGGCGGGATCGCGGCCTTCGGGAGGCGCGCCCTTCAGCAAGCGGCGAAACGTCTGCCACGCGTTTTGATAAAGGCTGCCGTACTGCGGAACCACGAACACCGGCTTTGTGAGCGACGCGCACAGTTCCGCGTCGCCGCGCAGCGTCGCCTCGAGCCGCTCGGCGTTGCCGACCACCCAGACCTCGGACACTTCGGGCACGCGCATCAGCACGCTGACCGTGCGCGCGACGAGCGCGCGCCCCGCTACGTCGAGATAGACCTTCGCGTCGCCATAGACCGCGCGCGAAGCCTTGCCGTCGCCAGCGGTGACGATCGCCGGAATCCGTTCCATCTCTCTTATGAACTCCGCTCGGTGCCGCATTGCGGGGAAGGCGTCGCCACGCACAGCACACGCCCAAAACGACTGCGCTCGGCGAGTGGGCGCGGGTGGGTCATAAGCAAAGCAGAGTAATCGCGGGCTACGGCCGCCGAAAGCAGGGGACGGCGAATGCCGCTCGCCGTCAGCGCGCCGCAGAAGCCTCGATGTGCGTGACGATTGAGCCGAGACCGCTGCCTTCCGCGATCACGACGTCGCCAGCGCGCAGGAATGCGCCGCGGCCGCGCAGCTCCTCGAGCCAGCGCTGCGTGACGTAGGGCGTGACGTCGGTTTCGAGAAACGCCCCGCTCGCGAGCCACCATGCCAGGTGCTTCGCGATGAATCCCGTGCCCGGCGTGCTGAACAAGACGCCGCCGGGCGTGCCCGTGAGGATTGCGGTGCCGCGCGGAATCGCGCCGGGCACGAGCGCAACGCGCTGGCCAGCGTGCTCGAACAGCGGCTGGCCTGCTAGCGCGAGCGAGCGGCGCGCGAGCTCCTCCACGCTCCAAATCATCTCGCCGCCGCGCGCGCTCTGGCGTTCGGCGCCGTTCACGCGCAGGCGGATCGCGCAGTCGCGCACGAACGCGCGCCAATCGCGCGGCACCACCAGGAACGGGCCGGTGGGCAAGAAGCCCGGTTTGCCTTTGCCGTTCGCGAAACCTCCGCCGACACCGGGCAGCGACAGTTCCGCCTCGACCGCGAGCTGCGCGCGCTCGGTGAAATCGTTGATCAGAAAGACGCCGGCGCGCGCCGCAGCGAGATCCGCTTCGCTCGCGATCTCGCGATCGAAAACGACGGCGATCTCGACTTCGTAATCGAGCAACCAGCCCGGCTGCGTCGCGAGCCGCTGCTGCCACGCGCCCGGCGCCGCGATCTTCGGGAACAGGAACGGCGCGCTGATGTCCACCTCCGCACCGTGCTCGGCATAATTGGCGCCGCCCGCGATGTTGTGCGCGCTCTCGATCACGGGCAGCAGTGCAGCGAGCGGGATGCGCGTGCGCGGACCGGCACGCAACAGCGCCGCGAGTTCGTCTGCGCTGAGCGCGGCGAGCGCCGCGAACGCATCGCGCGTGCCGAGCGCGACCGCTTCCACGGCAGCGTCGCTGGCGCTCGCCACGAGAAATGCCTCGCGTGCGCCGCCGCGTTCCGCGAACACGATCGTGAGCGCTTGCTCCGGCGGCGCGAGCGTGAGCGGCTCGGCGTATGAGGCGAGTGCGCTGGCGAGAAGGAACGCGATGCAAACGAGTCGCGGCATAGGGTCGGCATTCTCCGCGGGCCTGATCCAAGATGCGAGCCAAATCGCCAGCCATGGGAGAAACAATGTCGCCGCCGCTTCGCTTCGGAGTCGCCTACGACTTCCGCAATCCGCCGGGTAGCGGCATCTCGAACGCCGATCTCTATGCGCGCGTGCTGGCGCAAGCCGAGCGCGTCGACCGGCTCGGCTTCGATCAGATCTGGCTCACCGAGCATCACTTCGTCGAGGACGGCTACCTGCCCTCGTTCAGCCCGGTCGCGGGCGCGATCGCGGCGCGCACCCAGCGCGTGCGCATCTCCTCCGACATCGTGTTGATGCCGTTTCAACATCCGCTGCGGCTCGCGGAAGATCTCGCGGTTCTCGACAACTTATCAGGGGGCCGCATCGAACTCGGCATCGGCATGGGCTACGCGCCGCACGAGTTCGCTGCGTTCGGCATCCCGCGCAGCGAGCGCGTCTCGCGCACCGAGGAAGGCATTACGGTTTTGCAGCGCGCGCTCAGCGGCGAGCCGTTCGACTTAGTGGGCAAGCACTGGCAGTTCCGCGGCGCGTGCGTGCGCCCGCGGCCCGTGCAGCCCGGCGGCCCGCCGCTCTGGCTCGCGGCCATGAGCGAAGCGGGCGCGCTCCGCACCGCGCGCTTCGGGCTCAACTTGTTGCCGCAAGGCGATCGCCGCTTCGTGCTCGATCCGTGGCGCAGCGCAGTCAGCGCCGCAGGGCGCGATCCGAGCCAGCAGCGCGTCGGCATCATTCGCCCGTGGCTGATTACGGACGACCGCGCGCGCGAGTGGCCCGCGATCCGCGAAGCCGAGCGCTACAAGGCGCGCATCTACGCCGACTGGATCCGCGAATCGGGCGACAACGTCTCGTTCATGACCGGCGAGCCCACCGCGATTCCGCAAACGTGGATCGTGGGCGACAGCGAGGCGGTGTACGAGCAACTCGCCGCTTTCATCGCGACCTTCGGCTTCACCGATGTTGTTACGTGGGCGGCGCCTCCCGGCATCGCGCCGGAGGCGCTGGACGCGAGCCTCGAGCGCTTCGCACGCGACGTGATGCCGCGGCTGAAGGCGCTCGCGCGGTGAGTGGCCGCCGGCTCCTGTGTTAGGGAGTTCTGCCCTGCTGCGCGCTCTCGACGCTTTCGCGTTCTCGAGCGCGCTCGTTGCGTGCGCAGCGGCCGCGCTCGCGGCGGCAGCTTCGCGCGCGCTCGGCGTTGCGCCCGAGACCGCGGTGCTCGCGCTGGCGTTTTGCGGAACCGTGGTGGTGTACTGCGTCGATCGCGTGCGCGACCTAACACGCGATGCGCGCACCTCGCCGCTGCGCAGCGCGTTCGTCGCGCAGCACCGCCGCGCGCTGCTCGCCGCCGCGGCGCTGTGCGCGTGTGGCGCGCTCGTTGCGGGCGTGCTCGCGGGCGCGCGCGTGATGGCGGTAGCGGGCGTCGTCGCCGCGTTCGGCTTCGCGCACCGCAGGTTGAAACGCTTCGCGTGGGCGAAGCCGCTCTACCTAACAGGCTCGTGGACGGCGGTGGCGGTGGGCCTGCCCGCCGCCGCGGCGAGTGCCAGTGCCGCGGGCGGAAGTGGCAGCGCCGGCCTCGATCTCACGCGCCTCGCGCTCACGCTCGCGATCGTGAGCAGCACGGTGCAGGCCAACGTGATCCTCTCGAATCTGCGCGACGCCGAGG
>JANNRF010000378.1:0-2722 GCA_031401135.1 Deltaproteobacteria bacterium | reverse complement strand
CGTGTTCGACGTGCTCTACGCCACTTCCGCGCGCAACGAGGAGCCGACGCGCACGCCGCGGCCGTTCGACGCTGAGCGCGACGGCCTCGTGGTGGGCGAAGGCGCGGGCACGCTCGTGCTCGAGAGCTTCGAGCGCGCGCGTGCACGCGGCGCGCGCATCCACGCCGAGATCGCGGGCTTTGCCACCAACTGCGACGGCAAGCACATCACGAACCCCGATGCCGAGGGCATGCAGCGCGTGATGGAGCTCGCGCTGCGCGACGCAGACCTGCCGGCCAGCGCGATCGGTTATGTGAACGCGCACGCCACCGCGACCGAAGCCGGTGACATCGCCGAGAGCCAGGCCACTGCGGGCGCGCTCGGCGCGCGCGTGCCGATCAGTTCGCTGAAGGGCGCGCTCGGGCACACGCTCGGCGCCTGCGGCGCGCTCGAAGCCTGGCTCACGATCGAGATGCAGCGCGAGGGCTGGTTCGCGCCCACGCTGAACCTCGCGCGCGTCGACGAACGCTGCGCGCCGCTCGACTACGTAATGGGCGCGCCGCGCTCGCTTGCCTGCGAGTACGCGATGAGTAACAACTTCGCGTTCGGCGGCGTGAACACTTCTCTGATCTTCAAGCGCTGGGATGGCGCGTGAGAGGAACTGCGATGAACCGGGCAGTGCGACGTGCCGCGTGGCTCGCGGCGATTTTGTTCCTGTGCGCGGCGCCGAGCTCAGCGCGCAACACGTTCCACGATTTCGACGCAGCCAAGGCGAAAGCCGAAGGCTACGGGCGCGAGAACCTGCTCGATGTTCCGGTGTACTTGGCCGGCGAGCAGCACGCCGCGGAGGCGCAGGATCTCGGCGTCTTCAGAGCCAACAAGCGCACCAACGCGGCGAACAAATCCGACGAAGCGGCGTGCCAGATCGCGTTCCTGTCCGCGCTGATCTCGCTCCAGAGCCGGGCTCGCGCGCTCGGCGGCGACGCCGTTGTGGACGTCCGCTCGATCACCAAGCACAACGATCTCACGAGCGCGACGCAGTACCGCTGCGTCGCCGGCGCCTTCGTCGCGAACGTCGCACTCGAGGGCCGCATCGTGAAGCTGAAGAAGTGAGGCGCCCGTGTCCGACCCGCTGATGAAATCGCTCGGGCTCTCGCCTGAGCTGCACGCTTACCTCGTCGCGCACGGCACGCCCCCGGATGCGGTGCAGCGCGAGCTGATCGCCGAGACCGCGAAGCTCGGCCCGATCTCGGTGATGCAGATCGCGCCGGAGCAGGGCGCGTTCCTCACGCTGATCGCGCGCCTAATGGGTGCGCGCGAGGCCGTCGAGGTGGGCACCTTCACGGGCTACTCCTCGCTCGCGATCGCGCGCGGGCTCGCGCCCGGCGGGCGCCTGCTGTGCTGCGATGTCTCGACGGAGTGGACCGCGATCGCGCGCCGCGCCTGGGAACGCGCGGGCGTTGCGGATCGCATCGAGCTGAAGATTGCGCCCGCCGCCGAGACGCTGCGCGCGCTGCCGGAGGCGCAGCGCTTCGACCTCGCCTTCATCGACGCCGACAAAGAGAACTACGCGGTTTATTACGAAGAGATCCTGAAGCGCACGCGGCCGGGCGGCTTGATCCTGGTCGACAACGTGCTGTGGAGCGGCGCCGTGATCGACTCGACCAAGCAAGACGACAACACGCGCGCGATCCGCGCCTTCAACGACAAAGTCGCCGCCGACGCGCGCGTCGACTGCGTGATGACGCCGATCTCGGATGGGCTCACGTTGCTACGGAAACGCTGAACCGAAAAAGAGCCGCTGCCGGGGTGCGCCCGACAGCGGCTCTCGCGGTTGGCGCGGCGTTCAGAAGCGCAGGAACGCGCCCCATCCGATCGCGATGTAGTTGAAGTCCTCGAGGTCGCCGGTTCCGATGTTGTATGCGACCTCGCCCGTGAGGCCCCATGACTCCGAGACGTAGTAGTCGAGGCCACCGCCGATCTTCACGGCGAAGCCGCTGTCTTTGGCGGAGCCGAAGCCGGGGATGCTGAAGCTGCCGAAGGCGCCACCAAGCCCCCAGAGCAGGTAGGGCTGCGCGCGCTCCGTCATCACGAAGAATTTGCCGTTCGCGGTCACGACGGTCGCGGTGATGTCGGCGCCGCAGCACGCGAAGTCGCCGGAGTACTCGAGCTGTCCCTCGAAGGCCAGGCGCGGGCTGAACCGGTAGCCGATCCGCCCCGATACGCCGATCGCGGTGTCGAGCGCGCTGCTCGGCACCCCGTCGATGCTGTCGAAGCTCGCGACGCCATTGAGCTGGCCGTACATGCCGGACCGGTCGTAGTCCTGCGCCAGCACGGGCGCGGCGCCAAGGACGCAAAGAATCGAAAGCGCGAAACGAAACACCTTCATAGTTCCCCCTCGATCGGCCGCTTGGTGCGGCCGTTGTTGGCCGGGTCTAGCGGCTGGTCGCCGAGGACGCCTGAGCCAAGAATGCGGAGCGCGTTATTCGGGGGGAAGGGAAACCACCCCGAGCCGCTTCAACCGCCGAGCATCACCGCAACGAGTTGCGCCTGGCGATGGACGCCGGCTTTCAAGAAGGCCTGTTTCAGGTGGCAGCGAACCGTCTCGATCGAGATGCCGAGTTGAAGCGCGATCTGCGGAACTGTTATGCCGCGCGCCAACCGCTCGGCGACGAGAGATTCCGCGCGCGTAAAGGCAAAGCGCTCGGGGGCGGAGCCAGCGGGCTGGATCTCACGCTCGCGA
>JANNRF010000377.1:0-28934 GCA_031401135.1 Deltaproteobacteria bacterium | reverse complement strand
CTTGCCCTTGAGTCCGAGGTCCATGGTGTTCTCCGGTTGTTGTTATGAAACGCGCTGCGGTCGCGCCGATTTGGATCAGGTAGCCCGCTTCACCACGTCGAGTTCGAGACCCGCGAGGCCGCGCAGGATGTAGCTCGGCTCGTACGTGAGGCCGTAGCCTTTGGGCAGCGCGAACGACGCGATGCGCTTTGCAACCTGCTCGAACAGCACGCGCAGTTCGAGGCGCGCGAGCGGCGCGCCAATGCAGAAGTGCGCGCCGCGCCCGAACGCGACGCTCTCCTTCAGGTTCGGGCGCGCGGGATCGAACTTGTCAGGGTCGGGGAAGATCGCAGCGTCGCGGTTCGCCGAGCCGAACATCAGCCAGATCACCCCGCCCTTCGGGATCGCCACGTCGCCCAGCACGGCGTCCTGCATGACGAAGCGGAACATGCCTTGGTTTGGCGAGGACAGGCGCAGCCCCTCGTCTACCACAGCGGCCGTAACAGCCGGCTCGGCCTGCATGCGCGCGAACCAGTGGGGGTTCTCGAACAGCAGCCTGAAGGTTTCGTTGATCACCTTCGTGGTGGTCTCGTTTCCGGCGACCATCAGCTGCTGGATGATCGAGATCATCTCCGGCATGTCGAGGCGCCGCTCAGCGCCGGTCTCGTCTTCGAACTCGGCCTGGGTGAGCGCCGACAGAATGTCGTCGTTCGGCGCCGCCATGCGCGGCTCGAGCTCGGACTGCCAGTACTTCTGCATCTCCACCACGCTGCGCGCCGCCTCGATGCGCTCGTCGTCCGTGATCCGCACGCCGAGGCCCGCGACCGAAGCATCCGACCAACGCTTCACGTGCGGGAACACTTCGGGCTTCATGCACAGGAAGTGGCCGATCACGCGAATCGGCAGCGGGATCGAGAGCGTGTTCATCACGTCGACGCGGCCGCGCGCGGGCCAACTGAGGAGGATCTCGTCGGTCAGCTCCCGGACCTTGGCTTCGAGCGCGAGGATGCGGCGCGTCGAGAGCGCCTTGCCGACGGTCTTGCGGTAGCGCGTCTGCAGCGGCGGATCTTCCGTGAGCATCGTCGAGACGCGCGGGAAGCCCTCCTTCATGATCGCTTCGATCCGCGCGTTCGCTTCGCTCGAGCCAGACGTCGGTTGACTCGCCATCCGCGACGAGTAGGTGCGCGTGTCGGCGAGGATCTGTGAGACCTCCCTGTGCCGCGAGACGAGCACGATGCCGCTGGCCGGGTGCTTCCAGACCGGCGCGTTCTCTCGCAGCGCCGCGTACCACGGATACGGGTCCTGCTGCATCTCGGGAGCGAACGGGTCGTAGCGCTCGTAGTTGACGGCGGCTGTCATCGCGTTTCCTTCCGAGCCGGCGCCGAGAGGCGGACGCCGGCTGCGAGCATCGCGTTCATTGTCTACTAGCGGTAGCTTATTTTCCAGCGTCCCGGAAAATGCGAGGGTTGCACTCCCAAAGGCGCCCGGCCGGTCGCAGTCCACGGCGGGGCACGCGACGCTGGCGACGCAGCTTCCCTAATAGGAGACGATGGATGCAAGCCGGGCTTGTTACGGGGAAGCGCCAGATCACGCTGCGCGAGATGCCGGAGCCCGAACCGACGGCCGGCAAAGCCGTGGTCGAGATCGCCTATTGCGGAATCTGCGGCACCGACCTGCACGCCTGGGCGAGCGGCGCCCCGTACAACCCGGCGATCTGCGGGCACGAGTGGTCCGGCACAGTTGCGAAAAAAGCGAACGGCGTCGCGCACGTGAAGGAAGGCGACCGCGTCACGGTCGGCATCGCGCCGGCGTGCGGGCAGTGCCCCGACTGCCGCAGCGGACGCGGCGTGTACTGCAGCACCGCCTTCGCGGGCATGCTCGGCGTCGGACCGCTGGCCGCGCCCCACGGCGGCTTCGCGCGCGCAATCGCGATCGACGCGTCGCGCCTGATTCCCCTGCGCGCGGGCATCTCCGACGAGGCGGGCGCGATGCTCGAGCCTGCGAGCGTCGCGCTGCACGCGGTGAGGCGCACTCCGATGCGCCTCGGCGACGCTTGCGTCGTGCTCGGTGCGGGGCCGATCGGCTTGCTCACGCTGCAGTGTGCGCAGGCCGCTGGCGCCGGCGCAGTGGTCGTGGTGGAGCCGCATCCGGTTCGGCGCGAGAAGGCGAAGCAGCTCGGCGCAACGGCCGTCCTCGATCCGAAGACGGAGGATGTGGCCGCGCGGGTGAAGCAGGTGTTAGGCCCATTCGGCGCGGACGTCGTCTTCGAGTGCGCCGGGATTCCGCAGACCATCGATCAGGCGGCGTCACTCGCGAAGCGCGGCGGCGTCGTGTCGCTGGTCGGGCTTGCGAGCGTGCCCGCTCAGATCACGCCGGGGACGTGGCTCGTGAACGAGATCCGCTTTGTCGCGTCGCTCGGGTATTTGAACGAAGAGTTCGACCTGGCGATGGCGCTCGTACAGGACGGCCGGCTGAAGCTCGGACCGCTCCACACCAAGACCGTGAGCCTCGGCGAGATGGACGGCGCCTTCGCGCTGCTGAACGACTCGCCGGCCGAGATCAAGATCCTCGTGCGGCCGCGGCCGTAGGGAGCCCCTAACAATGGTCCGACCGTTCCGCTTCGCCGTTCAGTCGTTCAGCGCCACGTCCGGAAAACAGTGGCGCGAGCGCGCCAAGCGAGCCGAGGGCCTCGGCTACTCGGCGCTGCATCTCGCCGATCACGTCGTCGGCCCCGGCGCCGCGATGACGGCGAGCAATCACCCGATCCAAGAACTCGCGGCGGTGCCGGCGATGATGAGCGCGGCCGAGGCGACCACCACGCTGAAAGTCGGCTGCCGCGTGTTCTGCATCGACTACCAGCACCCCGTCGTGCTGGCGAAACAGGCGGCGACCATCGACCTGCTCTCGGACGGGCGCCTGGAATTAGGTCTCGGCGCCGGTTGGGTCACCGCCGAGTACGCGGCGATGAACATCCCGATGGATCCGCCGGGCGCGCGCATCGCGCGGCTCGCAGAAACCATCGACGCGTTTCGGGCGCTCTTCGCGGGCAACGAAGTCGCGATCGCGGGCAAGAACCTGAAGCTGTCCGGCTTCGCGGGCGCGCCTAAGCGTGCGTTCCCGCCGCTCATGATCGGCGGCGGCGGCAAGCGCGTGCTCTCGCTCGCCGCGCGCGAAGCCGACATCGTGAGCTTCAACTTCAATAATCGCGCGGGCATGATCGGCCCGGACGGCGTGAAATCGAGCACTGCGGACGCCACTGCCGACAAGGTCGGTTGGGTGCGGGCGGCGGCAGGCGCGCGCTTCGAGCAGATCGAGCTCGAGATCGGTTGTTACTTCACGTTCGTGCAGGACGGCGCCGAAGCGATCGCCGCGGGCATGGGCCAGGCGATGGGCCTCAGCAAGGAAGAAATGCTGCGCCACCCGCATGGCTTGTTCGGCAGTGTCGACAGCGTGACCGCGGAGGTCGAGCGCAGGCGCCAGCAGTACGGCATCAGCTACGTGACCGTGGGCGACGCCGCGATGGAGGCGTTCGCGCCCGTCGTCGCGCGGCTCGCGGGCAAATAACAACCCAGAACCAGGAGTCTGAATGCCGAAGCTGATCATCATCGCAGGGACGATCGACCTCGCCGACCCGAGCAAGCGCGACGAGGCCATGAAGATCGCGAGCGGGCTGCAGAAGAAGACGCGCGACGAGGAGCCGGGCTGCCACGCCTACGTGTTCGCGCCCGATCCGTGCGTCGCGGGTCGCATCGGCGTGTACGAGCTGTGGCAGGACGAGGCCAGCCTTGCCGCGCACTTCAAGCACCCGAACTACCTGAACATGCGCGATGCACTAGGCAAGATCGGCCTCGCGGGCGCGGACAACAGCAAGTTTCGCGTCGACCTACGCGAGCCGGTCTACGACTCGACGTTCACGCCGCGCGCGGATTTCTTCACGGAGAAGAAGTGAGCGCGGGAGTCGGAACGCTCGGAAGATTCGGAAGGCAGAGACGACATGAGTGAGCGACTGCTCGGCAAGGTGGCTGTTGTTACGGGTGCGGCCTCGGGGATCGGCGCCGAGACGGCGCGGCTCTTCGTTGCGAATGGCGCGCGGGTCGTGGTGGCCGACTTCCAGCCGGAGCCGGCGCAAAAGCTCGTCGCCCAGCTCGGCGAAGCGGCGCGTTTCGCGAGCTGCGACGTGACGCGCGAGGCCGACATCGCCAACGCGGTCGACCTCGCGGTGTCCGCGTTCGGCCAGCTCGACGTGATGGTGAACAACGCCGGCATCGTCGGCGCGGTGGGCCCGATCGCCGGCACTAGCGCCGAGGCGTGGGACGCGACGATCGCGGTGCTGCTGCGCGGCGTGTTCCTGGGCATGAAGCACGCCGCGCGCGTGATGGTCCCGCGCAAGAGCGGCGTGATCTTGTCGATCGCGAGCACGGCCGGCGTGGTCGGCGGGCTCGGACCGCACGCCTACACCGCCGCGAAGCACGGCGTCGTGGGGCTCACGAAATCAGTCGCCTCGGAGCTCGCGGTGTACGGCATCCGCGTGAACGCGGTCGCGCCGGGCAACACGGTCACCGCCATGACTTCTGCGCTGCTCGCCGGCGACCCTAACGACACCGAGCGAACCGAGGCGGCGATCGCCAAGGGATCGGCACTCGGCATCGCCGGCATGCCGCGAGACATCGCGCTCGCGCTGCTCTATCTCGCGAGCGAAGAGGCGCGCTACGTCACCGCGCACACGCTCGTCGTCGACTCCGGGCAAACGAGCGCGATCGGCCGGACGACTTTCCACGACGCGCCGAGCGAAATCATCCGCGAAGCGGGCAAGCGCGGGAACTGAGCCCGCGACGCTCGCGCGGCACCGCGCGCGGGCTGCATTGCTCTGGCTTCCAGAGGTGTCAATGGACGGCTCCGCCGATTACGTCGACCTCGTGGCCGCCGCGGAGATCGCGCCCGGGAGCCTGCGCCCGTTCGAGGTCGCAGGGCACAAACTTCTCGTCTGCCGAGCGGGCGACGAGTACTTCGCGATCGAGAACAAGTGCTCCCACACCGGTGCGCTGCTGACGCGAGGGCGAATCCGCGGGGATTGCATCGTGTGCCCGGTGCACGGCGCGCGCTTCCAGCTCCGCGACGGCAAGCACCTAACACCGCCGGCGTCGACAGGGCTGCGCAGCTTCGCTGCGCGCGTACGGGACGGACGCGTGCAGGTGCTGCCGACCCCGATCGACCCGCCCGGCGGCGGGCCCGATCCGAACGCGTTTCGATCGTGAGTCGAGGCGCGCCGGGCTGGCGAACTGCAGATCGCTCATGCATCGCACCGCGTTCGCCGGCCGAGTTCGGGCCGGCGCCCGCCCGCTGCAACCACGCAATGGGCCGGGGTACGCTCCGCCAATCATTTCCGCGCCGACGCGCGCGCACCCTTGGAGGCAACCATGTCCAGTTCGCCCGCCGACACCGATTGGCGTCATCCCCCCGCGCCCGCATGGAAGCTGCCGCGGATCGGCGACCACAAGCTCGACGGCCACCGCTACACCTCGCGCGACTTCTTCGCGCGCGAGTGGGAGCAGATGTGGACGCGGGTCTGGTTGTTACTGGGCCGTGAGTCCGAGATCGCGCAGCCCGGCGATTGGCAGATGGAGGAAGTCGGCCCCGAGTCGTTCCTGATGGTCCGTCAGGACGACGCCTCGGTGAAGGCGTTCTACAACGTCTGCCAGCACCGCGGGAACCGGCTGGTATTCCACGAGCAAGGCTCCGCCGAGCACTTCGTCTGCGCTTATCACGGCTGGGCGTGGCACCGCAGCGGCAAACTCGACTGGGTGAAAGACGAAGAGGATTTCCCGCAGGGCTCGCCGTGCCGGGCGCTGCGCATGAAGGAAGTGCGCTGCGAAACATTCGCCGGCTTCGTCTGGATCAACATGGACGAGCACTGCGTCACGCTGCGCGAGTACCTCGGGCCGATCTGGGACGACTGGTCGATGTATCCGATCGACAAGATGCGCCGTTACCTCGCGCGCAGCGTGCGCATGCCCAACAACTGGAAGGTGATCCAGGACAACTTCAACGAGTCCTATCACCTACGCGCGGTGCACCCCGAGGCGAACACTTCGATCGAAGAGAGCTACAAGGACACGCAGTTCGACATGTGCGGCGAGGGGCATTCGCGCATGATCATGAAGTCCGGCAAACCCTCGCAGAGCCTCGACGGCGAGAAGCTGCGCGAACCGCTGATCTCGATGCTGCGCGAGTGGGACCTCGAACCGGGCACGTTCCGCGGGCGGGAGGAGGAGGCGCGGCTCGCGCTGCAGGGGCAGAAGCGCAAGCTCGGGCCCGCGCGCGGCTACACGCACTTCGAGACGTTGCGCGACGAGCAGCTGACCGACTTCTACCACTACACCGTGTTCCCGAACTTCGCGGTGTCGGTGACCGCGGACGGCTTCCACTTCCTGCGCACGCGCCCGCACGCGACGGACCCTGAGAAGTGCGTGTTCGACAACTGGTTCTACGCCATCGATCCGCCGGGCGTGACGGAGCCCGTGTTCACGCCCGCAGGCCCCGCGCCTCGTGGCGTCGACGCGCAGTACGAGATTTTCGACTACATGGAGAAGAGCCTCGGCTACGGCATGGACCAGGACATGTCGATCACCTCGGGCCAGCAGCTCGGCTTCCGCTCGCGCGGATTCACGGGCGCGTACCTGAGCGGGCAGGAGACGCGCGTTCGGCGATACCACGAGGTGATCGACGAATACATCGCGGGCACGCGGCCGGCGCCGCGGCGCGGCTAGCCGCCGCTGCTAGCGGTCCAGCTGCGCGAGCCGCGGATCGTTCGGGTACATCCACTCCTCACCGATTACCTGCTGGACGCGCAGTTCCGGCGGGATGTTCTCGACGCCGATCAGCTTGTCCGCGAACTGGTTCCAGTGATAGATGCGCGCTTCCTGATAGCTGAGTGGCACACCGCGAAAGCCGTCGGACTCCATCGACTTCTGGATCCAGACGCCGAACTCCGTGTCCTCGAGCAACACCTGCGCGAGCTTCTCGCCGCCGTTCTGGGTCCACATGTCGGGCCGCGGGCCGTCGCCCCAGTCGGGCGCGAACGTGAAGGTCTCGAACAGGCACTTATCAATGCCGTCGGGCCAGAACAGGAGCGGCGGCAGCGCGTACTGGTTGAGCGGCGACACCCAGTTCGGAAACACGCCGTACGACTGCGTACAGCTGCGCGCGATCTCACCGACGCTCTCGATCTCGCGATAGATGCTGCGGCCGGGCGGGAGCGCCAACGAGCCGTCGTCGCGTAGCGGGCGCGGCGCGATCATGCGCCCGTGACCTTGGGGATAGAGCGTGTTGACGTTGCGGCGGTCGTCGAGGATCGGCGCCACCGTGGTCGGGTGGATGGTCTTCACGTGGTAGACCTCGGTGTTGGCCTCCATCGCGATCTTCCAGTTGCAGTTCAGGCGCCAGAGGTGCCGCGCCGCGAGCCGGCACTTGTCGAATTGGAACTCGTGCCACTCGTCGGCGACGGGGCCGAGCCACTCGCGCAGCGTGACCGCGTGCTCGTCGAAGTTCACGAAGATCAGGTTGCCGAAGCGCTCGCAACGGACGCGCTGAAGGCCGCGGCAGGAGAGATCGAGGCCGCGGAAATCCTCCGGGTCGCGCACCGCGAGCAGCGCGCCGTGCAGGTCGTACGTCCACGCGTGATAGCGGCACACCAGCCGCGGATGCTTGCCGGGCCGCCGGCCCGACGGCTCGGTGACGATCGGCGCGCCGCGGTGGCTGCAGGTGTTATAGAACGCGTTGATCGCGCCGTTCTCGGCGTGCACGATCAGCACCGGCTGCCCAGCGTTCTCCCAGAGCCGGAAGCAGCCGGGCTCCGGCACTTCGTCGACGTGCGCTGCGAACAGCCACGACTTGCGCCAGAGATGCTGCTGCTCGAGCTCGAAGAAGCGCGGATCGGTGTAACGGCCCGCCGGAATGTCCGGCAGCGCGGGGAAACCCTCGGGCGGCGCCTTGCGCGCCGCCTCGTACTCCATCAGTCGGCGCAGCGTGCGGATCTCTTCGGGACTCACTCGCGTTTGCTCCGCTTGGTTGCGGCCCACAGCGCGCTGCCACGTGCAGCGTGCAGTGGGCGCTCACGGCTTCTGAACCCACTCGTCGAGCAACTTGTGGAAGTGCCGCAGCTTCGTCTCGTTGTAGGAGGCGAGCTGCAGCGCCGGCCGCTGCGTCGCGTGCAAGCCTTGCTGCACGAACGGCAGGTTGCGCGAATCCTGGTTGAAGATCTTGGCGAGATGGCCGAGCTCTGGCGCCTCCACCCAGTCCTCATCTGCGCCGAGCCAGTGGATCGGGAGGCCCTTCGGGTAGTTCCCGTCCGCCGGAATCGGCGCCATGTACATGCATTCCATAATGCTCTCGTCCGGGTTGTTTCCGTGCGGCCGGAAGCGGTAGACGATCTTGTTGAACGAGCCCCACGGATGAAAGTTCGGGAACAGCGTGAAGTAGACCGCGGAGAACTCGATGTCCGCGACCTCCTCGGCGAGATCACCGATCACTTCGCGCATCCCTTCGCGCTGCATCGACGCCATCGCGCGATGCTGGCCGACCACGTCGAGCGGATTGAGCTTCATCGCCGCGGCGAAGCGCGCCGCTCCGCGCGAATCCATGGCGCCCTGCGGCAGCTGCCGCCCGCCTAACATGTTGCACATGTGCGGGTTCGCCTCGCCGAGCTCGCCTGCCACCCAGTCTGCGTTCGGCGTGAACACGCCGCGTTTGCCGTCCGGCGTCACGGCATCGAGGTTGCCGTCCGCGCGCAGCGTGTAGACGATGCCCGAGCGCACGTCGCGAGAGCTCGGCCACGGCGGCAGCGGGCCCCAATCCGGCAGCCCGTACTCCTCCATGCCCGCCACCGTAATTGCCCGCGAGTAGTTGCCGAACACGTCGTACTTCGTGTTCCCGTCCTGGGTGTGGCCCGTGATGATCTGCGGGTGCGTGATGATGACGTGATAGGCCTCCATGAAGGCCGACATCGTCACCTTCCAGTTGGCGCGCATGATCTTGGCGACGTGCGCTTCCTTGTACCGCTTCTCGTAGGGCAGCACGCTGAAGTGGCTCGAGAGATCGCCGACGAAATCCTCGAGCGGCTCGCAGTTCGGGTCGGGATTGATGAAGACGAAGCGTCCCCAACGTCCGACCTTTACCTCGGGCAGGCGCTGCTTCGACTTGTCCAGGTACGAGAAATCCCACTCGCACGGGATCTCCTTGAGCCGCCCGTCGAGCTGCCAGGTCCAGCCGTGGAACGGACAGCGCAACTCCGTGGCCTTCTTGCCGCGCGCTTCCTTGAGTTTGCGGCCACGATGCAGGCACGCGTTGTAATAAGCCTTGATCTCGTCCGGCGCGGTGCGAACGAGCAGGAACGACATGCCGGCGATGTCGTAGGGCAGCGAATCGCCCACCTCGGGGATGTCGTCCTCGTGGCACGCCATCTGCCAGACGCGCTTCCAGACCTTCTCGACCTCGAGGTCGTGAAAGGCGCGCGTCGTGAACTGCTCGACTGGCACGATCGTCGTGCCGGCCAACCGCGAATCGCGCCGGTAGGAATCGGGCACCGGTCGCGCATCTTCCCCTAACAGCTTGTGATACTTCTCCTCGATCTCTGTTGCCCCGTAGCCCATCGGAGTACCTCCCACGTAGTGGGTCGCAGAGTAGTGCGATCGATGCGCCCGGCGCGAGCGCGTGCGACGCCTCGGCCGAGCTACGGTGCGAATCGTTCGTCCGCACCCAGCTCTCGTCCCCGGCCCACACCCAAGCGAGGATCTCCGATGCCGTCCTTCTCTGCGACCTGCGCGTCCGAGCGCCCCAGCGAGATCGCTCTGCGCGATGGCCGCGACACCTACACCTGGGGCCAGACTGACGACTCCCTGAACCGTGTCGCGAACGCGCTCTACGCCAGCGATCTCGGTCCGAATCGCCGCATCGCGGTCTTCGCCGAGAACGCCGCCAACGTCGTGATCGCGCACATCGGCGGCCTCGTCGCCGGCTGCTCGACCGTGCCGGTCAACTTTCACCTGACCACCGAGGAAGCCGCCTACATCCTCGAGGATTCGCAGACGCGCGTGCTGTTCGTCGGCCCCGAAACGGCGCGGGCAGGCGTGGAAGCTGCACGCAAGGCGGGCGTGCCGCGGGTCGTCGGCTGGCGTTGCGAGGGGATCGCGGGCGTCGAGCCGTGGGACGCGTTCCTCGCCGCGTCGTCCGCGGCGCCGTGCCGCGAAGACCACGCGCCGCGCCCTAATCTTTTGTACACGTCGGGCACGACGGGGCGCCCGAAGGGCACCGAGTTGCCGCCCACGATGTTCGCCGCGGGCAAGACGATCGCCGAGCACGTGGAGCGCCTTGCGCAGTCGCCGTTCGCGAAAATTGGCGGCGCGCACCTAATCGTTGGCCCGCTCTACCACACCGGCCCGCTCTCGGGCTCGCGCTCGCTCGCGGGCGGCACACCCCTCGTGATCCTCGGCCGCTTCGACGCGGAGGCCGTGCTGCGCGCAATCCACGAGCACGGCTGCTCATCGACCGTGATGGTGCCGACGCACTTCGTGCGGCTGCTGCAACTTCCCGACGCCGTGAAGGCGAAGTACGAACTCGCGAGCATGAAGCTCGTCACGCACACCGGCGCGAAGTGCCCGGTCGACGTGAAGCGCCGCATGATCGAATGGTTCGGGCCGGTGCTGATGGACGCTTATGGCGCGACCGAAGTCGGCACGACCTGCTCGATCAGCAGCGTCGACTGGCTGCGCTTCCCCGGCTCGGTGGGCAGGCCCATCCCGCCGTTCGAGGCGCTGATCGTCGACGAGGCCGGCAACCCGCTCCCGCCTAACACCGAGGGCCGGCTCTACTTCCGCGACACCACGGGGCGCGGCATCGTCTATCCCAGCGACCCTGAGAAGTCGAAAGCGGCGCACCTGCGGCCGGGCGTCTTCACGCTCGGCGAAGTCGGCTACGTGAACGAAGAGGGCTTCGTGTTCATCACGGACCGCTTCTCCGACATGGTCGTCTCCGGCGGCGCAAACCTCTACCCGGCCGAAGCCGAGCACGTGCTGATCGGCCACCCGGACGTCGTCGACGTCGCGTGCATCGGGATTCCGCACCCGGAGATGGGCGAGGAGATGATCGGCCTCGCGATCAAGCGCTCAGACGCTGCGGTCACGGGCGAGCAGCTCGTCGCGTGGTGCCGCGAGCGCCTCTCGCACTTCAAGTGCCCGCGCCGCATCGAGTTCGTGACGGACCTCGGCCGGACGGCGGCGGGCAAGATCAACAAGCAGCGGCTGCGCGCGCCGTACTGGAAGAACGCGAACTAGCACGCGGCGCGCTGCGAGCCGCAGGCCGGCGCCTAATATCCCGCCAGCCGCGCGAAGCGGTCGCGGTGGTAGCCGGCATCGCCGAGCGTCTGCTCCGCCGCGCGGGCGCGTTTCAGAAACAACCCGATGTCTTCTTCGTCGGTCATGCCGATGCCGCCGTGAAGCTGGACGCCCTCTTCTCCCGAGTGCACGAACACGTCGGAAGCGCGCGCCTTCGCGGCGGAGACGCGGCGCGGCGCGTCTGCCGCGCGGGCGTCGATCGCGCGCAGCGCGTCGAGCACGATCGCGCGCGTCAGCTCCACCTCGCAGAACCACTCGGCGGCGCGGTGTTTCAGCGCCTGGAACGAGCCGATCTTCACGCCGAATTGATCGCGCGCCTTCAGGTACGCGAGCGTGCGATCGAACGCCTCCTGGATTCCCCCCTGCATCTCCGAGGCGAGAGCCGCGGCGCCGCGGTCGAACACGGTGTCGAGCACGTCGGCAGCGCTGCCCGGCGTGCCGAGCGCCGCGTCGTCCGCCAGCTCTACGCTCTCGAATGCGACCTGCGCCGCGTTGCGCCCATCAATTAGGGTCGTGCGCGAGATCTCGACGCCCGGCTGTGTAGCGGGCACCAGGAAGAGCCCGAGGCCGGCGCGGTCATCCGGTTCGCCCGAGACGCGCGCGACCACGACTAGCGTCTCCGCGACGTGCGCGTCGAGCACGAACAGCTTGCGTCCTGCGATGCGCCAGCCGTGCGCGGTCTTTTCCGCGCGAGTCGCCGTGCGGTACGGCGCAAAGCGCGGCGTCTCCTGGTGCGCGAGCGCGAGCAGCCGCGAGCCATCGCAGATGCCGCGCAGGATCGCATCGCGCTGTGCCGCGCTGCCCGCGAGCTCGACGGCGCTGCCGGCGAGCACGACCGTGCTCAGCAGCGGAGTCGGCGCGAGCGTGCGGCCGAACTCCTCGAGCACGATGCCGAGCTCCGCGTAGCCGAGGCCCGCACCGCCGACTTCCTCGGCAAAGGGAATCCCGGCCAAGCCGAGTTCCACGAGTTCCTTCCAGAGCGAGCGCGAGAAGCCGTCGGGGTCGCGCGTGTCGCGCAGCCGGCGCATTTCCTTCACGGGGCTCTTGGCGCGCACGAACTCGCGCGCGGTCTCGCGCAACAATTCCTGCTCTTCTGTGAGAACCAACGTCGTCGCCATGCGTCTCGACCTCGCCTAATCAGGTAAGCCAAGCACGCGCTTGGCGATGATGTTGAGCTGGATCTCGCTGGTGCCCCCGGCGATCGATTCCGCCTTCGAGCCGAGCCAGAGCCGCGTCGCCTCGAGGTCCTGCGTCTCGAAGCCCGCGCCCGTCCAGCCGAGACCCTGGACGCCCGCGATGCGCGAACGCACGTCGGCGCGCCGCTTGTTGAGCTCCGAGAGCACCAGCTTGAACATGGAAGTCTCGGGGCCCGGCCCGCGCCCCGCCTTCGCGGATTCCGCGCTGCGACGCAGCGACGCGTCGTAGGCGAGCTGATCCATCTCGACGCGCGCGATGCGGTCGCGCAGATCGGCGTCGGGCAGCCGGCCGGCAGGCGCTCCAAGGCTCTCGCGCGCCCAATCCGCGAGCGTGCGGCGCTTCGTCCTCGAGGACACCGAGCCGCCGCCCGGCTCCGACAGCATCTCTCGCTCGTGCTGCAACAGCCGCTTCGCAATCGTCCAGCCCGCGTTCTCCTGTCCGACGCGGTTCGCGATCGGCACGCGCACGCCGTCGAAGAACGTCTGGCAGAACGCGGACGCGCCACTGATTAGGACGATCGGCGTCGCCTTCACGCCGGGCTGATCCATGTCGATCAGCAGGAAGCTGATGCCGTCGTGCTTCGAGGCGGATTTCTGGGTGCGAACGAGGCAGAAAATCCAGTCCGAGAGGTGCGCCTCGCTGGTCCAGATCTTCTGGCCGTTCACGACGTAGTGCTCGCCATCGCGCAGCGCCGCGCACTGCAGGCTCGCGAGGTCCGAGCCCGCGCCCGGCTCGCTGTAGCCCTGGCACCAGCGGATCTCGCCGCGCGCGATCGGCGGCAGGAAGCGGCGCTTCTGCTCCTCGCTGCCGTACTCCATAATGACTGGCGCGAGCATCGTGATGCCGAACGAGACCAGCGGCGGGCGGCAGCCGAACGCGCGCAACTCCTGCTGCAGCGCGCGCGCCTGCTCTTTCGAGAGGCCCGCGCCACCGTACTCCCGCGGCCAGGTCGGCACTGTCCAGCCCTTCGCGACCGCGCGCTCGAGCCAGAGCTTCGAGCCCTGCGACGCGAACTTCTCGCGGCGTCCGCCCCAGACCAGCTCGTCGCCGAGGCCGATGGGTTTGCGCATCTCCGGCGGGCAGTTCGCTTCGAGCCAGGCGCGCGTCTCAGCTCGGAATGTTTCGAGGTCGGTCAAGCGGCGTCTCCTTGCGAAGGACGCGCATCCTATCCCGGCTCACGGCAGGGCGCCTCGGACAGGCGGCGAGTGACCTGCCCGATGCTTCCCTGGCGGCACTCAGCCCGTCTGCACGCGCGAGCCGCGCGACGCGAGTTCGTGTCGTTTGATCGTCCAATCGCCGCCGATGCGCCTCATGTCGGTCTTGCACGTCGCCCACAGGGTGAGCGTCGTGTCGGGGCGAGCTCTCAGTTAGTGCAGCGCCTGCACGTCGGTGCGGGAGTGTGCGCTGTCGCCGTCCACGCTGGCGAGTTGTGGCCCTAACATGTGCTGGGTCGCTCCGTAGGCTGCGAGCGCTTTCTCGACGAATGCCGTCCACGCCTCCGCGCCCCGAACGGTCTCGGGGCCGAAGCCGACGACCTCGACGTCCTCCGCGAACACCGAGCGGTAGAGCACGAGGTCGCGCTCATCGACGCCCTTTGCGTACGTGCTCATCACGTCCATCAATGCGATGCGGTCGGCGACGTACTGAACCGAGTTCGACATGAGATCGTGCTCCGTGCGAGCGCCGCGAGAGCAATCATCGTGCCTCCTTGGCCGTGACCTCCGGCGACGCCCGCAAGATGCGTGAGCGTGCACCGACGCCGCAAGCAACCTCGAGCATCCGTGGCTCGCCAGAAGTCGGACGCGCGCATGTCGCAGCAGTCCCATGCCGAGCGAGCGCGCGCGGACGGCTGCGCAGTAGTCTGCGCGGCCGGAGCCGCATCTTCGTTGCTCCGGCGTTCGAGTCGAGACAAATTCCCGAGAGGACACCCGCGATGTCGGATCAAGCGACGAACTACGACGACGTGAAGCAGTACCGGCTCGACCCCGAGCGCGAGCGCGAACTCGTGAACAGCGCCGGCGAGTGCGTGTTCTGCTGGGCGAACAAGTCTGGGCATCCGCTCGGAGTCATTACGGCGTACGTGCCTGTGAACGGCAAGATTTGGATGACCGCCACGCGCGAGCGCGTGCGCATCAAGGCGATCGCACGCGACGGCCGCTCGGCGGTCGTGATCACGAGCAAGGGCACGGCGATGGGCGGCGGCAAGACCGTCACCTACAAGGGCCACACCGTGATTCACGACGACGCGAAGACGAAGCAGTGGTTCTACGGGCTCCTCGCGCGGGGAATGGCGGCAGCGCAGGACGATGGCAACGCGTTCACGAAGGGACTCAAGCCCGAGCTGTTCGTGAAGTTTCTCGACACGCCGGAGCGAGTGGTGCTCGAGTTCACGCCGGAGATGTCGATCCCGTTCGACGGCGACAAGATGGCCGTTGGCACCGCGGCCGCGTACGCGCAGTTCGCGCGCGAGCAATAAACGAGGAAGCGCGGCGATGAAGTCGGGCGAAGCCTCGTAAGTGCTTGATTCAATTGGCGGAGGGAGAGGGATTCGAACCCCCAGTGCCCTTTCGAGCACACCTGATTTCGAGCCGATATGCAGGGCGCCCGCCGAGGTGCGCGACGGCCGTCGGCCATCGACAAGGCGCGGACTGCTTACCCCCGGGCTCACCCGGCTCCGCGCTCTGGACCGGGTACCGCGTAACCACTTGCTTTCATTGGAGGCGCCGCCCGGATTCGAACCGGGGATCAGGGTTTTGCAGCGGGACCTAATTACTCTGCGCTGCCTTGCTCCCGAGCGCTCTCGACTGCGACGACGCGTGTTATGGGCGGAATGCTGCGTTTTCTACTTCCGCGCTCGCGCCCCCTCGGATACGCTCGAAATCGCTCCCTCCTGCTTGCCCAGTGCTTACCCGGAAGGGTCCTTCTCGTAATTGTTATTCGACCGGACCTGACCTGTTACGGAGGACGCTTTGAGCGGCCTCACCAAACGAAGCGTCGACGCGGTTCGGCCCGACCCGAAGCGGGACGTCTACGCCTGGGACGACGAGCTGCCCGGCTTCGGCGTGCGCGTGAAGCCGAGCGGCGTGAAGACCTACTTCGTGCAGTACCGGAACGCGTCGGCGCGCTCGCGCCGCGTCACGATCGGGAGGCACGGCGTGCTCGCACCGGACGAGGCGCGCAAGCTTGCGCGCGTGCGCCTCGGGTCCGTCGCATGGGGCGACGATCCCGCCCAGGAAGCGCTCATCCGCCGCGGGGGCGCGACCGTCTCCGAGCTGTGCGATCGCTTCCTGCGCGAGCACGCAGAGCCTAAGAAGCGGCCATCCTCGGTGAAGACCGACCGCCGCATCATCGAGAAGAACATCAAGCCGATGCTCGGCGCGCTCCGCGTCGAGGATGTGCGACGCGTCGACATCGGGAACCTCCACCACACGCTGCGCGAGACGCCAACCCAAGCGAATCGCGTCGTCACCGTGCTCTCGAAGATGTTCAACCTCGCCGAGCGCTGGGGATTGCGGGCGGACTACACGAATCCGTGCCGGCACCTCGATCGCTTCCGCGAGGTGGCGCGAGAGCGCTTCATGTCGGCGGCGGAGCTCGCGAAGCTCGGCGACGCCCTCGCCTTCCTCGAGCGCGAGAGAGTCGAGCCGCCGGAGGCGATCGCCGCGATTCGGCTCCTGATCCTGACTGGCGCGCGGCGAAGCGAGATCCTGTGCCTGCGCTGGCCCTTCATCGACTTCGAGCGCCGCTTGTTACGGCTCCCCGATTCGAAGACCGGCGCCAAGACGATCCCACTGAACGCGCCCGCGCTGGAAGTCCTGTCGAAACTGAAACCACGATCCGACTGGGTGCTGCCGACTGCTGAAGGCTCGACGCCCGTGAGCCTCTCGAAGCCGTGGGGACGCATCCGCGAGCACGCTGGTCTGCTCGATTTGCGCGTGCACGATCTCCGCCACTCGTTCGCGAGCGTGCTCGCGACGGAGGGCACTTCGCTGCTCGTGATCGGGCGCATCCTCGGGCACAAGGTGCCGGCGACGACAGCGCGTTACGCGCACCTGAGCGACGACCCCGTGCGCGCGGCGGCGGAGCTGGCGGGGCAAAGGATCACGGCGGCGATGCTGCGGAGGCCGTTGGCGGAGGTGGTGCCGATCGGCGCAGCGCTTCGCTAGGAAATCACTCGGCGTAGATTCGCAGCGCGAGGTCGATGAACGCGGAGATCTCATCGCGCTCGAAGTAATGGTTCAGACAAGCGAGATACTCCTGCCGCGGGACTTCGATCGCAATCGGACGTAGCCCAGCGCGAACAAGAACCCAGTTCATTAGGGCTCGGCTGGTACGACCGTTCCCGTCCTCGTACGGGTGAATGCGAATGACCTGTGCGTGTGCCCACGCCGCGATGTGGATCGCGCTCGGCTCGTACTCCGGATCGTCCGTGTTCTCCTCCAGCGAGCGGAGCGACCGTTGAAGCTGCGTGAAGACGTCCTTGAGCTGATCTGGCACGCGATCCCGGGGGACCGATTGGTTAGGCCCGAAGCGCAGAACCTCTTGACCGAACGCCGGCCGCCGATGCTTGCCGGCATGATCTCGAACGCCTTCGAACAACGATCGGTGAAAGCGATCGAGGGTGTCGACAGTTGGCGCGAGGGTTCGCAGCTCCCCACGCCGAATGGCGCCGTTCAGCGCTTCCAAGTTGAGCGCGAGGCGTTCTTCTTCCTCGGCCGAGTACGTGCGGACCGGATCGCTCACCCTTCGCGGTGGACCCAGCGGCGCGCGTCGATGCCCTCGATGCGCTCGCTCGCCACAGTGTCGCGCGCGATGCCCTCATGGGTCCACGCGGGTGCGCCACCGCGTGTTAGGCGATCCGCTCGAACCCGAGCGTAAATCGCGCTGCGCTCCTCCTCGCTGAGTGCGAGCGTTCGGAGCGATCGGTTGTAACCGTGCGTTTCGAGCAGAGCGACCGCATCGACTGGATGCATCTCGAGAAGCTTCGAGACTTCGGTGAGCGAGAGCTTCCCGGCCTGGAAGGCTCCACCGGCGATGCGTAGCTGCTCCTGCTGCGCGGGGTCGTTTCTCCGGATGAACGCGCGGATTCCATCGTGCGCGATGCGGCAGCGGTGACCAAACCGCTCCAGGCCGACGGGGCGTGAGGCTTCTTCGAGATGCTCAATCGGGCACTGGTCCGCTGCGGCACGCAGCGAGCGAAGGAGCACGTCCTCCGCGACGTCGATCCGCGGAGTCGCCGGCTTGGGCACGCCGAACCAGCGTACGAACTCCTGAGCCACCCGGTCGGGATCGAGGCCGGAACGCTCGCGAACGCTGGGGTCAATCTCCGCGACGAGCGATGGCGTGAGGTCGGACCAACGGCGCCCCTTGGCTGCGAGGACCTCATGAACGATGGCGACGAAATGGAACGTCTCGAGCAGGGCTGCGCTCTTCTCGAGGAGCGCGCGCGGCGAATCGCTCTCGTCCGTGGCGGCGGTTTTCGATCCGAGCCGCATGTACTTCACGCGTAGGTCGGACTCGGCGTTGCTGAAGGCGTGCAACGGGAAGGACGGTTCGAAGAGCGCATTTGCGACAGCGGTCACAGGGTCTCCAGCGCTCGCTTTCGCGCGGTAGGTCCGATTTCGTATCGCGCGCGGATCATACACGCGCGTGTCGGAAGACCTGGGGGAGTGCCTTGAACTGAGAATCGGCGTCGGTCGTCAGCGATGTCCGATGCCTCTCCTCTTGAGCGCGGGCGCACAGTCGCCCGATTGCGCTGGCGAGCCAGCGCATGGTTCACTCCCTCGAACCCCAATGCGAGCCTTCATCGGCATCACCGATCGCGACTGGTTCGAGCTGCTCCGCGCCGAGAGCCAGCTCGACGAGGTGAACTTCTGGCAGCCCGGTGGCCAGCGCGTATTCGGCGCATTCGGGCCCGGCGAGCTGTTCCTTTGGAAGCTCCACGCGCCACACAACTTCGTCGTTGGCGGCGGCGTCTTCGCGCACGCAACGCTCCTGCCGGTGAGCCTCGCGTGGAGCTGCTTCGGCATCGGCAACGGCGCCACTGATCGCGCGCAGATGCGCGAGCGAATCGAGAAGTACCGCCGCGCGCCCGCGAGCCGCGCCGAGGACTACACGATCGGCTGCATCCTCCTGGAGCAGCCGTTCTTCCTCGACGAGGCCGACTGGATTCCAGTGCCGGCGGACTTCGCTCCGCAGATTGTCCAAGGCAAGGGCTACGACCTCACCGTCGAACCGGGGCTCAGCCTCTTTCGGGCGCTCACCGAACGGCGCCGCGCGGTGCCTGCATCGCCGCCCGAACTCGTGCCCGACCGCGGGCCGGAGCGTTATGGCGAAGAGCAACTCGTCCGCCCGCGCCTTGGCCAAGGCTCGTTCCGCGTGATGGTCACTGACGCCTACGAGCGGTGTTGTGCCGTCACGGGCGAGCGCGTGCTCCCGGTTCTCGAGGCTGCGCACATCCGTCCATATGCGCGCGGCGGCGAGCACCGCACCGACAACGGGCTGCTGCTGCGCAGCGACCTGCACACGCTCTTCGACCGCGGCTACGTCACCGTCACGCCGGAGCTGTGCGTCGAAGTAAGCCCGCGGATTCGCGCCGAGTTCAGCAACGGGCGCGACTACTACGCGCTTCATGGGCGTGCGATTCGTAAACCGGGGAGCAGCGCGGATCGGCCGTCGGGCGCGCTGCTGCGGTGGCACAACGAGGAGCTGTTTCTGAGCTGAGTTGGCGCGGTGAAACGCGCGGGGACGGCGGAGCGGGCGAGCATAGTTGCTGCCGAGTTGGCGCCTTGGCGGTAGCAGAAGCTGCCAACTGTCCGCGCAGCAACGGCTGACCGAATGACACTTCGTTGGCGAGATCCGTTGCGAAGAACTCCGCGTTCGCGGGCAACCTTGCTCGCGGCGCGTGCCGCATGAATGCGGAAGCGGCGGCAGCTGGCGAGGCGGGCCAAACTCCTTTTCGCTTTCGGCAAGACAATGCGGAGCGACTCGCGGAGCAGCCGTGCTTCGAGTTTTCGCGAAGCGTCGAGATCCCGACGACTCGACGAGAAGTGCCTTGGGAATTTTCCGCAAGATAAAGATGCGGGGGCCGCGCACGAGCGAACTGTGCGTGTTCGCTGGCATTCTCGTGGGCCGTCGAGGACTCGACGGGCCTAATAGGGCCGTCTCCCGGCAGGTCGCCGCAGGATCGAATCTGCCGCCGCTCGATCCGCCGGGGGCTCTCTCTTGCGGCAAGGCGATGGACGCGGGCAATGCCGGTCTACGCCATCTCGAGTGCTGAATCGGCAGCCGTGCTGCGCGGATCGGAAAGAGATCTTGTGCAAGATAAAGAGTGGAGGCACGAATCGCGCTAAGACGCGTCGTTGTTCCGAAATTCGGGTGACACGGTCCAGGAGCGCCATCCAACAGATTCTCTTTGAGAATCGAGCGGTTCCGAGATTCCGTCCAGCACTCTTTATCTTGCGCAAGATTCTTCGTCTCTAAGCGCCGCTGTTTCTTGTGAAGCGCGGCTCCTCCCGAAGTGCCACCGGTTCACGCTCCGCGTACGGGCAGCCCCATCTCCCGGAGTAACGGCGCACAGGCGATCCACGCCGCCGCGATCACATCCAGCGCCTTCTCTGTTCCGGCTATGCGGCACTGCCGGTACGGCAGCAGCAGCCCAATCGCCATTTGGTAGTTCGTTCCGCGCTTCTGAAACGCGCCGTACGCAGCATCGAGCAGCCCGGGCTGTTGCTTCACCGGTGTCGACGCACGCGAACGCGTGGCGACGATCGTTCGCAAGTCGAACTCCAATCGTGCATCGACGATGGGCATTGCACTCTGGTGCGGGTAGCGCCGCTGCAGGCCGACGAACCACGGCGCAGACCCCTTCGTGCGGCGCACAACGCGATCGAGTCTCTCGCCGATCTCCTCGAGAAGCGCTTGGAACTGCTCGCGCGAGAGCGAGCGGATCTGGCGTCGCAAACGACGATCGAGGCCGTTAGGAACCGTGATCTGCGCGATGACGTGCTCAGCGGAGACTGCGAGCGCGAGATGTGGGAAGGCGGTGAAGCTGCGACCGGGGTCGGCGGCTTTGAGGGAGAGGAAATCCCAGACGGCCAGCGCGTCGCGGCCCATGATTGCCTTTCGACGCGCACCGGTCGGGTCCATCCCGAGCGCGTCACGCAGCGATCGGTTCTCCGCGAGCCCGTCCATCGCGAGCCGCAGAATCCGCTTTGCCTCCCCGTAGCTGTAGGGGCGCGATTCGCTGAATGGAAACCCGGAGAAAGTCGTGAGCGACCCGTCGAAAGACTCCTCGCGCGCGGCCATTCTCGCCTCCACGACTTCAAGGAACTCGGCAGTCCTCGCCGCCCATTCTGACGCGCTCGCGCTGCGTTTGAGCCACGAATAGATCCGGCTCCATTCCGCAGTCCTCACGCCAGGGGGTACGCCCTGGTGGAGCTTCTGCGCAGTGATCAGCAGCAGGTTTGGTTCGCGCGCTCCTCGCCGCACCGCAGTGGCAACGTGCCGGCGAAGCTGATCCACCCTGACTTGCGCTGTGATCTTCGCCTCGATTAGAAGCGCCCACTCCTTGCCGTCGTGAATCCAAATGTCCGGCAATCCGCGCTCGTCGTCCTCTCCACGCGAAGTCGGCTCACCGGGAAGGCTTTGCTCCTCGACCACGAGGCGAGCGCCGCGAGGTGGACTGCACCGTGCGAACTTGCGAAGGAATTCCCGCAGCAGACGAGGATCTTCGGCGAGGGCCGTACCGAGCGCGTGCGTGACGCGATTCTCGAGCTGCTCGTACTGGTCGAAGACGTTTCGCACGGGTTCCCGCGAGTTCGATCGCACGACGGATCAGCTCAGCGTACGCTGGTGCAGGGTTTCTTGTGGGGCCGAACTGGCCGAGGGGCGCATTGGCACAGGCACCGTTGAAGCGCGTTCTCCTCGCCTGGCTCGGGCGGACCGACCTTGAACTCGCGCGGGCCAATCGCGCGGACGCTCCTGGCCCAACGGGGAGCGTCGTCGCAGCGCGCCCGTTCGATGCAATCGTACTGCTCTCGAACTACCCCAACGCTGAGGAGCGCGACTACCAACGATGGCTTCAGGCGCGGAGCGCGGCTCCCGTTCGCGTGATTCACGAGGACCTGGAGGATCCGACCGACTACAGCGCGATCCACGATGCAGTGGTTCGCTGTTTAAAGTTTGTGGAACGCGAGTTCGGACCGGATGCCGAGATCGCGATCCACATCAGCCCCGGAACGCCAGCGATGCAATCAGTGTGGGTGCTCCTGGCGAAGACCCGCTTCGCGGCAGAGCTGATCCAGTCGAGTCCGGAGGCCGGGGTTCGCTCGGTGTCCATCCCTTTCGACATTTCCGCGGAGTACATCCCGGATGCGCTTCGCCGCCCGGACGAAAAGCTGCGGCGTCTCAGCGAAGGCCTGTCGCCAGCAGCTCCCGAGTTCGATCAGATCATTCGCCGAAGCCCGGCGATGGAGCGCGCAATCGCTCGCGCTCGACGCGTCGCGCCGCGGAGCGTTCCTGTTCTTCTCGAGGGAGAATCGGGGACCGGCAAGGAGCTGTTCGCACGCGCGATTCACACGGCAAGCACACGATCGACCGCGCCATTTGAGGCGGTGAACTGTGGCGCGCTCCCGAAGGATCTCGTGGAGTCTCTGTTGTTTGGCCATGAAAAAGGAGCATTCACCGGAGCAACGGAACGACACAAAGGCCACTTCGAAGTCGCGAGCGGAGGGACGCTGTTCCTCGATGAAGTCGGCGAGCTGCCTCTCGATTCGCAAGTCAAGCTGCTGCGCACACTTCAAGACGGGCTGATAAGGAGGGTGGGGGCATCCGCCTCGATCCCGATCGACGTGCGGATCATCGCTGCGACGAATCGAGACCTTCTGGAGCAGATCTCGGCGGGCCGATTCCGCGAGGATCTCTATCACCGCCTCGCCGTAGGCGTGATCCATCTTCCACCGCTGCGTGAACGACAGGGCGACCTCACGTTGCTGATCGATCACCAGCTCGCCGCCATCAACCGCGAGGCTGCCTCGCAACCCGGCTTCGTCCACAAGGAACTCGCTCCGAGCGCAAGAAACCTTCTGATCGCACACAAGTGGCCCGGAAACGTGCGAGAGCTGCAGAACACACTTCTCCGCCTCTCGATCTGGACCGCCAGCCCTCGGATCGACGCCGCAGATGTGCGCGAGGAGCTCCTGCAGCCTCGTGCTGGCGCCTCCGATCTGCTCGGCCGGCCGCTCGGCGAGGGGCTACAACTCCGCGATCTCATGGCAGAATTGGCTCGCCACTACATCGAACGGGCGCTCGCAGAGGCGCAAGGAAACAAGACGCAAGCGGCACGCCTCGTGGGACTCGCGAGCTACCAGACTCTGACGGACTGGATGAAGCGATTCGGCATCAAGCTGCCCCGATCGCGCTGAGGAACATGACGGCACACGGATTGCTCCAGGAGCCCAGTGGTCGCGCCCGGGTCATCGGCTCCGGTGCGATGGAGCAATTGTGTCGGACGAGATCCTCAGAGTTCGAGATGGCCCCACACCCGGCTACGGATTCCGCGGCGACCGCGAGTACGTCGCCGTGGTGAAGTCCATCAACTTCGAGTTCCTGCGAAAGCGCCGCTCCTACCTCGCAGATCTCGGCGGGTTCGCCGAGCAGTACCTGCATCCCGATCCCGCGAGCGCGCTCGTCAAGCTGCGGCTGTTCGGTGAATCGCTCGTCAACGATTGCTACGCGGCCCTCGGCCTCCAGCAACCCTTCGAATCGGACTTCTTGACGATCCTGGACGGCCAACCGTTCAAGGACTCCGTTCCGCCGGTCGTCACCACCAAGCTCCACGCGGTGCGAAAGCTCGGCAACAGGGCCGCACACGGCGCACCCGTGGATTTCGAAATGGCGAGGCGAGCGCTCCACGAGGCTTATCACGTCGCAACGTGGCTCCACCTCACGATCGACAGCGGAGCGCAAGGCGACTGCTCGCCATTCGTGCTCCCGCCCGACGGCGGAATCGCAGGCGCCACGAAGTCGGATCTAAAGCGTGAGAAGAAGGCTGCGCTCGAGAAGCTTGCGGCGCAGGAAGCGCAGATGGAGCGGCTCCTCACGGAGCTCGAGCAAGCGCGCGCGCGAGCGGAGATCGCTTCGAAGACCGCCCAGGAGCTCCAAGCGATCGTTGTTACGGGTCGCCGCGTCGCGAGTGAGCTTGCCTTCAACGAAGCCGAGACCCGCAAGTACCTCGTCGACTCGATGCTCGCGTCCGCAGGCTGGGAAGTGGCGGCGAACGGCGAGAACTCGGCCGATGTGGGGCAAGAGGTCGATGTCGAGCATCAGCCCACGCAGACAGGCAAGGGCAAGGCCGATTACGTGCTCTGGGACCCGGCCGGAAAGCCACTCGCCGTGGTCGAGGTGAAGAAGACTTCGATCGAGGCTGCGTTGGGGCAAGCACAAGCGCGCCTTTACGCAGACGGGTTCGAGCGGATGTACGGCCGGCGGCCGGTCATCTTCTACACGAACGGATTCGATCTCTACATCTGGGATGACGCGCAGAAGCAGGTCGCGCGGAAGATCTACGGCTTCTACTCGAAAGACAGCCTCGCGTATCTGCACTTCCAGCGAGCGAACGCGAAGCCCCTCGAGAGCATCCCGATCAGCCCAGAGATCACCGAACGCCTCTATCAGGTCGAGGCGATCAAGCGTGTCTGCGATCGCTTCGATCAAGGGCGCCGGCGCGCGCTGATCGTGCAGGCGACGGGCAGCGGAAAGACCCGCGTCGCGATCTCCTTGGCCGATGTCCTCCTTCGCGCCGATCGCGCTAAGCGCATCCTCTTCCTCTGCGACCGACGCGAGCTGCGCAAGCAGGCGCTCAACGCATTCAAGCTGCATTTGCCGAACGCCAAGCGAGTCACCGTCACCGCGACCACGGCGAAAGAGCGCGAGCACCAGATCTACCTCGCCACCTACCCGGCGATGAACAAGTGCTTCGAAACCTTCGACGTGGGCTTCTTCGATCTCGTGATCGCCGACGAATCACATCGCTCGATCTACAACCGTTACCGCGACCTCTTCCGCTACTTCGACGCGCTCCAAGTGGGCCTCACCGCCACGCCTGTGCGCTTCATCGACCGCAACACCTATGACCTCTTTGGGTGCGAGGACCAGGACCCGACTGCGCACTATCCGCTCGATCGCGCGATCGACGACGACTGGCTCGTTCCGTTCCGCGCACGAGCGATCCAGACCGGCTTCCAGCGGAAGGGCATGAAGTGGAGCGAGATGAGCGACGCTCAGCGCGCTCAGCTCGAGCAGCAGATCGCGAACGCCGAGAGCTTCGACTACGACGCTCCGGAACTCGATCGGCTCATCTTCAACAAAGACACCAATCGCGTAATGCTGCGCAACCTGATGGATAACGGCATCCGCGATGCGGCAGGGCAGCACCCGGGCAAGACGGTGATCTTCGGGCGCAGCCACCGGCACGCGCTGCTCCTGAAGGAGCTGTTCGACGAGATGTACCCCCAATACGGGGGCCCGTTCTGCACCGTGATCGACAACTACGACCCGCGCTCCGAGCAGCTCATCGACGACTTCAAGGGCCAGGGGCAGCACAACGACATTCAAATCGCGATCTCCGTGGACATGCTCGATACAGGCGTCGATGTCCCGGAGATCGTGAACCTCGTCTTCGCGAAGCCGGTCAAGTCGTACGTCAAGTTCTGGCAGATGATCGGCCGAGGCACGCGCAAGTGTCAGAACCTGTTTGGGCCGGGGCAGCACAAGGAAGAGTTCTTCATCTTCGATCACTGGGGAAACTTCGACTACTTCGGAACCAAGTATGTCGAGCCGTCGCCCTCCCCTCGGAAGTCGCTTCTACAGCAGCTGTTTGAGGCGCGCGTCGCACTGGCGGATGCGGCCCTGAAGAAGCCGGAGCTCGCAGCCTTCGATGCGGCCGTCGAGTTCCTGCGCCAGGACATCGTGAGCCTCGAAGACACCGGGGCGCTCGCAGTGCGCGACGCATGGCGCACAATCAAGAAGGTCAACGACGCACAGGTGCTTCAGCAGTTCGACCCGGCGACTCAGGGAGCGCTCCTCCAAGACGTGGCTCCGCTCATGAAGGAGCGCGACATCCGCGGTCACGTGGAGGCGCATGATTTCGACCTGCTGATGGCATGCCTCCAGCTCGCCCACATCCGTGGATCAAGTGGCGTTCAGAACGGGAAGGCGGATCTCCTGAACGCCATCGCCGAGCTTCAGATGAACCTCGCCCCGGTGAAGGCGAAGGCCGACGCAATCGCGCGGGTGAAGAGTGCTGCGTTCTGGGACGACCTCAGCTTCTCCTCGCTCGAAGAAGCTCGGCTCGACCTGCGCGGCATCATGCGATTCCGGCAGCGTCCAGCGACTCCTCTCGACTACGCGCGGATCGTGGACGTCTCCGAGGATCCGATGCTCCTCCACGATCGTGACGCACCGGTCAAGCTCGACGGTCTCGAGGAAGCCGCCTACCGGAAGCGGGTGGAGCAGGTGCTTCGAGATCTCGTCGAGACCAGCGAGACCCTGCGAAGGATCAAGGCCGGGAAACCGGTAGCGAGGAAGGACCTCGAGGAGCTCGTGAGCCTGGTCCTCACGCAGTCGCCGGCCCTCGATCTGAAGCAGCTCGAGCGGCTGTATCCGAAGACCGCTGGCCACCTTGATCTCGCGATCCGCCGCATCATCGGCCTCGACGCCGGAGCCGTGGAGCAACGCTTCCAGGAGTTCCTCCAACACCACCCAGGCCTCAGGGCGCAGCAGGTCCGGTTCCTGAGCTTGCTCAAGAGCCTGATCGCGAGCGCGGGCGCGATCGAGCTGAACCGGCTCTACGAGCCGCCCTTCACCACGCTCGACAGCGATGGCATCGACGGCGTTTTCGAAGACGAGCGACAGATCGACGAGCTGCTCGACCTGATCGCAAGCTTCGAGAATCCAGACCTCACCCAAGTCCACTGAGAATCCAGGGGAAACCGCTTCATGATCAACGGCAAGCTCCGCGGCCAGATCGACAAGCTCTGGGAGCAGTTCTGGACGGGCGGCATCACGAACCCGCTCACTGTGATCGAGCAGATCTCATTCCTGATGTTCGCGCGCCTTCTCGACATGCGAGAGACGCTGTACGAACGCCAGTGGACGCGGACCAACAGAGGAACGGATTTCCCTGGACGCCTCTTCCGCCCCGATCAGCAACACCTGCGCTGGCAGAGCTTCAAGCACATCGGTGAAGCGGAGAAGATGCTCGTGCTCGTGCGAGATGGGCTCTTCCGTCACATGCGCGAGATGGGCGGAAAGGAGACCGCGTTCGGCTCCTATTTGAAGGACGCGCAGCTCCTAATCCCGAAGGCCAGCTTGGTGTTGGCTGCGGTCAAGTTGATCGACGAACTCCCGCTTGGGCAGGGCGACACCAAAGGCGATCTCTACGAGTACTTGCTCTCGAAGCTCACGACTGCCGGCATCAATGGTCAGTTCCGCACCCCGCGCCACATCATCCGCCTAATGGTCGAGATGCTCGACCCGAAACCCACCGAGGTGATCGGCGACCCAGCATGCGGCACCGCGGGTTTCCTCGTGGGCACGATGCAGTACCTCCTCGAGAAGTACACGTCCGAGCCCGGCTGGATCGAACACGAGGAAGACGGCGAGACCTCGCGCATTCCGAGCGGGGATCTCCTCGAGCCGTATCGCGATCACATCCAGAAGGGAATGTTCTACGGCTTCGACTTCGACATCACCATGCTGCGCATCGCGGCGATGAACCTGATGCTTCACGATGTCGCGAACCCGCACATCTACTACCAAGACACGCTGAGCCGTGGCTTCCGTGAGTCACGCCCCGACCTCGCTGAGAATCGCTTCGACGTGATTCTCGCCAATCCGCCGTTCAAAGGAAGCCTAGACTCGGAGGACGTCGATCCGACTCTGACAAGCAAGGTCAAGACCAAGAAGACCGAGCTGCTCTTCTTGGCCCTCACGCTGCGGATGCTCAAGAGCCCTGGCGGTCGCGCGGCTGTGATTGTTCCGGACGGTGTTCTGTTTGGCACCTCGAACGCGCACGTTACGCTTCGGAAGATGCTTGTCGACGACAATCAGCTCGAAGCAGTGATCTCGCTCCCATCGGGAGTGTTCAAGCCCTACGCGGGTGTCTCGACCGCGATCTTGTTGTTCGCGCGAGGGGGCCGCACAGACCATGTCTTCTTCTACGAAGTAGAGGCAGACGGTTTCTCCCTCGACGACAAACGCGACGAGACCGATGAGAATGATCTACCCGATTGCGTGGAGGCATGGAAGCGGAGAAGTCCCAAGGACACTGATCGAACGAAGAAGGTGTTCCTAGTTGAGGCCCGAGAGATTAGGGAAAAGGACTACGACCTCTCTTTCACGCGATACAAGGACGTGGTGTACCAGGAGCAGAAGCTCGATACCCCGCAAGAAATCCTCGGGCGCCTTGAAACGGTTGAGGCAGAGATCCAAGCTGACCTTTCCGACCTCAAACGACTCCTCGCGTCTGCCAGATGAAAACGAACTTGCGGTGGCCGGAGGTGAGACTTCCTGACTGCTGCTCGATTGTTTCGGGAGCCACGCCGAGCCGAGAGGTGAAGCGATATTGGGGCGGAGAGATCCTGTGGGCTACGCCGCGCGACCTAAGTGGCCTCGATCAGTCGGTTCTAGAGACTACGGCAGAGCGGATCACAGAGGCAGGCCACCGGAGCTGTTCGGCCGCGATTATGCCAGCTGGCTCGGTGCTCTTTTCCTCCCGGGCACCGATCGGCCTCGTAGCAATCGCCGGGAGTCCGATGTGCACGAATCAGGGTTTCAAGAGCCTGGTACCGGGCCCAAGCGTGAACACTCGCTACCTCTATTGGTGCATGCGGCACATGGCCCCGCGCATCGCCGACATGGGGTCGGGTGCAACCTTCAAGGAAGTTTCGAAGGCCGTGATGGAACGGGTGGTCATTCCGCTGCCCCCGTTCCCCGACCAAGTTCGCATCGCTGCAATCCTCGACAAGGCCGACAGTGTTCGGCGCCACGCGAAGCTTGCTGCCGCGTTACCGGATGAAGTCGTCACGTCACTGGTTCATCATGACCGCGAATGGTTCTCCGATGTCGCCGACAGCGGAACAGTGGCCTTGGAGAGCCTTTGCCAGATTGTGACAAAGGGAACAACACCGAAGACGTTGGGCCGGAGCTACGCAAAACGAGGGATTCCATTCCTTAGGGCCGAGAACCTCCAGGGAGGCGCTGTCGACCTAACAGGCTGCTGACGAAGTGACTTCCGCGCAGCTTCGTTCGACGATCGAGGCGAGCTCCGCGAGTAGTCGAGCGTCCGTCGCCGCGTGATTCCCCGCTGAG
>JANNRF010000376.1:0-2744 GCA_031401135.1 Deltaproteobacteria bacterium | reverse complement strand
CCGGCAACCTGCTCAAGGTCGGAGCTGTCGTCGGGTATCTCGTTGCGGAGGGTGAGCCGACGCCGTGGACCGCCACGAGTTCCGACGTAGAACCTCGTCGATCTGTTGAAAATCCAGCTCCACGACTACTGGCGTTCCTCCGCGAGCTACCGCGTGCGCATCGCGCTCGAGTGGAAGCGCATCCCGTTCACGCGCGTGCCAGTGCACTTGTTGCGGGACGGCGGGCAACAGCACGCGGCGGCGTATCGCGCGATGAATCCGCAAGCGCTCGTGCCGACGCTCGTGGACGGCGATGCCGTGATTCCCCAATCACTCGCGATCCTCGAATACCTCGAGGAGACGCACCCCGAGCCGCCGCTGCTCCCGCGCGATGCCGCGGGCCGCGCGCGCGTGCGCTCGCTCGCGCTGGCAATCGCGTGCGAGACGCATCCGCTGCAAAACACGCGCGTCGTCGCGCACCTCGGCGAGAGATTCGGCGCCGACGACGCGACGAAGGCCGCGTGGAATCGCCACTTCATCGAGGCGGGCTTGCGCCCTGTGGAAGCGCGCCTGCGCGAAGCCGCCAGCGGCCGCTTCTGCCACGGCAACGCGCCGACGCTCGCAGATTGCTGCCTCGTCCCGCAGCTCTACAACGCCGTGCGCTTCGACTGCGACTTGTCAGGCATGCCGGCGCTGCTGCGCGTGCGCGATGAGTGCCTCGCGCTGGAGGCGTTCCAGCGCGCAATGCCGGAGGCGGTGCAGACGGAGGCGGGGTGAGCGCGAGTTAGGCCCGCGCCGCCAGAAACGTCTCGATCTCCGCGCTCAGCGCCGGCCCGTTGTCGAACATCACCGCGTGCCCTGCGTTCGGGATCTGCACGAGCCGCGCGTTCGCGATCACTTGCTCCACCATCTTGCGCGCGATCGGCTCGGGCAGCATCGCGGAGCGTTCGCCACGCGCGAGCAGCACGGGGCAACGGAGTTTCGCGAGCGCGTCCCAGAGCGTGGCCTCGGTTTCGTGCAGCTCGCGCTCGGTGCCGAGCAGTTCCAATAACACCGGGTCGAGCTTCGGCTCGAAGCGGCCGTCGCGGCGCTGCACGAGGCTCGTGCGTGCGAAGCGGTCGAGCGCTGCGCTCGCTGCGATCGGGTAGGCGAGACCCAACAACTTGCGGTACTCGGCGACGTCGGCGTAGGCGCGCGCCTGATCGCTCACGTCTCCGGAGGCCCGGCGCCAGGCGTCGGCGCCGAGGGCCGGGCCCGTGTCTACGAGGACGAGCGAGCGCACGCGCTCGGGATGCTTCGACGCGAATAGTGTGGCGACGTTGCCGCCTAACGAGTGCCCGAGGACGACGGCGCGTTCGAGCTGAAGCGCGTCGAAGATTTCGAGCAGGTCGCGCGCGTGGTCGTGGAGGTGGTAGCGGCACTCGATCGACCAAGCGGAATCGCCGTGGCCGCGTAGGTCGTACGCGATCGGGCGGTATTGCGCGGGCAGCGCGAGCGCGAGGTCTTCCCACACGCTGCGGTCGTTCGAGAAGCCGTGCACGAACACAACGGGCGTTCCTTCGCCGCGGTGATCGGTAAGCACGAGCTCGATGCCGTCGGCAGTCATCAGGCGGGCGGTGTTCATCGCGGCTCCTGCGCTTTGCCGGCGAATGACGCGCACAAGCGCTCTACGACGGCTTCTAGATTGGGCTCTGCGAACAGGACCGCGGGCGGAATCTCGACGCCTGCGGCCTCCTCGATGCGCGTGTGCAGCTCGACGCCCATTAGGGAATCGAGACCGAGTTCGCTGAGGGGGCGGTGCCAATCGACGCGCGCGCGGCCTTTGGCGTCGAGGCGCAGCACGAGCGCGAGCGCGGCGGCGACGAGTTCGCGCACGCGCGCGCGGCGCTCGGCTGGCGACGCAGCGCTGAGCTTCGAGGCAGTGGATGCGCTCGCGGCGCCGAGTTCGCGCAGCAGCGGCGAGCTGGCGGAATCCCAGGCAGTGGGCGCGGTGGCGTGGAGGACGCAGGCCGCGAATTCGGACTCGGCGATGCGCGTGAGCAGCGCATGCGAGCCCGCCGTGGCGCTGCCCGCGAGGCCGAGGCAGAGAGCTGTTACGGGCTCACCGCGCGCGCGGCGCGCCGGCGCGATCTCAGCGAAGCCCGCTGCGATTCTCGCGGCCTCGGGGTTTGCTTCGGGTGCGAGCACGGCGTTGGCATCGCTCACGAGCCAAGTGAGCACCACGCCGTGTTCGCTCGCGAGCGAGGCGAGTTCGCGCGCGCGGGCAAGCGCGGCGGGCGCCTCCTCCGCGTCCGGCGCGAACACGACGGCGCGTAGCGGAGCGCTGAGCTTTGCCGCGGCCGCCTCGAGATCGTCTGCTGCGCCAGCGCGAACGATTTCTCGCGCGCCTTGCGCGGCGAGCCACTGCGCCAGAGCGGGGTGCCGCTTGAGGTCACCCACCGTGAGCACGGCACCCGCTGCGATGCGCTCCCGCACGCCGAGCGGAGCGATCTTCGCGGCCCCGCGCTGCGCGAACGACACGACCACTTTGCCGACGTGGCGAGCTTGCGCCATGAAACGCAGCGCCCGGCCGAGCTGCGCGATCGGAAAGCTCGTAACAAGCGTCGCGTTCAACTCGTCTGCGCTCGCGAGCGCGAGCGAATCTCGCAGCGCAGCGGCGAGTTCTTCCGGCTTCGAAGCGAGCAAGTCGATCGGGTCGAGCGAGTGCAGCGAGAGGTTTTTGCGCGGCGCGCGTGCGCCGTGCGCCACAGCCGCGCCGCTGCGAT
>JANNRF010000375.1:0-2640 GCA_031401135.1 Deltaproteobacteria bacterium | reverse complement strand
GCCCGAGGCGCGCGACGAGGAAGCCGTCTACCGCAACAACCTCGCTGCCACGCGCGATGCGCTCGCCGCCGGCGCCAGCCGCTTGCCGAAGATCGAGGAAGTATTGGCGGCGCGCAGCGCGCCTGAGAACCCGTACTTTCGGACTCGCTAGCCGGGGCCCGTGTTAGGCTGCCGTGAGCGATGTGGACATGCGCGCGGGGCGCGTTGTCGCAATTGCTTGCGCTGTGCTCTCGGCTGCGCGCAGAGCGCGCCGAGGCGGGCGTGCGCTGCACCCTCCGAGTCGCCCGTTCCCTTTCAGACCTCGCTGCAGCCGGCCGCCCGCGCGAGTCACCGATGATGTCAGCGCGGCTGCGTTCGCGCCGGTAACGGTGACGCCCGCCTTCAGGCCGCCAGCTCGACCGCCGGCCGAGCTGGCCGAACTCGAGGGCTACCTCCGAACCGTCAGAAGAAAAGTACTTCCGAAATGGCGGGGTAAGGTCGACGCGGACGGCTGCGTTTCCTACGCAAAGCTCCTGAGCAAATCGGATCGTGCCGTCGGCGCTGGCGTCCTCAAAGCCCTAATTCGCGCTGCACCCTTCGATCCCCCGCCGCGCGGCTTGGAAGCGGAGATCCTGATCGCCACCTTCACTGCGCGGTCGAACTGAGCAGCGCGCGAACCCGCACCCAATAGAATCGCGCGATGCGTTTCGCTCGTTTCGTCTTGCTCGCGAGTGCACTCCCGTTCCTCGTGATCGGGCTCGCGTTCTTGGTTGCGCCGCAGGAGTTCGCGGCGCGCGTCGGGATCGCGCTCGTGAACGCCAGCGCAGACAACGACGCGCGCGCGGTGTACGGCGGTTTGCAGCTCGCGTGCGCAGCGTTGCTCGCGTTGGCGGCGCGCGGCGATGCGGAGCGAGTGCGCCTCGGGCTCGCGGCGCAGCTCGCGCTCTACGGCGGGCTCGCGGGCGCGCGCGGCCTGAGCCTCGCACTCGCGGGCGCCCCGAACGCGCTCGGCTTTGCGCTGCACGCGGGCGAGCTGCTCGCGTTAGCAGCCGGTGCGCTCGCGTGGCGCGGCCTAACAGCACAGCGCGAGAGCGAGCCTGCACGAGCAGCGGAGGATGCGAAAGCGGGCGCGGCGATCGCGCGCGCTCATGCTGCGGATCTCGGCGAGTTGCTCGGGCTCGTCGAAGCCTTCCAGCGCGAGCAGGGCTACGCGTCCGGGGATGCCGCGCTGCGCAGGGCGGTCGCCGAGTTGCTCCGCGATTCGCGCGCCGGCTGCGTGCTGATCGCGCGCAAAGCCGGCCGCGCAGTCGGCTACGCCGCGCTCTGCCTCGGCTACAGCATCGAGTTCCGCGGCCGCGACGCGTTCGTCGACGAGCTCTACGTCGCGCCCGAGTTGCGCGGCCTCGGCCTCGGAGGCGCACTGCTGCGCGCACTCGAAACCGAGGCGCGCGGGTGCGGCGTGCGTCAACTCCACCTCGAAGTGGAGCAGCGCAACGAGGGCGCGCGAAAGCTCTACGTGGGCGAAGGCTTCGTCGCGACCGGGCGCGAGCTGCTGAGCAAGAAGCTGATTCGCGACTGACGCAAGCGGCGCTTCGCCGCGCGCAGCGAGCCGAAGGCGAGCGAAGTCAACGCGGTAGCGAGCGGGCGCGCAGCGACCGCCTTAGGCCGCGCGCGGAGCGAGCGCGAGCCAGGCGATTGCGGGCTGCACGATCGCGGCGAGGGCGCCCGCGTAACCGGCCTTGAACCACAGGAACGAATCGCGCGGGAGCTGCTCGATTCCGGCGGCCGAGAACGCGAGCAGCGCCGGGGCTGCGAACAGCGCGATGGCCGCGAGGCCAAGCAATGCGCCTCGCAGCGCCTTGCCGCGCGCGCCGAGAAATCCGCCGAGCCCGCCGCGCGGCGCCTGGCTGAGCGCGAGCACCTTGCCGGCCGCGACCTGCTTGTGAATCAGCCCCGTGACGATCAGGCAGGTGGCGAAGGGCAGCAGAAACGAAGTGATTACGGTGTCGCCGACGATGCTCGACTGCCCGATGAAGGGGACGAACTCCGCGCTTCGGAACAGCGCGTAGGCGATCGCGCCGTTCAACACGAAGTTGAACGCGAACGGCACGAGGCTCTGATCGACGAGCAGGAAGCGGCGGTGCGAGGCGGCGGGCGGCATGGAGACTCCCTTGTCTCGCGGAGCGGGCGAACGAGCGAGCGCACGCCAGCCGAAGAACGCGAGCGGGAAGAAGGCGAGCGCGGCGAGCGGCAGCGGGCGCAGCAACATTGTTAGGTGCTTGAAGCCGTGCGCTGCGATGTCGCCGACGACCGGGGCGAGATCGCTGTAGACCCAGAGCGCGAGCGCCGCCTGTGCCAGCGCGAGCAGCGGGCGCCGCAGGAGCACGCAGGCAAGCGCAACGCCGACGAGTGCAGCGCCGCGTGCGAGCGCGAGCGCGTCGAGCTCGCCGCCGAGCCGCGCGACCTCGAGCGCGCTGCTCAATGCATCTGCACCGAGCACTGCGCCGAGCGCACACGCGGCGAGCAGCGAGGCCGGCGCTCGCCGCGGGCGAGGTGCGCGCGGCGCAGGATTTCCCGCGCTCAGGCGACGACCTTCTGCTCGCGCAGCGCAGCGATGCGCTCGCCGTAGCCGAGCTCGCGCAGGATCTCGTCGGTGTGCTG
>JANNRF010000374.1:0-22868 GCA_031401135.1 Deltaproteobacteria bacterium | reverse complement strand
CGGCTTTCCGGCGCGCTGGCTCGAATGGAACGACCGCTACCGCGACGACGTGCGGCGCTTCTGGCGGGGCGATGCGGGTTCGGTGGGGGCACTCGCGACGAGACTCGCAGGCTCCTCCGATATCTTCTCGGGCCATGTACGAACCTGTGCTCGGTTTCTCAGGCTCGGATGCGGGCTCGGGTCCACCGGCAGGCGGCGATTTTCCCGGTCTCCTGATCAACGGCTGGGTTCGAACCGGCGCATCGGCCTCCGCGTTCAACACGAATCCGGGGCTCGTCAACTGCAGTCAATGGACGAGCGGGACTTCCGGCAGCGGGACTGTGGTCTCGCTGCAGAGCGTCTGGGACACGACTGCGAACCCAAGTTGGCCGTGGTCCCCAGGTACGGCGGCCTGCAGCAGCACCCGGCGTGTGTGGTGCGTCGAAGATTAGTCGGCGCGGGTTCCCTCACTCCGACAGCGCGTACGCCACGAGGTAGTCGCCGCGCTCGCTCGGCAGGCTGGTGTGGCCGCCGGCGGCGATCACTACGAATTGACGGCCGCCCGTGCGCGCGCGGTAGGTCATTGGGTTCGCGTGCGCGCCGGCGGGCAGGTGATCGCGCCAGAGTTCTGCGCCGCTCGTGGCGTCGTAGGCGCGCAGGTAGCCGTCCATCGCGGCGCCGATGAAGAGGAGCCCGCTGCGGGTTGCGAGCGCGCCGCCCATGCTGGGCGTGCCGAGCTTCAGCCAGAACGGCCAGGGCGCCTGGCCGCGCGTCGAACCGAATGGCACGCGCCAGGCAATCGCGCGCTTGCCGAGATCGATCGCAATCAGCTCGCTCCAAGGCGGCTTCGTACACGGCACGCCGAGCGGCGAGATGAACACGCGCTGCTCGAGCGCGTAGGGCGCGCCTAACATCGGGACCATCCACTGCGCGCGCGAACGCGGCCCGGCGTCGGCGGCTTCAGCGCGCGGCACCAGCCGCTCGATCATCGCGAGCCGCGCCTGCGTCACGAATAACAAGCCGCGCTCCGGATCGAGCGCGGCGCCGCCCCAGTTCACGCCGCCCGCGACGCCGGGATACTGCACCGAGCCCGCGAGACTCGGCGGCGTGAAGGCGCCCTCGTTGCGCACGCTGGCGACCTGCTTCGCGCAGTCGCCGCGATCCCAGGGCGTGAAGCCGAACAGGTCCGTCTCGCGCAGGCTGTGCGGATGGAGCGGCGGCGGGAAGCTCGGGATCGGCTGCGTCGGCGCGGAGATCTCGCCGGGCGCATCGCTGCGCGGAACGGCGCGCTCCTCGACCGGGAAGAGTGGCGCGCCCGTCTCGCGGTTCAGCAAGAAGATGTGTCCGACCTTGGTGGAGAGCGCGAGCGCGGGCACGCGCGAGCCATCGAGCTCGAACTCGAAGAGCGTGGGCTGCGCGCCCACGTCGTAGTCCCACAGGTCGTGGTGCACGGTCTGAAAGCGCCACGCGACTTCGCCCGTCGATCCGCGCAAGGCGACGACTGAGCTGCCGTAATAATCGATCTCGCCGCGTTCGGCGCCGCGGTAGAAATCGTTGCTCGGGTTACCGGTGGGCACGAACAAGAGATCGCGCTCGGGGTCGGCAGAGAACACGCCCCACGCGTTGGGCGTTCCTCGGTGGAACTGAGGCGAGCCATCGGGCGCGGGCGGAAGCGGCGGCGTTCCCGGCGGCGCGGGATCGAAGGCCCAGCGCAGCGCGCCTGTGCGCGCATCGAAGCCGCGCACCACGCCGCCGGGCATGTCGATGCGCTGGTTGTCGGAGATCTGCGCGCCGGTCGCGACGACGTCGCCAATCACGGTCGGCGGCGAGGTGGCGCGCACCTCGCCGGCCTCGATGCGCCCGAGGCCTCGCTCTAGGTCAATCTCGCCGCTGACGCCGAAGTCCGCGCACGGCTTGCCGTTTTTCGCGTCGAGCGCGATCAGGCGCGCGTCGTTCGTGGCCGTGAACACACGCACCGCGCAGGCGGCGCTCGCGGCCGCAGTGGGATCCTCCCAGAGCGTCACGCCGCGACACACGAGCCCGTGGCCGGAGCTGTCGATGCGTGGGTCGTAGATCCAACGCTGCGCGCCGGTTTCCGCGTCGAGGGCGAACACGCGGTTGAACGGCGAGCAGAAGTAGAGCGTGTCGCCGCGCAAGACGGGTGTGGCTTGGAAGCCAGTGCGGACGGTGCCGCTCGGGTCCCAGTCGCCCGTGCGAAACGTCCACGCGCGTTCGAGCTCGCCGACGTTCGCGGGCGCGATTTCATCGAGTGGCGAGAAACGCGTGCCCGCCGCGTCGCCGCCCCAATGACTCCAGCCCACCGCTGGCGCGCCCCGCGCGCGCGGCGGCGCTGCCTCACCGCACGCCAGTGCGCTGCTCACCGCGAGCGCGAGTCCCCAACAACTCGCAGCGGCCCTCGTCACTGCGCCGCGATGCTCGCAGCGCGCGCGCCCGGATCCGGATCGAGTCGCAGCACGATCGGCTGGCCGCGCTCGATCTGCCAAGCCGGCGAGTTCGAGTCGCTCGTCCAGACGCGGCCTTCGGCGTCGAAGTCGAGTTCGCGCGTGTACGTGACCCGCGTCGGCAGCGGGTACACCGTAAAGCGTCGCGTCTCGGGCTCGTAACGCATGAGGGTGTCGCTGTTGGTGCCGCACACCCAGACGTGCTGCGTGCGCGGGTTCACCGCGAGCGCGTAGGGCGTCTCGCCCGCGAGCGGCGTGATCGGCAGCGCGATGTCCTCGATGAACGCGCGCGTCTTCACGTCGAACAGCGCGAGATGCCCGGTCGTGAAGCTCGGGATCCAAAGCCGCCCGCGCGCGTCGAAGCGCAAACGCCGCGGCGCGGGGAAGGGCGTCTCGATCAACTCCACGGCGAGCGTCTCGGGATCGATGCGGCCGATGCGGTTCTCGTTCAACTGGCTGAACCAGACGCCGCCGTCCGGCGCGATGTCGATGCCGTAGGGCACCGGCATGTTGAAACCGTCGCTCGATTCGGCGGCGCCGCCGCGCAGGTTGACGCTCTCGAAGTTGTCATCGAGCCAGAACATCACGGGCATTAGGCGCAGCACGAACTCCTGCGCCCACGTGCGCGCGGGCAGGCGAATGTGCGTCTGCTTGCCCGTAGCGGGCTCGAAGCGGCCGACGTGGTTCGAGGCCGACATCGTGTACCAGAGCACGCCCTTGCGATCGAAGCGCAGCGTGTGCGGATAGAAGCCGGTCGCGACTTCGTGGATCTGGAACGTCTCGGTTATTGCGTCGAAGCGCGCCAGCCGATTGCCGATCGCGAGCGTGATCCAGACGGAGCCGTCCGGCGCGACTTGCAGCGAGTGCGGGCCGACGTGTGCGCTCGAAGCCTGCGACTGCGGCCGGTCCTCGCCGGCAAAGATGCCGCCCTCCGCGACTCCGGGAACCTCGATCTTCCAGGATTTGCGCGCGCCGCCGGGCACGCGCGGATCGAGGCGGAAGAGCGCGTCCTGCGCGCCGTCCACCGAGTAGAGCGTGCCGTCCGGGTGCACGACGACGTCGTGCTGCATCGAGGCGCGGCCGCCGAGATCCCATTCTTCGACGATCGCGCGGCGCACTTCGGCGCTGGGCGGCGGCGCGAACGTTTCCGCGTTCTGCCAGCCGCGCGTCAGCTTCGGCACCGCGCTCTTCGGGTCGTACGCGCCGTTGAACAACTCCGGCACGCGCGCGCGCAAGGCCTGCGGCAACATCGCCCCGCGCCGACCCATTAGGGCGAGGATCTTCTCCCAGTCTTCGGCCGTGCGGACGCGCCGCGTCCACGGCGCGCCTTGCTGATGGCAGTAGGTGCACTCGCGCTTCAGCATGTGCTCGTCCGCGGGTGCGAGGCCCTCCATCACGAGCGCGTACCAATGGTTCGCGGGGAGCTGCGCGGCGACGTCCGCGGGGTTCGTGTGCCGCTGCGCGCGCAGCTCGACGGGCGCGTTTACTGCCGCGCCGTCGACGCGCACGTCCTCCCAGCCGATCCGCCGCGCGCGTACGATCCACGAACCCACGTCGCCGCTAACGGGCACGCGGAAGCTGCCGTCGTCCGCGCTGAACGCGGTCACGCGATACGCGGGCTCGCCGTGCTCGGCCGTAACACGTGCGCCTGCGATTGGCGCGCCGCTCGCGGCATCGATGACGCGGCCAGTGAGCGAGGACTCCGCGCTCGCGGCCTCCGCACTCACGGGAAGAGGCCCGGCGAGGCAGACCGAAAGCAACGCGGCGAGGGCGCACTTCACGCTGCGCATCCTACCGCCAGGGACGTGGTGTCTGCGGACTCTTCGACGCCTAGTCGATAGGCTGCCCGCCCTATCGCAGCCCAATCAGTCCGGAGCCCCACCGAGTTGAGCGCCGCGCCGCCGCCGAATCCCGACGACGCGCGCGTACGCGCTCCGCGTTGGACCCGCATCGTGCCCTGGCCTGCGCGCATGCCGCAGCTGCCGCGCCGCCAATGGAAAGTGCTCGGACTGCTCGGTGCGGCAGAGCTGGTGGACCACTACGACATCGGTTTGCTGGGCGCCCTGTTGCTCCAGCTCCAACGCGGGCTCGGCGTCGCGGAGGACGAGATCGGTCGCCTCTCTGCGGTGATCCGCATGGGTGTGCTGCTTGCGCTCGGCGCGGGCCTACTGGCCGACCGCTTCGGCCGCCGGCGTATCTTGCTGCTGACGATCCTCGGCTACACGCTCACCACGCTCGCCTCCGCGTTTGCACAAACGGCACTGCAGTTCGCGGTCTTCCAGTGTTTGGGTCGCGGCTTCCTCTACGCCGAGACCGCGATTGCCATCGTCGTCGTCACCGAAGAGCTCGGGGCCAAAGACCGCGGCTTCGGGCTCGGCCTGTTAGGCGCGCTCGGCGCGCTCGGCTCCGGCCTCGCCGCGTTCGGTCTCGCGGCGGAGCCTTATCTGCCGTTCGGATGGCGTGCGCTCTACTTCATCGGCGCGCTACCGCTCGTCTGGCTCGCTTGGCTGCGCCGCAGCCTCCCCGAGACGGGGCGCTTCTTGGCCGCGAAGCCGGAGCAGGCGGGGTTCTGGCGTCCGCTGCGCTCGCTGTTTGTCAGCTACCCCCGCCGCGCCGCAGCGCTGTTCGCGATCGCGTTCAGCGCGGACTTCGCGAGTGGCGCCGCCGGCGGCTTCATGATCAAGACGCTGCAGGAGGTGCACGGCTGGGAGCAACACCAGGTGCCGCTGTTCTACTTGGCAGCGGGCGTCTTCGCGCTCGCGGGCAATCCTGCGGCCGGCCTGTGGAGCGATCGCATCGGCCGGCGCCCAGTGCTCGCGGGGCTGCTCTGCCTAACAGCTCTGGCCTTCTTCGGCTTCTACAACTTGCGCGGCTGGTGGATCGCCCCGCTCTGGATCGTCCAGGTGTTCGGGCTGCAGGGCATGACAGTGTTGGTGCGCGCGCTCGGCAGCGAGCTGTTTCCGACCTCGTACCGCAGCACCGCATCGAGCGCGCGCATGCTGGCCGCCACGCTGGGCGGCTCGCTCGGCCTCGTGCTCGAATCCTTTCTGTACGGCGTGCTCGGCTCTCACACGGCGGCCATCAGCGCACTTCTGCCGGGCTTCGTTGTCGCCGCGGTGTTGGTGATCCTATTCCTGCCCGAGCCGGCCGCGCGCGAGCTCGAAGAGGTTTCGCCCGAGCGCGCGAGTTCGTAGCTTCCGCGCCGTTTCCGGGGGGCGACGTGGTCGAGATCTTGCGCGCGAGGGAAGCAGATCTCTTCGCAAGCGCGCGCCGCCGCCTCTGCGAACGCCTCGCGCAGGGCGGCATCCGCGACCCGCGCGTGCTCGCCGCGATCGCGAGCATCCCGCGCCATCTGCTGATCGCCGACGCGCTGAGTCATCAGGCCTACGAAGATGCGGCGCTGCCGATCGGCGAGGGCCAGACGATCTCCGCGCCCGGCATCGTGGCGGCCATGAGCGAAGCGCTCGAACTCACCGGCAAGGAGCGCGTGCTCGAAGTTGGGACTGGCTCGGCTTATCAGGCCGCGGTGCTCGCGCGGCTCGCCGAGCGCGTGCTCTCGATCGAGCGCATCCCCGAGCTCGCGGCGCGGGCGCGCAGCGCACTCAAGCAGCTCGGCGTCACGAACGTCGTCGTGCACTTGGGCGATGGCACGCGCGGCTGGCCGAACGAAGCGCCCTTCGACGCGATCGTCGTCACCGCGGGCGGCCCGGACGTGCCCGCGCCACTGCTCGAACAACTCGCGCCCGGCGGGCGGCTCGTCGGCCCGTTCGGGAAGCGCGGCGCGCAGCTGCTGCTGCGCGTGCGCAGGACGCACGCGGGGCGCTTCGTGCGCGAGACGCTCGGGCAGTGCCGCTTCGTGGACCTAATTGGCGAGCACGGATACCCCGCGTGACCGGCGCACGGCGCCCACACGCCGCACGCCTCGTCGCTCTCGCCGCAGCGCTGCTGCTCGCGTGCGCTTCGCCTGGCCCGACGAGCACGACGCACGTCGTGCAGCGCGGCGAGAACCTCTACCGCATCGCGCTCCACTACGGCGTGAGCGTCGATGCGCTGATGGACGCGAACGGCCTGCGCGACCCGCGCGCGCTCGAAGTGGGCGCGCGGCTGCTGATCCCCGGCTCGCGACGCAGCGCTCCCGCGGGGCCGCTGCAGCGCGAACTCGACGCCGATGCCGCGCGGCTCGCGCTCGGCTGGCCCGTGCACGGCGTGCTCAGCTCGCGCTTCGGCACTCGCAATGGGAGACCTCACGAGGGAATCGACATCAGCACCCGCGACGGTGCGCCGATCTGGGCCGCGGCGGCGGGCGTCGTGATTTTCGCTGGGCGCCTCGGCGGTTACGGCAACATCGTGGTCGTGCGACACGACGCGAGCTACTCAACGGCCTACGCCCATAACAAGCGGAATCGCGTCGAGAAGGGCGATCGCGTGGAGCGCGGCCAGCACATCGCCGACGTCGGGAAGACGGGCAATGCGCGCGCGAGGAACCCGATCGTGCACTTCGAGGTGCGCCGCGGCCAGACGCCGCGCGATCCGCTGCGCTACCTGCCGTAATCGATGCGAGGGCCACGTGAACGCTGACGACCTGAAGCGCCTGGTGCGCGACATCCCCGATTTCCCGAAGGCGGGCATCCTGTTTCGCGACGTCACGCCGCTGCTGCTCAACCCCGCGGCGTTGCGCGCGGCCGTCGACGCGATCGCCGCGCCGTTTCGCGGCGCCGGCATCGAGCGCGTGCTCGGCATCGAGTCGCGCGGCTTCATCTTCGGCGCGCCCGTCGCGCTCGCGCTCGGCGCCGGCTTCGCGCTCGTACGCAAAGAGGGCAGGCTGCCCTTCGACACGTTCGCCGCGAGCTACGCCCTCGAATACGGCGCAGACCGCGTCGAGATGCACGTCGACGCCGTGGCGCACGGCCAGCGCGTGCTCGTGGTCGACGACCTGATCGCGACCGGCGGCACCGCCGCAGCCGCAGTGAAACTCGCGCGCATGGCGGGCGGCGAAGTCGCGGGCGTGAGCTGCCTAATCGAACTCAGCGCCCTCGGCGGCGCGAAGACGCTCGACGTGCCGTGCCACGCGGTGCTGCGTTACTGAGATGCCGCGCGCTTCGGCGGCCGGGCGAGATCGATGGAGCGCGCGGCGGACAAGCCATAACTACCGCCGATCAGCAGCCCGACGAATACGTAGTCCAGGCTGTGCTCGAAGAAGTGCGCCGCAATCATGCTGGCGAGGTCGCCCTTCCCCTGGCCGACTGCGACCACGTTGTCCGCCAGCGTCGCGATGCCGAGGTAGATCGCAATCGCCGCGACGGCCGCGACGGCCGCGAGTTCGCGCCACTGGAATCCCGGTGTGAGCCTTGGCCCAGACTCGACACTCGCGTGTCCTCGATCGATCCACGCCGCGATCGCCAGCGCCATCGGCAGCGTCACCAGCGTGTGCGTCGCGATCTCCCTCGCCTGATGACCGATATAGAGCGGGTCGATAGCGATCGCGTCCGAGAAGCCGAAGACGAGGCTCATGCCGCCGAAATAGAACCAGGCTGCAACCCAGGAGCGCCGATGCCTGGTGCGGTCCGAGCGCGGCGCGACGCCACCCCAGAGGGCGCCCAGCCGCACGAGGAGCGGGGCCGCAAACGCGAACCAAAGCGTGCTGAGCCAGTGGTAGTGCCAGTGGGAGCCAAACGAAGCCACGTCGTCGCGCGTGTATTCCTGCAGCAGGTGGCGGAGCGCCTCGCCCGGGCCGTGCTGAATCGCGGCGATCGCGAAGGCCAGCAGCGCGAGGGCACCGGCCGCGAGCAGCGCCGCCGTGTAGGTGCCCCGGCGCGAAGGAGCCGCCTTCGAGTCCTGGACGGAAGCCCCGCCAAGCGCGGCGAGGGTGAACAGCGCCATCGCGATCAGCGCTGGGATCTCACGCAAGAAGTGGGAGAAGTAGAAGACCGTCTGCGTCAGCGTGTAGCGGCCGCTCTCATGCACGACCTCGTCCCAAACCCAGAGTGTCTGATGCGCGACACAGAGCCAGGCGTACGCCGCGGCGAGGACGAGCGTGGGCAGCGCAACGCAAACGGAGAGCCACTGGAGCCCTCGGGTCCCGCCAGCCGATGGGGGGAAGGCCGCTCCCGCCTCGGGCGGATCGTCCGCCTCGGCCTCTGGCGCATTGGGGCCCGGGTGGGACGCGCGCCCGAGCAAGTCGCGCCGCTGCCGAGCCGCCGAAAAGAGCAAATATCCGAGCGCCGCGAGCAACGAAACGGTCAGCGTCAAATTGAAGAGCGAACGCATTCCGAGCTGGCGAATTTCCGCATAGGGCGCCAGTTGAATGGCGAGCAGCACGCCAGCAAGCGCAGCTGCGGCCCAGTCGCGCGGTCCACTGCGCGAGAAGCGTGCGAGGCGCAGCAGGGCGACCGCAGGCAGCAGGGCGATCGCGTCGTCGAACTCGCGGTGATACGTCCAGAAGCGCGCGACCAGCGCGGTCACGCCAATTAGGACCCACACGTCGATGCGGCGATGGCGCCACACCCACCCGCCGGTCAGGACGAATATGCCGAGGGCGATCGGCAAGAATGCGCCGTCGATTCCTGTCCATTCCAAGAGCGCCTGAAGGTTCGCGGCACTCTTCGAGCTGCCCACCTTGCCGAACTGCCCGAGCCAGCCGTTGATCAGCGCGAACACGCCTCCGCTCTGGAAGTGAGCAGCGCCAAGCGTGAGCGCGGCATACCCGCCTCCGATCAGCACCGCTGGCCGTAGCCGTCCGGGGACGAGCACTGCCACCCACACGAGCGGAACCGAGAGCGACGGCTTCGCGAGTGCGGCGACTACAGCGATTGAGCCGAGCAGGTCGTCGCGCAGCGTTCTCCCGCGAGTCAAGATCATCAACCCGGCCACGAGAGACGCCAAGACGTGGATCGTCATCTGCCCGACGACGAACGTGGCTGCCGTCGCATAGCTCGCGACCGGAATGAGTCCGACGCACACGCGCGCGAGGCGACTGCGCAGTCCGCTCTCCCGGGCGACCGCGAACGCGAGCCAAACGAGCATGAACGCGATGCTCGCGGTCCAGAGCCAGCGTGCGTGCCTAACATCGAGCCAACCGATGAACGGCCAGAGCAGCAACTGTGTAGCTGGCGGATAGTCCGCGTGTTCCAGCGTGCCGTATACGGGCCTGCCCGCGAACCACTCCTGTACCTCGCGCCAGCGGAAGCGGAGGTCGAGCCCGTCCCAGCGGCCGTGAGGCGCAAGGATTCGAAGAAGAGTCTTCGCCGACCGTAACAGTGCGATGAGACCGAGCGTCGACACGACGGCCCACGGGATCATGCGGGCAACCGCGGGCGCCATTCGGAGACTCGCGGGCCGGTCGGTGCTCATCGCGCTTGAGCATCGCCCAGAGCGGGCAGACACATGAGCAAAAAAGCGCCGGCGAACCTCGCGCGTGAGCTGCTCGCAAGGGGGCGGGTGGAGAACGTCGGTCCGACGGTTAGCGTTCGCGCCCGCGCCCCCGTAGCTCAGACGGATAGAGCAGCGGTTTCCTAAACCGTTTGTCGTCGGTTCGACTCCGGCCGGGGGCGCCAGCAGCCTCTCTGCGTCGTTTACGTGTTCGGTGCCGCCGAGCGCCGCCCGTCGGGCGAGGCTTGCAGCGGGCCACAGCTTGGCCGCGCTCTCGTAGTACTCGGCGAGGGAGGGCACGTCGGGCGGCAGCGCCCTCGGCTCGTCGAGCGTGCCGACGCGGGCGAACGTGGCGTTCGCTCCCGCGCGCCCGTAATGGCTCGAGACCGCGACCTGATAACTCGGGCAGCGCGCGATCTGTTGCCCGAGCCCGCTTGCCGATGCCGTGTGCACGAGGATCGCGTTGCCTGCGAGCACTTGAACACGCTCCGTCTCGATTACTGCGTCGAGCACGAACGCCGAGCCGTTTTCGCGCTGGCACCAAGTGCAGAGGCAGCAGTGCACGAACATCGGCTCGGTCTGCAGGCGATAGCGAAGGGTCCGGCAGGGGCAGCCGCCGTCCGCTGGCAAGCTCGCGGGGTTCGTCATCACGCCGGCCCGAAATCGGGGAGGGAGGGGCGCGCGCGCAGGCAATCTCCTCAAGCAACCGGCAACTCGCGCCGATTCCGCTCGCAGCGGAGTGCGAAATGCGTTGGTGTGTGGTGACGGCGCTTGCTGTGGTGGGAGCGCTCGGGGCAGGGGCGCTGCGCGAGACGGGCCCGCCGTCCGCGCAGGCCGCGTTTCCATTGCCGACGCGTATCGCACTGCCTCGCGACGTTCGCGGCGACGAGGCAGTGCTGCATCTCGCATTGTCTGCGCGCCTCCCGGGCGAGCACCGCGCCGCTTTCGAGTTGGCGCGGAAGCCTCGCCTCGAGATCTCACCTCGTGAGGAGTCCGGCTGGGGTACGCACGCAGCGCCTGCACCGCGCCGCGCGGTGCCCGAGCCGCCGCTCGCAGCGCTCGGCGCCTGCGCCGCGCTGCTTGCCTGCGCCGCGCGTCCGCGCGCTTGCCGACAGCGTTCGCGTTGAACTAGAGAGCACGTGATGCCGCTCTTGCCCACGGGCGCCGCTCCGTATCTCGCACCCTACGCCGCGTTCCTCGCGCTGGTGGAACTTCAGTCGAGCCTGCCGAACGTGGCCTCGCTGCTGTTCCCCCTGCGCGTGCTCGCGCCTGCCGCGCTGATCACGTTCTTCTGGCGGGGCGGCGCCTACCCGGAACTGCGTGGCTACGCCATCGATACGCGCACGCTAGCCGACATTGCAATCGGCCTCGCGATCGCCGCGCTTTGGCTGGCGCCGTATTTGTTATGGCCCGCACTCCCGCAGGGCTCAGCCTTCGATCCCGAGTTCATGGGGGAGGGCCGCCGAGCGCTCACCCTCGGTCTGCGCCTCGCGGGCTTTGCGCTCGTCACGCCCTTCGTCGAGGAACTGTTCGTGCGCAGCTTCGTGCTGCGTTTCGCGGAGGTCTTCGATCGCTACCGCGACTTTCGAAACGAGCCGATCGCGCGCTTTGCGTGGCGCGGCTTCATCGTGACTGCTCTGTGGTTCACGTTCAGCCACGCGCCGTGGGAGTGGCTGGTCGCCCTACCGACGGGTATCGCGCTCAACGCTTGGCTCTACCAGCGCGGACATCTCGTGGCGTGCGTCGTCGCGCACGCCACCGCCAACGCGGCGATCTGGGCGCTCGTGGTGTTTGCGCCGCTGCCGCTGTGGGCGTTCCTGTGAGCGAGCCCCAGTCGCGACGGGCTTGTTACGCCGCGTCGCTGCGATGTCCGCGCCGTACGCGCTGGGCGAGGTCTGTGAGATCGAGCACGGCCTTACGCAAAGCCTCGGGATTCCGCTCGCCGCACGCCGAGCGGATGCGCTCGGCGGAATCGGAAACCGGTGCGAAACCAAGTTCGCTCGCACGCGCGATCAAGCGGCTCGCGAGCTGTTCGAGCGACGCGATCGCGCTGGCCGCTTCTGCGTCCTGGAACGAATCGACGAGCTCGCCGAGGCCGAATACGAACGCGTCGATGGCAGGCTCGAGGTCGGGCTCGGCTTCGCGGCTCGAACGGATGGGCGGAAGAACGCGGTCGATCATGCGAGCCCGTATCGGCGTGCTCATGGCGAGGCTGAACAGTCAGCGAGCGAAACGGAGAGCAGCGCCGACGAGCGCGATCACTACGACAGCGATGAAAAGAATGGGGCGCCACGGGCCGGCGGCTCTGCTCGCTTCAGGCAGGGGGCCGCGCGGTGCGCTCGCAGTCGCGCGCTCCGGGAGCGCGCCGCGAACGTGCGCCGGTGTTGTCCGCGTGCGCCAGGCGTGCGCCGCGAGTTCGGCGTCGGCTAAGCGCTGAATGATTCGCGGGTTCCCGTTGCTCGCTAGCGCGATGCGATCGAGAGTGCGCCCGCCGAGGACTGCGCGCTGCTCCGGTGTGGCACCCGCGCGCGCGAGTTGGGCCTCGATGTAAGTGGCCACGTCCCCGAGCTCGAGCGGCTCCACGAAAACGCGCGTGGGACAGCGCACGAGCGGCCCCTGGGCGCGCTCCCCTTCGGGTTCTGTCCACGCGAGGACGGCACGCACGCCGCCGGTCGATCGGCATTGGCGCTCGATCCACGCGATCAGCTCGGCGCTCGCTAGCTGCGCCTCGTCGATCGCCAGTAGGAGCGGGCGACCTTTGCGCGCCAGCCGGTTCGCAACCTCGGTGTCGGGTTCGCCCCTTGCGCCGATCTGCGCGGCAACCCAGCGAGCCACCTCTGCCGGCGCAAGTTCCCCGCTCGGCACGTAAACGGGGGTGAGCTGCGCCGCGAGCCTTTGCATCAACAAGCGCAGGAGGAGCGTCTTCCCAACTCCGGGGGGTCCGGCAATCCCGACCCAGGTGGGTTCGGCCTCGAGCTTGGCGGCGAGGTAGTGGCAGATTTGTTCGAACGCTGCGCGGGGTACGTATGCGTCCGGACTGGAGCCCGCGCGAAACGGGTCTACGTGCCGCACGGGCGCTCGGGCTTCCGTCGGGCCGCGCCGCTCCACGGCGTTTGCACGGATGTCGCGCGAGGCAGTTTCCAACGAACGCGCGGCCCCAATGAGTCGTCCCCGGCGCGGGGCCGAGACGGCGATCGCAAGGCGACGAGTCCGAGGCTGGGTTGCACGCTTGCCGTATCGTCATGCCCCACCGCTGCCCCTGAGGCTTACGCGGGCCGCATTCGTGTGGAGGAAGTCGGCTATCGAATGCTTGGATCGCTTCCCTCCGGCCGATGTTCAGCCTCGAGAGGAACGCGCGCCGATGGGCTCGCATCGCCTTGCGGGGAGGGTTGCATTGTTCGAGTTCGTGTGGGTCGGCACGCTCCGCATTCAAAGCATCAGCGCGCGCGAGTGTGTCGATGCCGTGTTCGCGGCGCTGGAGAGCGGGCTCGGTGGACAGATCGTGACGCCGAACCTGGACATCCTTCAGCTGTGCGACGAGAACGCCGAAACGGCTGCGCTGTTCAATTCCGCTGGGCTGCGGGTTGCTGACGGCGTGCCGTTGATGTGGCTCGCGCGGCTTGCCGGCACACCGTTGCCGGCGCGGATCGCAGGCTCTGATCTGGTCTGGTTGCTCGCCGAACGCGCGGCGCGAGAACAGCGGACCCTCTATCTGCTCGGAGGCGAATCGGGTGTGGCTGCCGAAGCGGCGCGTGTGCTCGAAGAGCGCTTTGCGGGCCTCCACGTCGTGGGCTGGTCTGCGCCGCGGGTGAGCGCTTCGCCAACGCCACAGGAACTCACCCCGATTCTTGACGTGCTGCGCCGCGCCGTTCCAGATCTCGTGTACTGCGCGTTCGGGTCGCCGAAGCAGGAGCTGCTCTCCGCGGCGCTTGCGCCGGATCTGCCGCGCACGTGGTTCCTTGGCTGCGGTGCGGCGCTCTCGTTCATCGCTGGGCATCGCGTCCGAGCTCCGCGTTGGGTGCAGCGCATCGGCTTCGAGTGGCTCTACCGCATGCTCGAAGAGCCGGATCGCCTGGTGCGCCGCTATCTCGTGCGAAACCTTCCGTACTTGCTCCTGCGGGCCGCGCCGCGCGCGCTGCTCCGTCGCCTGACCGTCGGCCCGAGCCGGGGTGCGCAGGCGAGAAGCGACCGGCAATGAGCCCGCTGCGCAACGCACGGCCAAGCTGGCCCGATCGCGCGCCGCGCCGCCGTCGGATGCGCGGATGCTGAACGCGACAGAAGAAGCAGCCGCCGTGAAGGGCGAGGGCCGGCGCAGCAATCTCGCCCGCCTGGCGATGCGCGGCGGCGCCTTCACCCTGGTCGGGCGAGGCGCGAGCGAGCTGCTCCGCTTCGGCAGCAACCTCCTAATGACTCGGCTGCTCGCGCCGGAGGCCTTCGGCTCGATGCTCGTGGTCCACGCGCTCGTGCAAGGCGCCCGCATGCTGAGCGATCTCGGGATTCGCGGCAGCATCGTCTCGCATCCGCGCGGGGCCGACCGCCCGTTCCTCGACACGGCCTGGACGGCGCAGGCGCTTCGCGGGGTCGGCCTCTTCGTCGCGCTGTTGGTCGGGGCGGATTGGCTGGCGCGAGTCGAGAGCCATCCCGAGGTGGCCACGCTGATTCGCGTCGTGGCTGTCTGCACGCTGATAGAAGGCCTGACCTCGACCTCGACGTTTTTCCTCGTGCGCCAAGTGCGGCCGGGGCGGGCGGTGGCCCGCGATTTCGCGGCGCGCGCGCTCGGGATCTCGGTAGCGATCTGCTGGGCGCTCGCGGCGCCGTCGGTGTGGGCGCTCGTCGCGGGCGCAATCGCGACCTCGGTGGCCCAGGTTGCGCTCAGCCACCGCATGATCGCCGGTTACCGCGATCGCTTCCGATGGGACAAGGATGCGGCGGAAGCGATCAAACGTTTCGGCCGCTGGGTGTTCGTGGCGACGGCGATGACGTACCTCCTGCATCGCGCCGACACGCTCGTGCTCGCGACCATGATGAGCAAGACGGAGCTCGGGGTGTACGCAATCGCAATTGGGCTGCCCCAGGCAGTGATCGAAGTGGTTCAGATGATCGCTGGAAACGTTCTGTTCCCGGTCTATGCGCGGCTGCGCCACCTGGATTTGCGGGCGCAGAGACAAGCGGTGCAGGGTTACCGGCTCGCCCTCCTCGCGGTTGCGCTACCGGTGTTATGGGTTCTCGCGATTACCGGGCCCGAGGTGATTCGCGCTCTGTATGACAGCCGTTATGCCGAGGCCGGCTGGATGCTCCAGCTGTTCGCAATCGCGACGATTCCGGCGATCGTCTCGGTCTCCGCGGAACGCGTGCTGATGGCGAGCGGAGACTCCCGATCGCACTTCCTACTTCAGGTGAGTCAGGCGGCGCTGCTGCTCGGCGGGATCTGGATTGGCAGCGTCGTGTGGGGAGGCGCGCGCGGTGTGCTGCTCGGCCTAATTGCCGGCCGCGTCGCCGGCTACGGGCCGCTCGCTGTGCTCGTCGGCGCGCGCGGGTTCTGGCTCCCGAAGCTGGATCTGCTCGCGTTCGCTGCGTCGGGGCTCGCCCTGCTGGCGGGGTTCGCATGGCGGGGCTTTCCGTGACGGTGCCCGGCGTCCCGCGCTTGCCCGACTTCATCGTGATCGGCGCGATGAAAGCCGGCTCCACGACGCTCTGGGGGCTGCTAGCGAGCCACCCGGCGATCTTCGTGTGTGAGCCCAAGGAGCCGCAGTTCTTCAGCCGCGACGAACGCTACGCGCGGGGGCTCGGGGAGTACGCCAAGCTGTTCGCGGGAGCGCGCGCGGACCAGATCGCAGGCGAATCGTCCACTTGTTACTCGCGCTGGCCCCACCACGGCGACGTCGCCGCGCGCATCGCGCGGGATCTCCCGGGCGTGAAGCTCGTGTACTTGTTGCGGCATCCCGTCGAGCGCGCGTACTCCCACTACGGCCACCTGATGGAGGAGCGGGCGATCAAGCGGACCGGCCCGATCATTTCCTTCGCGCGCGCGCTCGATGAGGTCCCCGAGATCATCGATGCGAGCAATTACGCGCTTCAGCTCGAGCGCTTCCTCGCCCACTTCCGGCGCGACGCGCTGCATGTCCTCGCGCTGGAGGATCTACACGCGCGCCCCGACGCGACCTGGGCCGCGCTCGTCGGTTTCCTCGGCGCCCCGGCGATCGGCGTTCCCGCGCCCCGTCTCGAAGCCGAGAACCGCGCCGGCACGCGCGTGGCCCGCGGCAGCATGCGTCGCGCACTCGCCCGCATCCGGGGCGCGTCGGGGCTGTCGGGGCTGATCGATCTCGTCCCGCAGCGGGCGCGCGTTCGCGGTCGGGCCTGGATGGAGGGCCCTCGGGTCGCGCGCTGGCTGATGCGCCGGCGTGTGGCCGCGCACCGCGAACGCATCTCGCCGCTCGACCTCGAGGATCGCGCTCGCCTCGTCGCGCGCCTCGACGAACCCACGCGCGCCCTCGAGAAGTTGCTGGCCCGCGACCTGTCGAGCTGGCGGCGATGAGCTTCTCGGACGGCGGGGCGACGTTCCTCGTCCCGATCGCATTGTTAGGCTTCCCTATCTTCGTGCTGGCGCTCTTTGCGAGCCTGGGCGCGCGCAAGGCGGCGCTCTGGTCGTTCGTGCTCGGCTTCCTGTTCCTGCCGAACGGCGGCTACGTCGCGCTCGGACTGCCCGAGTACACGAAGGAGACCGCGGTCAGCCTCTCGGTGCTGCTGGCTTCGATCGTGCTGGACGGAGCACGGCCGTTGCGGACGCGGCCGAGCTGGGTCGATCTGCCGATGCTCGTCTGGTGCACGAGCCGCATCGCGACTTCCGTGAGCAATGACCTCGGCGTCTACGACGGACTGTCCACCTCGCTCGTCCAGATCTTGGGCTGGGGCGTGCCGTATTGGCTGGGCCGCACCTACTTCTCCGACCAGCAAGGCTTGCTCGAACTCGCGCGCGGAATCGTCATCGGCGGGCTGCTCTATCTGCCGCTCTGCCTGTGGGAAATTCGCACCTCGCCGCAGCTCCACTCGCTGCTGTACGGCTTCTCCCCGGTCCGCTTCTACATGGTGCTTCGCTACGACGGCTACCGGCCGATGGTGTTCATGTCGGGCTCGCTCATGGTCGCGATGTGGATGGCGACGTCGACCGTGATCTGCACGTGGCTCTCGGGATCCGGCGCGCTGAAGCGCATCGCCGGTGTGCCGACCCGCTGGCTCGCCTGGGCGCTCGGGATCACCACGCTGCTCTGCAAGGGCTTTGGGGCCTTCACGCTGATGTTCATAGGCATCGGGATCTACCTTGCCGCGCGCGTCTTCAAGCAAGGTCTGCCGTTCATCCTCCTGCTCGCGCTCGTCGCGAGTTATCCGGTGGTCCGCGGCACGGGCATCCTCAGCGCCGAGCGGATCCTCGGCACAGCGTCGCTCGCCTACGACGAGCTTCGGCTGCAGTCGCTCGAGGTGCGCGTGACGAGCGAGGACCTGTACATCGAGCACGCCGCGCAGCGTCGATTGTTAGGTTGGGGAGGATGGGGGCGAGGCGAGGCCATAACCGAGAAAGGGGAAGGGCGCTCGGTGCCCGACGGCCTGTGGGTCATCGCGCTGAGTCGCGCGGGTTGGTTGGCGGTGATGGCGCTGCTCTTCATGTATCTGCTGCCGGTGTTCCTATTCGTCCGCCGCTATCGCGCGGGTTCGTGGACGCGCCCCGAGCTCGCGCCCCTCGCAGCGTTCTGCGTGATGATGACTATCTATTGGGTCGATTGCCTCGCGAACGCCTTCCCGAATCTCATCCTGATCCTGACGATGGGCGCGACTCACTCGTGGTTCGCCAACCGTAGGTCGCTGGCGGCAGCGGCTGCGCCGGCGGTCGCAACGAGCGGGAAGCCCGAAGCTGCCGGGGAAGCGAAGCCGGCGAGCCTCGCGCGCGGCCTCTCGCGTCGACGCAGGCTGCTCGGCGGGGGCAAGAGCCGCGCATGAACACGGCGGGCGCGCGCTTCCTGCTCGCCTGCGCGCTGGCGAGCGCGATCGGCGCGAACGCGTCGCCGAACCTGTGCGGCGCGGATGAGCAAGATTGGCCGGCCGAGCGCGTCCGCTTCGGCCAAGCGCCGATCGACTCGAGAGTTGCAGCCGATCGACCCGCCGGAAAGCACGGTTTCCTCGAGGCAAGAGGCGAGAGCTTCGCGTTCGCCGACGGCACCCCCGCGCGCTTCTTCGGCGTCAATGTTGTTGCCGGCGCGATCTTCCGCTCCACGGACGAGGAGATCGATCGCCACGCGGAGCGGATCGCGAGACTCGGCTTCAACCTCGTCCGCCTTCACCACCACGACTCGTCCGGCTGGGTGCGGGACTCCCTAATTGCTCCGGGCGAGACGAGCCGCGGGATCGCTCCCGCCGCGCTCGCGAAGCTCGATCGTTGGTTCGCGCGACTGCGCGACCAGGGGGTCTATGTCTGGCTCGATCTCCACACGGGCCGCCCGTTTCGAGCCGGCGACGAGATTCCCGGCTTTGGCGAGGTGGATGGCACGAAGCTGCGCAGCGGCGGAACCGGCCAGGGCTTCTCCTACGTGAATCCCCGCCTCGAGGAGTTGATCCTGGAGTTCGCCGTCGCGCTGCTCACGCACCGCAATCCTTGGACGAAGCTCCGCTACGTCGATGACCCCGCGCTCGCGCTGGTATTGATCACCAACGAGAACGATCTCGTGTCTCACTTCGGCAATCGCCTCAGCGCGCGCGAGCACCCGTGGCATCGCGCACGCCTGCTCGCTCTCGCTGCGGTGTTCGCTGCGCGAACGGGCGCCGACATACGTCAGCTCGAGCAGACCTGGGCCCCCGGACCCGCGCGCCTCTTTCTTGCTCAGATCGAGCGGGACTGGGCCCAGCGTGTGCGCTTGCGCCTGCGCAGTGCCGGCCTGCGGGTTCCGATCACGCTCACCAGTTTTTGGAGCAAGGAATCGTTTGCGGCGCTCGCGGCCCTCGGCGCCGAGGACTTCGTGGACGTGCACGCCTACGGAAGTGGACTCCCGCTCCGCGCCGATCCTCGCGTGCGCGGCGGATTCATTGCGCGAATTGCGGCCGGTCAGGTGGCGGGTCGACCGCTCACCGTCAGCGAATGGAACCTCGCCGAGCCGCCCCAAGAGAGGCGCTTCGACACGCCCATGTGGCTCGCGGGCGTCGCCTCGCTGCAAGGCTGGGACGCGCTCGTGCTTTATGCGTACGCGCAGCGCGCGCTACAGAAGCCAGGCGCCAGCTCGTCGTATCTCTCGGCCGGCGACCCCTCGATCATCGCGCTCGCGCCTGCAGCTGCGCTCGCCTACCGCCGCGGCGACATCTCTGCAGCGAAACGGCGCTTCGTCGTGCGACTCAGCCGCCGAGACGCGTTCGAATCGGATCGCAGGCCCGAGGGCTCGCCGGCGATCTCGACGCTCGTCGAGCGGAGTCGCGTCTCCGTCGAGTTGCCCGAGACGAGCGAGCTGCCGTGGGCCGCGCGTGCCGCGATCTCCACCGACGAGACCGTCTCGGATCTGGACGCGAGCTTTGTCCCGGCAGACGCGCAGCGCGTCTCGTCGGATTCGGGCGAACTCCAGCGCGACTTCTCGTTGGGCATCGCCGTAATCGATACAGCGCGCACGCAAGCTGCTTCGGGCGAGATCGCTCACCAGCAACTGCGGCTCTCGGGCGTGCGGATCGAAGCGCGCAACCACGCTGCGGTCGCGTTCAGCAGTCTCGACGGGCTCCCGCTCGAGCGCTCGCGCCGGGTGCTCGTCACCGTGGCCGCGCGCTCGTGTGCGGTGAACGGGAGCGCACAGCGCTTTCGCTCTGAGCCGGTGCGGGGAAGCGCAGTCCTGCGCGGCGGGTTCGCTCGCGTCCTCACGCCGCTCGCGCCGGATGGCGAGCGCGGCGCAACGATCATCCTCGCGCGCGTCGGTGGCGCCAGCCGCCTCGATCTCGATTTCGGCTCGCACTGGGCGCTCATCGAGCCGACTGCCTCACAGAGCCCGGCGCAGTGACGAGCCGCCGCCGGCTGGCGCTGCTGCTGATCCTCGGTGGCCTGGCTCGCGGTGCATGGTCGGCGCTCGTACCCGTAGACCCTGTGTCGGACAGCGCCGCGTACTTCACGTTCGCGACGAACCTCGCAAAGCATGGCGTCTTCGGGTGGCGCGCTGATGCCCCCGACGCGTACTGGCCGCCCGGCGCGCCCGCCCTCTACGCGCTCGCTTTCGGGCTCGTAGGAGCCGGTGGCAGCGCTGTCGTTCTCGTCAACACGTTGTTATTCGGCGCCAAGCTCGCACTGCTCTCGTGGCTCGCGGGACGCTGGTACGGCGAGCGAGCGGCTTGGGTGGCTGGCCTCGTCGTCGCGCTCTCTCCAACGCAGATCGTGCTCACGACCGTGCTCACGAGCGAGATGGCCTTCGACGCCTCGCTGCTCGCGGGGGTCGCGTGGTTCGAGCGTCATTGGCGCACTCCCAGCGTCGCGTCGGGCGCCGGGTTGGGCCTGTTGATCGCGGCCACGAGCTTCGTCCGCCCAACCGCGTTGCCGCTCGCCGTCGCACTCGGGGCGTTGGCGCTGTTTCGCGGAGCGCCGATCGCGCGCACGCTGCTCTCGACCGCTGTCGCGCTCGGCGTAATGAGTGCGGCGATCGCGCCCTGGTCGATGCGGAATCATGCGCTCTTCGGTCGCTGGGTCGTCATCTCCGCCAATGGCGGCGCGAACCTGTGGATGGGCAATAACCCGGATTCGAGCGGGAGGTACATGGCGCTCCCGCCGGCAGCAACGCGAATGGACGCCGCCGCCCGCGATGCTTGGCTCGGCGCGGAGGCGAAACGTTGGATGCTCGAACATCCGGGCAGCGCTCTCGAGCTCGCGGCTCGCAAGCTGGCGATCACTCACGCGACCGAGACGATCGGCGTCGTCTGGAACGAACGCGGACTGCGGGCAGCGGGCGCGGCCGGGGCGATCCCGGCACTGAAGGCGCTGGCCAACGTCTCGTGGTGGGCGCTCCTCTTGTTAGGGATCGCGGGATTCGCGCAGCGCATGCGCGCGACCGCTTCACGCGCGCTGCTCACGGAGGTCGCGCTCCCAATCTGGGTTTATTTCGCAATGGTGCACGCCGTGACTGTCGCGCAGGATCGTTACCACTTGCCGAGTGTGCCGTTCATCGCGGCTCTCGCGGGAGCCGCGGTCGCAACGCGCGGGACCGCGCGTGCGAAGCCTCCTCACGGGTAGCCAAGGCGCTCGAGCGGGAGGCCCGTGGCTGCGGCGAGCCGCGAGTTGCTCGCGTGGAACCGATCGCCCACGCGCGCGGCGATCCAGAGCTTCCAGCGGGCCTCGAGCGAGGCGTGCACACTGCGCGGCGCCGTGCGGTCGAACACGCGGCTGACGCGACGGGCGCCGCGCACCAGCCGGCCTTGCTCGGGGCCGAGAGGGTTTGGCAGCGCGAGATGATTCAGCAGCCGCATCGTCGCGAGCGTTCGCGCGCCCCAGCCGGCGTTCTCGGCTTCCGGACTGGGGGGAGCGGGATCACCGGACAGTCCTGCGAATTGCCGCAACGAGCGCAGGTACTCCGTGGGATCGCGAGCGAGCATCTCGAGCGGAAGCACGAGCACGGACTCGCGTCCGAAGTGCCGTTGGTACAGCGTGACGAAGCGGTCGAACTCGAAGAAGTCGAGGCGGCATGGCGGCGCCCAGCCAGCAGGCTCGCTGCCAAGGCCGAGGAACTGTTCCAGCGTGAAGCGCCCGCCGTTGCGAACGTGCTGGCGGTAGAGCGAGAGCAGCAGGGCGTTCTGCTCGCGAAGACCGATCACGACGCGCGCGCCGGGGAACACCGCGCGCAGCCGCTCGGCGACGACCGCTGCGTGATAGAGGCCTTCGTGCGGGCGCGACGAGAGCGCTTCGTGCGAGAAGACAGGGACGAGACCGCGCGCGGCTGCCTCGCTGAGGCGCGGGAGCAGGCGCTGCGCGACGCTGGCCGCGTCGAAGTGGAGCGGATCGACGAGCAAGAATTCCTGCACCGCGATGTCCGCAAGACCGCCCCACGGCGCCGCGAAGCCGAGCCGCTCGTCCACGAACACACGGTTCTGGAGCCAGGTCGTCCCGGTCTTGTGCAAGCCGACATGCAGCAGCACGCGCGCGCTGTCAGAACGCATGCTCAGCGGGCTCGACGCTTCGGCGCGCGAGCGCCGGTCACCAGGTCTCGAGCCAGTTCAGCGCGCTTGCGGTGGCACGTTTCGAGGGAGTTCTCCGCGGCGAAGCGGTGTGCCAAGCGCAGCTGGGAGCTCAACCCCGAGCGCTCGCGGAAGTGCTGGAGGAAGCGATCCGCCAGAGCCGTCACGTCGCCGCTCGGAACTAGGCTCGTGGCGGCCGCGGGCAGCATCGCGTCGGTGCCCGGGTTTTCATACATGATCAAGGGAATCCCGCGCGCCATGCTGAGCAGGACGCTGCGGCTGATCTCCGCAGTCAGGTTGGTGATCACGGTGGCGTGAGCGCGATCCCAGAGCTGGAAGAGGGCGTCTCCATACGGCACCGCACCGCAGAACTCGACTTCCTGTTGAAGCCCGAGCTCGCTTGCGAGCGCGCGGTAACTCGTCAGGGACGCGCCGTCGCCGATCACGAGCAGTCGAATGCGCGCTCCCTGAGCGCGAGCAAGCGCGATCGCCCGTAACACGTGGTCCGTCGCCTTGATCGGAACCTGGCGCCCGACGACCGCGAGTACGAGCGGGTCTCCCGTGCGGATCCGCAGCGCGCGCTCTTCCAGCGCGGCGTCGCTGATCAGTAGATCGTCCGTCACGAAGGAGCGCGGGAACTCGTGGCAGTGCGTTCGCCAGGCCTCCGCATAGCGCCGCGGAATCGAGGCATTATGGGCGAAGACGAGGTTCGCGGCGCCAATCGCGCGCCGGCAGAAGCCATCGAAGTAGCGCGCGAAGAGCCAACGCAGCGGCCACTTCACGCGCGAGCCGTGACGGACCGCTTCCCAGCGCCGCTCGACTTCGTCAGAGCCGTCGAAGACGAGGATGCGCGGAAGCTGCGCCCGGCCCGCCAGCAGCCAT
>JANNRF010000373.1:0-8901 GCA_031401135.1 Deltaproteobacteria bacterium | reverse complement strand
GCGGGTTCCGCATCGGCAGCACGTAGATGCTGGTGACGAAGCGCAGCGTGGTGGTGGTGGCTGCGAGATGTGCGGCGGTCACCCAGGGATCGGGCCACGCCGTGAAGGGCTGCCAGCGCGGCTCGCCGCTCGGCGTGTACGGGTACGGCGTCTGGATCTTCTCGGGGTGCACGACGTGATCGGAGAGCGCGATCGCCTCGAAGCCGGCGGCCTCCGCCGCGCGCGCGAGCGGCACGTACTGCGCCGGATCCGTGAACGCGATCGACATCACCCACTTCATGCTGGTCACCTCTCGGCGTTGGCGCCTCTTGGCCTCGGCGCGATACGAAGCGGGAAGCGGTAGCGCAACGCTGCATCGCCGATGCATGCTGCGCGATCGCACGGAGAATTGCGTGGCGCAGCAGCTCGAACCTTGGCTCGATGGATTCGCGTTTCTCGAAGGCCCGCGTTGGCACGCGGGGCGTCTGTGGTTTTCGGACATGCACGCGCGGCGGGTGTACGCGGCGAGCGAGGACGGCGCGGTGGAGGCGATCGCGCGCGTGCCCGAGTGCCCGTCCGGGCTCGGCTGGTTGCCCGATGGGCGCCTGCTGGTCGTGTCGATGGAGGACCGCAAGCTGCTACGGCGCGAGGCCGACGGCAGCTTCGCCGTACACGCGGATCTCTCCAGCATCGCGACTTATCATTGCAACGATATGGTGGTCGACGCGGCGGGCCGCGCGTACGTCGGAAACTTCGGCTTCAACCTGCACGCGCAGCCGAGTGGGCGCGCCGCAAAGCTCGCGCTCGTGCAGCCCGACGGCCGCGTCAGCGTGGCCGCCAGCGATCTGCAGTTCCCGAACGGCGCAGTGATTACGGGAGACGGGCGCACGCTGATCGTGGGCGAATCGATGGCCGCGCGGCTTACGGCCTTCGACATCGACGCCGCGAGCGGCGCGCTCTCGAACCGCCGCGTCTGGGCGCAGCTCAAAGGCGCCGTGCCCGACGGCATCTGCCTCGACGCCGAGGGCGCGATCTGGGTCGCGTCGCCGCTGAGCCGCGAACTGCTGCGCGTGCACGAAGGCGGCCGCATCTCGCAGCGCATCGCGAGCGAGCGCATGCTGATCGCGTGCATGCTCGGCGGCGCCGATCGCCGCACCCTGTTCGTGCTGAGCGCGGGCTCGATCGCCCCGTACGACTGCCTGCGCACGCGCAGCTCGCGCATCGAACGCCTCCGCGTCGACGTGCCCGGCGCCGGCCTCCCATGACCGCACGCACCGCGACGAACTACCACGGGACGTTCCACGACGAAAGTGCGTGCGGGCCGCGACAGCCGCTCAGCGGATTTCGTCGTGGAACGTCCCGGGGTGTTTCGTCGCGTTCGTCTACCAACGTCCCTAGCTAGGAGCTTCCAGATGAAGATCGACGCCGGATTGATGACTGCGGATCTCGCGAGCGTGCCTGAGAATGCGAATCGGCTCGAGGCGCAGGGTTACGACGGGATCGTGACCGCCGAGACTTCGCACGATCCGTTCTTCCCGCTGCTGCTCGCCGCCGAGCACACGCAGCGCGTCGAGTTGATGACATCCATCGCTGTGGCGTTCGCGCGCAGCCCGATGAACCTCGCGAACATCGGCCACGACCTGAACGCCTACTCGAAGGGACGCTTCGTGCTCGGGCTCGGCTCGCAGATCGCGCCGCACATCACCAAGCGCTTCAGTATGCCGTGGTCCTCGCCGGCAGCGCGCATGCGCGAGCTGATCCTCGCGATGCGCGCGATCTGGAAGTGCTGGTACGAGGGCGAGAAGCTGAACTTCCGCGGCGACCACTACACGCACACCCTGATGACTCCGATGTTCACGCCGCTCGATACGAAGTACGGCGCACCCAAGGTGTTCCTCGCCGCGGTCGGGCCGCTGATGACCGAGGTCGCCGGCGAGACCGCCGACGGCATGATCATCCACGCCTTCACCACCGCGAAGTACGTGCGCGAGCACACGCTGCCCGCCATCGAGCGCGGGCTCGCGAAGGCTGGCCGCAAGCGCAGCGAGTTTCAGCTCGCCTACCCCGTCTTCGTTGTTACGGGCCTCGACGAAAAAGCCTGGGAGCAATCGCGCACCGCGGTGACGAAGCAGATCGCGTTCTACGGCTCGACGCCCGCCTACCGGCCCGTCCTCGAAGCGCACGGCTGGGGCGAGTTGCAGAGCGAGCTGAACGCCATGAGCAAGCGCGGCGAGTGGGACGAGATGGGCCGCCGCATCACGGACGACATCCTCGAAGAGTTCGCGGTGGTCGGTTCGCCGAACGAGATCCCGCGCAAGCTGAAGCAGCGCTACGGCCAGCACGTCGACCGCGTGCTCGCGACGTTCAACTACACGACTGAGGACGCGCGCCTCGCGGCGCTCGAAGAGCTGCGCGCCAAGTGAGCCTGCCCAGTTACGAGACGCTCGAACTCGCGCGCGAAGATGGCGGCATCCTGCGCGTGTGGATGAATCGCCCGGCGAAGCGCAACGCGCTGAACACCACCGCCCTCGACGAGATCGCGGATTGTTACGGACGCTTGCAACGCGAGTGGGACGTGCGCGTGGTCGTGCTCGGCGGGCGTGGGCTCTCGTTCTGCGGCGGCGCCGATCGCAAAGATCCGCCCGCCTCGGGGCGTACGCGGCGCTCCTCGGGCGCGACCGAGCGCGAGCGCCGCTGGGCCGCGCAGATCGGGCGCCGCGCCTGCAGCGCGATCGCGGACTGCGAGGCGATTACGATCGCGCGCGTCCACGGCCACGCCGTGGGCGGCGGCCTCGCGCTCGCGCTCTGCTGCGATTTCCGCGTCGCCGCGGCAGACACCGTGTTTCACGTGCCGGAGGTCGACCTCGGCATCCCGTTGTTATGGGGTGCGACGCCGAAGCTGATCTACGAGGTGGGCGCCGCGCGCGCCCGCGAGATCATCCTCGCCTGCGACCGTTTCGACGGCGCGCAGGCCGAGCGCTGGAACGTGATCCACCGCTGCGTGCCCGCGGCGGAACTCGACGCCGCAACCGACAAGCTCGCGCGGCAGATGGCGGCGAAGCCCGAGATCGCGGTGCACATGGCCAAGACACAGCTGCGCGGCTACGCGCGCGGCGCCGTGCTCGGCGACGCCACCGAGGCCGACGCGGACCTAATGCTTTCGGCCTCGCGCATCGGCGTCGCCCGCGAAGCATTCAGGATTCCGGAGTAGCCGCGCTCTTCTCGAGTTCCTCGAAGCTCCGGACGATGGCATCCGCGAACGCCGCCAATCCCGGCACCAGCTCCGGGTCGGCGACGCAGCCGAACGTGAGCTGGCCCGCGTAGCTCACGAGCGCGACCCCGAGGCCGAGCCCATCCGCCAGATTCACCGCGGGCGCGAGCGCCTCGAGCCGCGCCCCCAACAAGTGCAGCGGTTGGCGTGGCCCGGGGATGTTCGTGACTACGAGGTTGAACGGACGGGTTTGCATCGCCACGCGCGCCGCCGCACCCAGCAGCGCCCCAGTCGTCCACTCCGCAAACTCGCTGAGCAGATCGAGCCCCTCGACCTGGTTCGAAGCCTTTGCGCGCGCGCTCGATTCGCACACCCGCGCGTGGCGCTCGCGCGCGTCGGCCGTACCCACGGGCAGGTCGACGAGGCAGAGCGAAACGCGGTTCCCGCCCGTGCTCGCGTCCTCGGCGCCGCGGCGGTTCACCGGCACGCTCGCACGCAACGTCACCTCCGGGGCAGCTGCGCCCTCGGCGATCATTAGGTCTCGCAGCGCGCCGCTGACGCACGCGAGCGCGAGTTCGTTGAGTGTTCCCCCGATTGCTTTGCGCAGCCCCGAAGCGCGCTCCATCGAGAGCGAGCGCCACTCGAAGCTGCGGGCCGGGCCGAGCGGCGCGTTGAAGGGAGTCGCCGGCGCGGGCGAGAGCACTGCAGCGAGCGTCTCGCCCAGCGCGGAGGCGCGCTCTGAGAAGCGCGCTGCGAGCTCGTTGATCTGCTCGCGACGATCGAGCCAACCCGGCACGCGCTGCAGCGCTCCGAGCCACTGTTCGGCTCGCCGCCCAACCTCGCGCCGTAACAACTCGTCTTGATCGGGCGCGGGCCGCGGCTGCCAGCTCGGCGTTTCGGCCAGCTCCTCGCCTGGGGCGGCAGAGAGCAGCGTCGTGAACCATTCGAAGCCGCCGACGCCGTCGACCATGCAGTGGTGAACCTTGGCGAGCAAGGCGCAACGCCTGCGCGAAAGGCCCTCGATCACCCACAGCTCCCAGAGCGGGCGCTCGCGGTCGAGGGGCTCGGCGAGCAAGCGCGCGACGAGCTTCTTCAAGGCGCGCTCGTCGCCCGGGTCAGGCAGCGCGTCGTGCAGCACGTGCAGCGCGAGATCGAAGTGCGCGTCGTCGACCCACACCGGGTGCTGATCGATCGGCACGAACGCGAGCCGCTGACGCGTGCGCGGTACGAGGTGGAGCCGCGTCGCCACCAGCGCACGAATCTGCGCGAGATCGATACCGCCGCTCGCGCCGAGCAGTGGCTCCACGTCGAGGAAGCAGAGCGCGGCGACGTGCTGCGGCGCGTTCGGCCCCTCGAGATCGAGGAACAAGCGATCGCGCGCTGAGAGCCGCTCCGCGAAGGGTTGCATGCAGCCGAAGATAGGCGGCTTGCGCGCGCCGCAAGCGAGCGTGCGGCGGGCGGACGCTGCGCGTCCGCTGCTACCGCGTTGGCGAAGCGAAGCTGCGCCTCGCTGCGCGCGGCGAAGCGCCGCTTGCTGGGCGCGGCGTCGCGGGAATGCAAGCGGGGTGGCGCAGCAAACACCGAGGCCACTGTTCGACTTCGCTTGGCTGCGCCTCGCTGCGCGCGGCAAAGCGCCGCTTGCGCTCAGAACAGCGCGCCCTGCTCCGCCGCCGCGAGGCACGCGGCATCGTCATTGCGCACGTCGTTCACGCGCACTGAGACCGCACGCGCCACGAGCGCCGCGCCGCGCGAAATCGGGAGCGAAGCCAGCACGGCCTTCACGTCGCGCGCGTCGGCCGCCAGCCACGCGTCGTAACCAGCGGGGTCCACCACGATCGGCATGCGCGCGTGGAGCGGCTGGATGTTAGGCGTCGCGGCGGTCGTCACGATCGAAACCGACTCGAGCACGCCGCCGTCATCGGGCCGCAGCCAGCGTTCCCACAATCCTGCGAACGCGAACAGCTCGCCGCCCGGCAGCGCGATGTGAAATGGCGCGCGCTCATTGCGGCCGCCGCGCCATTCGTAGAAACCGTCCGCGGGCACGAGACAGCGCCGCCGTTCAGCGGCTTCGCGAAACGCCGGCCGCTCGGGCAGCGTCTCGCTGCGCGCATTGATGTGCCGCGCCGCGTCCTTCGCGTGTTTCGCCCAGAACGGCACGAGGCCCCACTGAACAGGCACGCATTCTCGCTGCGGGTCGGCCGGCGTTTTGCGGACGATCGGCGCCAACTGCTGCTGGTCGGCCGGTGCTTTGCGGACGATCAGCACCAACTGACTTGGCGCGACGTTGAAGCGCGGCTCGTGGGCGGGCGCGGCCGTGAGGCCGAAGTGCTCCGCGACTTCTGCCGCGGAACGTGTGAGTGTGAAGCGTCCGCACATCGCGCCGCACGTTAGGTGCGGAAACCGCGTTCCGCGCACGAGGAAGCGGACTGCCCACTTGGCTCCTCTCACGAGCATGCAAGCGAGACGCACCGAAGCGCGGCATCCCCGCGCCGCGCCCGCACAGTCTCGAAGGCCCGCCCGCGAGCGCACGCTTCTTGCACTCCAACGCTCGGGGGCGTGTGTTCGGCGCGCCCTCACCACGGGGGCTCTCATGCTGCACAAGCGCGCCTGGATCGCGGTGACTCTGATCGGTGTCGGCTGCGGCACCGGCAACGGCTGGGAGAACTATCGCGAGACGCCGATCGTCGAGCGCGGCGCGTGCGCCACGATCGTGATGCCCGGCGAGCAAGTGCCGATGGGCAGCCAGCCCGATTGTCCGAACGGCTACTCGTCGCTAGGCGGCTCGGTCGTGTACGACGAGAAGGACTACAAGCGCACGAACAGCCCGAAGCAGGCGGCGCGCGCGGCAGTCGGAGCGCCTCTCGCAGTTGTTGGGGCGCCGATCGCGGCGGGCGCCGCGGCGGCGGGCGCGGTGCGCAACGGCATGCAGCAGGGTTCGAGCAGCACGAGTGACAGCGGCGCGCAGGATCCTGCCAGCGTGAATCAGCGCGCCGAGGTGGAGCGCATGCGGCGCGAGTTGCTCTCGCGCGAGCGCATCGGGCGCGGGCAAGCGGCGCCAGAGGCCCCGCAGCAACCCGGCGCGACGAGCGCCCAGTCTCCCCAACAACTTGCCACGAAAACGCCGCGCTCTGGAAGCGCGAGCATCGCCGACGAACTCGCCGCGCTGCGCGGTGGGCGAGGCGCTGCGAGTCCGTCGAATCCAGCCACGCCCTCGGCCGAGCCCACGCCGCCGCACGCAGCGCTCCTCGCGATGTCGCCCGCTCGCGCGCCCGCCCCGAGCAGCGCACCCGTTGCGGACCGCGTCGCCGATCGCGATGGCGACGGCGCGCCGGATCACTGGATCTATCGCGACGAGCACGGCCGCCCGGCACGCGAGCAGTTCGACGAGAACGGCGACGCGCGCCCGGACCGCACCGCGTGGCTCGATCCCATAACAGGCCGCGATGCGCGCGTCGAAGAGGACTCGAACCTCGACGGCCGCATCGACACCTGGGTCGAGCTGCAAGACGGCGCAGCCTCCCGCCAGCGCCGCGACGCCAACTACGACGGCACGCCCGACGTCTGGTCTTATTACGACGCCGCCGGCAAGCTCGCGCGCCAGGAGCAAGACCTCGACGGCGACGGCTACCGAAATCGCGAATCGCTCTACCGCGCCGGCCAGCTCGCCAAAGAACGCGAAGACCGCAACGGCGATGGGCGCTTCGATCTCGTTACGGTTTACGATGACGAACAGCGCATCGCGCGCCGCGACGAAGACCGCGACGGCGACGGCAAGATCGACACGCGCTCGCTTTATCAGGCCGGGAAGCTCGTGAAACGCGAAGTGGTGAGCGAAGCCATCGACGACGGCGACGACCCGTCGCAGACGGAGTGGTAGTGCCGCGCACGCCGCGCCATGCCTTCTGGGTGCTCACGGGCCTGTGGCTCGCGCTGGCGGGTCTTGGCCCGCTCGGCGCGCCGTGGGCCTTCGCGGAAGACCCAGGCGTCGCGCGCCTCGAGCAGCGCCTGCACCTCGCGGTGAACGCGTTTCGCATCGAGCAACATCTCGTCACGCTCGAACGCCGCGCGGATCTCGACGCCGTGGCGCGCGCTCACAGCGAAGACATGGTCGCGCGCGCGTTCTTTGCGCACGAGAACCCAGACGGCGAGCAGTGGCCGCAGCGCCTGGATCGCGCCGGCGTGCGCGGCTACACGCTCGCAGGCGAGAACGTCGCCCAGACGAACGAGGCCAACCCGCACAACGCTGTGTTCGCCGGCTGGCAGAACTCCCCCGCGCACCGCGAGAACCTGGTCGCCCGCCCGTTCAACGCGACCGGCATCGGCATCGCGCGCGCGCCCGATGGCCGCCTCTTCTACACCCAGCTCTACGTGACGTTTCCGCGCTAGCTAGCTCGCTCGATGGCCGCGCCTCCTCGGACGTTCCACCGAACGGGCTCGCGCGAATGTGTCCGGGTGACCGCTGCACACCCGGCCAGAGTCGGCCATTCCAGAGAGGCAACGGGGTCTCACCCCACTGCCTCTCTGCGATGGCCTATTGCGCCCGGGTGCGCGCCACGAAGCGTCGCTGGCTAGTAGCGCGCGAGGTGCCACAGCAAGAACGCGCCCACCGTGATGGCTCTGCTCGAACGCCCCGATTAGAACCGCGCGCTCGTGTGCCGGTCGTCCCAATAGATCTCGAGTTGCGCGGCGAGATCGACGGTTCGCGGCATCACGATGTAGCCGAGCACCACTTCGCCCTCGGCGAGCTGCCCGAGGTGGCCTTGCAGCACGCCTAGCTGGCGGTCGCTCGAGGCGTCAGGCTGGAAGCTGATGTGTTGCTGCACGAAGGTGAAGTTCGGCCAGAAATCTTGCGGGCGGTTCGAGCGCGCGCTGAACAGCAGGATCTGATCGCTCTCGAGGCCGCCGCGCGCTTCCCACGCGGCGAGCAGCCGCTCTTCGAACGCACGCGAGCGCGCGAAGGCGACTTTGGAGATGCCCTCGCCGTCCGCGGTCTCGCGTTCGAAGCGCGCCGGAGCGCGCTCCTGCGAGAGTTCGACGATCGCGAACAGATCCGCGAGGTCCTGCTCGCCGAGACCGAGGGCCAGCGGACCGACGTTACGCGCCGAGGCAGCTGGCGCGGGCGCCAGTGCGGCGCTCTCGACGCCGCTCGCTTGCGCTTCCGTCGCGCCACCCGAGGCAGCGCCCGGCTGCGCAGCGGAGTTTCCCGCGCCGCTCATCGCCCGCACCTGTCGCGCCTGATCCACGACGTTGTACGGATTGTTGGGGTCGTTCTGCTCCGACCAGATCTTCCAGGTGTACGGTTTCGGCAGATAGTCCGGCCGCACCGGCGGCACGTCGCCGGGCTCGACTTGCTTCGAGCGCTTGCACGGGATCTGAGACGCGTGCTGCACGATGAAGATGCTGCCGTCGGGGCAGACGCCCGTAACAGATTCGGCGTGCGCCGCAGTCGCAGCAGCGCACAGCAAAGTCGCTCGCGCGAACTCGAGACCGGAGATCCGCATAAACCACATTCCCGGTTGCAACGCGGCTTAGTCTACTCGGAAAACTCCAGCGAAATCAATCACTTCCGCGAGGGTCGCGAGCTTCTCCGCGAGCCGGCGAGTTTGCGCCGCGCGGGCCGCGGGTTCCGCGTTTACTTGCCGCCTCGCGATCCCTCGCGAAGCCGAGCAGCTCGTCCACTTCGTAGTGCGAAAGCCGCCGCGCGGCGCCGA
>JANNRF010000372.1:0-7092 GCA_031401135.1 Deltaproteobacteria bacterium | reverse complement strand
GTCGAGGGCTTCGATTACAAGGCGCGCCCCGAGGCGCAGCTCGAGGTTTCGCGCACGGACCGCATCGCGAAGATCCGCGAGCAGAAGGCGCGCGAGCGCTCGAACCGCTCGCAGGGCGGAAACGCCCAGCGCGGCGGCGCTTCGTACGGCGGGCATAGCGCCCACCGCGCGCAGCAATCGCACGCGCCGCAGCACCCGCGCGGCGATCACGGCGAGGCTCCGCGCCCCGAGCACGTGAAGCCGCATCAGCCCGGCCGCGGGCGGCGGCGGCCCAGCAGTGCTGGCGTTCGCCACGGCGGCACGCGCGGCCCGAGCGCGTATTAGGCCTGCTTCGCTGGCGCGGGTGACTCGGATCACCCGCGGCCAGCGCTCCCGTCCCGATGTTGACTCCGACGCGATGCCAACTGCGGCAGCGCGAAGGGAGTGCTCATGCGGAACGGAATCAAGACGAGCTTGGCGCTTGGTGGATCGCTGGTGCTGGGCCTTTGCCTAGCGCTGCCGACGGCAAGCGACGCGAAGACCAAAGGCAAGAAGAAGAACTGCGCGGCCGCGGAGACGTTGTTCCAGGCCACCGGCGAGGGCGACCTCGATGGCGACGGCCTCAGCAACTGCCGCGAGACCCGGCAGCTGCGGACTTCCGCGAACAACCCCGATAGCGACGCGGACCAACTGACGGACGGCGAAGAGGTCGAAGGCCGCTCCGACCCGCTCACGCCGGACAGCGATGACGACGGCATCGCGGACGGCGCCGACTCGACGCCGCGCATCCCCGAGCAGAAGGTCGAAGGCTTTCTCGACGCGCTGACCTGTCCGCAGGTTGGTGTGCTGGGCTCGATCACGGCGCTCGGAACCACTGCGACGCTTGACGATGTCACGGAGTTCGAGGACGGCGCCTGCACCGATCTGGCCGCGCTCCTAACCGCTGGAACGCCCGTGTTCGTGGAGATCGAGATCGCCGAAGACAGCTTGGGCGTCCTGACTGCCATCGAGGTCGAGCTCGAGGAGCATCACGACGAGCACGACGACGGCGACGACGACGAACACGACGACTAGCAAGCGGCGCTTCGCCGCGCGCAGCGAGCCACGGGCGAGCGAAGATCGAACAGTGGCTTCCGCGCCGGCTGCGCCTCGATGCCCGCATTCCCGCGGCGCCGCGCGCAGCGAAGCGCTGGCAGAGGAATGGGCTCGGCCGTGTTCAGGCTCTCCACACGGTCGGGCCCTTGCCCGCCATCATGTCCTGCGCGGCGAGCAGGTCCACGCGGTAGGGCGTGATCTTCAGCGCGCCGTAGGTCGGGTCGGTCACGCCGGCCTTCCAGAACATCGCTGGGTCGTAGCCGATCGGCGCAGGCGCGTGCTTGATCAGGTCCCAGACGCGCTGCTTGGTGGGCGCGTCGTCCTGCCATTCGGCCCGCGCCTGCACCACCACGGTGTCGTGCTGCGGATCCCAATAACTGAGCGCGACATTCGCGTTGCCAGTCAAGTGCTTCGTCTTCAGCGTCTGGCGGCCTGTCGCGATCCAGCCCGTCGCGCCTTCCCAGACGGGGTGGAGCACGCGCGAGAACGGGCGGCCCTTTGTGTCCATCGTCGTCACCGTGCACCACACGATGCGGCGTACGCGCTCATCGAAGGTCTTCGCGATCTCGTTCCAGGTTGCCGCCATGCTGCGCTCCTCTCGGGTGTGAGGAGCGCAGCCTAGAACGGCGTGCTGACTGGGATCAACGCCTCACTTCGGCTTGGGCTTCGTGGGCGTCGTGGTCGTGGCGCCGGTCGACTGCAGCGTCGGGCTCTCGCGCAGGCTGCTCGCAGCCGCGTTCTGCCAACGCCACTGGTGATATCGGAAGCGCAGCTGCTCCGTGACACCGCCCTTGCCGTCGTTGCTGATACTGACCGAGCTGACCAGCACGTCCTGAAGCTCATAGGTCTTGCACGCACCGTCCTGGCAGTGTGTGAGCGTTGCGGACTTGATGTGCTGGCCGGTTGCGCACGCCTTGGCAAGCATCGGCGACGCTTTGTCGTACTGCTTCGAAAAGGTCACAACGCCGGGGCCGGTCGCGGGGTCCGCCGGGGCAGCAGCGCGTCGTCCGCTGCTCATGCCGCCGCCGTGTCCCATCGAACCCATCTGGCTAGCGCCGAACGAGTACGACTCCACTGCGAGCGCACCTTCGTGGCCCGCCGAGCTCGACTCACCGTCGATCCCATCGATCTTCAAGAAGTAATCCGAGGCGGCGCTTGCCGAGCTCGCGATTGCAAGACCGAGCGCTAGCGCTCCCAACGAAATCAGCAGAAATCGCTTCATGCGTTCTCCCTTTGCCGCTGAGTTGCGGCGCTCGACATGTATCGACTCGCAGGCCGCGCGCCATGACGCCTGGTTCGGCGCGCGTATTCAGCGCGAGGCAGGGCCCGGCTCGCGTAGCCCGTAGACGTGTTCGATCCCATCTTCGGGATCGTCGTACTCGCCGATCTTCGCGAAACCGAAGCTGCGCACGAGCGCGAGGGATGGCTCGTTATCAGGGCTGATCGACGCCACGAAGCCCGTGAGCGCTGGATGCTCCCGTCGCGCGAACTCCATCAGCGAGGCGACGGCTTCGCGTGCGTAGCCGCGGCGGCGTTCGCTCGCAAAGACCGTGTACCCGAGCTCGATGGCGCGAGGCAAAAACTTCTCGAGGTATTGGGGCGCGGGCGCGGAGTGAAAGCCCGCGTGCCCGATCATGCGGCCCTCGTCGCGCAGCACGAGCGCTCGCGCGAGCCAGGGCGCGAGGTTCGCGTCTTCGCGCAGCTTCGTCAGGAAGAGCCGGGCGAAGCGTTCCTCCGGCCAATCCGCGGGCACGTGCGCGCCGAGCAGCCCCTCCATCGCGCGGCGGTCTCGCGCAAGCGACGCCGCATGGAACGCGGCGCTCATCGCGACGAGTTCGAGGCGCGCGCTCGAGATCGGCGCCGGCGTCGCGGCGGCGCGTGCGTCCAGCGCGCTCAACGCGGCGCGAGCCGCACACGAATCTCTTTGTGCGAGTTGTTGAGGTTCGAGCGCATGCGGCGCACTGGCCCTGCCAGCTCGAAGCCGGAGAAGCGCGCGAAGAACTCCTCCCAGAACACGCGCGCCTCGAGCCGCGCGAGCTTCGCGCCGAGACAGAAATGCTCGCCCCAGCCGAAAGCGAGGTGCGGGTTCGGGTCGCGTCGAATCTCGAAGCGAAACGGGTCTGCGAACACACGCTCGTCGAAATCGGCGGACGTGTAGTGCAGCACCACTTTCTGGCTCGCGCGGATCTTCCTGCCCGCGAACTCGACGTCGCGCGTGGCGGTGCGCCGGAAGTAATGCACTGGCGTCGTCCAGCGCAGCATTTCCTCGATCGCAGTCTCGAGCAGCGCCGGTTCGTGCTCGAGCTCGCGATACGCGTCCGGCCGTTCGCTGAACGCGACGAGCGTGCCGGTGAGCAGCGTGCGCGACGTCTCGTTGCCCGCGACGAACAACTGAATGAACAGGCTGGCGAACTGGACGGGTGTTATGGCCGCTTCGCCGGGCGCGTTCATCAGCTGCGAGATCAGGTCGACGCCGTTCTTGCCGGCGCGCTCGCTCGCGAGCTTGAAGCCGAAGGCCCCCAACTTGAAGCTCGCGGCGCCCGAAGATTTCTCAGGGTCCAGCTCCGGGTCGTCGCGCCCGATCACGCGGTCGGCGGCCTCGACGATCCAGCCGCGGTCCTCGGCCGGGATCCCGAAAATCTCGCAGACCACTTGCAGCGGAAGCTGCGCCGCCATCTCGTGCACGAAGTCGCAGCTTCCGCGCTCGGCGGCCGCTGTCATTACGGCGCGCGCGCGCTCGCGCAAGAACGGCTCCATGCGACCCACCAGCCCCGGCGTGAAACCCACCAGCACTTTGCGACGCACTTCGCGGTGGTGCGGCGGATCCATCGCGAGCAGCTGCCCGCGCATCTGCGCGAGTCGCTCCGGCTCGAGGTCCTCGATCACCACGCCGCCGAGTTCGGCGGAGAAGGTCTGCGGATCGCTCGAAGCTGCGATTACGTCCGCATGGCGTGAGAGCAACCAGAAACCGTCGCCGTCGGGGGTCGGGTGCCAGTGCACGGGCGCGTGCTCGCGCAAGAGGCGGAACTTCTCGTGCGGGAACGCCGTCTCGTATTGCAGCGGGTCGTAGATGTCGAGCGATGCGAGGTCGGGGGCGATTGTCATCTCTGCTCCAGGAGCGAAGTCCGAAGCTATCCCAGCAGCGGCGCCGGTTCCCGGGCGCTCGCCGCGCCGGTCAGGGCCGTGACAGCGAGACCGCCGTGTTTCGTGGTGAACGCCGCATGAAGCGTTAGGCCTGTGCGGCGCGCCAGCCGCACATCGTGGGCGAGGATCGCGACGCGCCAGCCGGCGCCCAGGCGGCCCGCGCGATGGCCGAGCGCCTGATAAAGCGTCTGCAGCTTGTTCGCCTCCGAGATGCGCTGGCCATAGGGCGGGTTCGTGACGAGCACGCCTCGCTCCGGCTTCGCGGCACCCGGCTGAAACCACGGATGCGTCGTTACTGCGCCGTGCTTGAACTCGACCGCATCCGCGACGCCCGCGCGCGCCGCGTTGCTGCACGCGGCGGCGATCGCGCCTGCGTCGCGATCGCTCGCGGAGATCTGCGGCGCGCGCGTGTTAGGCGGCGCGGCTTCGGCCACCTCGCGCCACACCTTCGATTCGAACAGCGCGAGATGTTCCAGCGCCGGCGGGCGCAGCCGCCCCGGCGCGAGGCCGCGCGCGAGCGCAGCGGCTTCGATCGCGATCGTGCCCGAGCCGCAGAACGGATCGAGCAGCGCGAGTTCGGGCGTCCAGCCGCTCGCGAGCACGAGCGCGTGGGCGAGGTCTTCGCGCAGCGGGGCCTTCGCGCCGTCGAGGCGGTAGCCGCGGCGGTGCAGCGGGGTGCTCGACGCATCGAGCGAGATCGTGCACACATCGCGCGAGAAGCGCGCGTGAATGCGCGCCACCGCCGAGTCCGCGGTGATTGGGGCCGGCGGCGCCGCGCCGAGCGCTGTCGCGATGGCGCTCTGCACGCGCTCCACGACTGCGCCCGTGTGATAAACGCGCGAGCCGCGGCTGGCGGCGCGCACCTCGACCGCCACGTTCGGGCGCAGCCACTCGCGCCACGGCAACTCCGCGGCTTTGCGCTCGAGCTCCCCCAGCGCGCGGCAGCGGAACTCCGCGAGGCGAAGCATTAGGTGGCTCGCCGTACCGAGCCAAAGACAGCTGCGCATCGCGAGCCGCAGATCGCCCTCGAACGCAACGCCGCCCGCGGTCGCACGCGGCTCCGCGCCGAGCGCCGCGAGCTCGCGCGCAAGCAGCGGCTCGAGGCCCGGTTGGCAGGCGGCGAAGAGCGCGAACGCGGGCGGCATCGAGCGACGGTATCGGAGATGTGCGATGGCGGACGAGGTCGCTTCCCGCGCTCATCGCACGGGGCTAGCTTGCGCGAACCCCAAGTCCCGAGTGGAAGCATGACGATGAGTTACCGCGTCGAAATCGAGCGAGAAGACGACGGGCGATGGATCGCCGACGTCGTCGAGATCCCTGGGGCGATGGCCTACGGCGCGAGCGCAGATGAAGCGCTCGCGAAGGCACAGGCACTGGCACTACGCGTAATCGCCGACCGCATCGAACACGGCGAGTGCCCACGCGGGCCGGTGAGTGTGAGTTTCGAGACCTCGGCCGCTGCGTAGATGCGCTGGCAAAGCGCCCGCGCGCCGCGCGTACTCGCGGCGCTGCGAAGAATCGGGTGGGCGGAGAAGCGGCGACGCGGCTCCCACATCGTGATCGAACGAGCTGGATGGCCGGATTACGTTTGGGCGTTTCACGAACGCGACGAGATCGGGCCGAAAATGCTCGCGCGCCTCGCGAAGCGAACGGACCTCACACCCGAAGATCTTTGACGACGAGCCGTTCGCGATCGGGAACTGAGCTGCGTCTCGCGCCGCGTCGGGAACCATCACCCCAACGAAAACCGGTGCCCCGCGGTGTAGCCGCCGTCCACGGGCAGCGTCACGCCCGTAACAAAACTCGCCTCTTCGCTCGCGAGGAAGAGCGCTGCGTTCGCGATCTCCACCGGCTTGCCCCAGCGCCCGAGCTGGTGCGCTTCCTTGATTTGCGGCGCGAGCGCGGCGGCGGGGCCGTTCAGGATCACCGCGCGGAACATCGGCGTATCGATGAAGCCGGGGCAGATCACATTCACGCGGATGCCGGCGCGCGCATAATCGATCGCCATGTTCTTGGTGAGCAGCACCACGCCGCCCTTCGAGGCGTTGTAGGAGCTTCCGCCGAGGAAGCCCTCGATGCCCTCGACGCTCGCGATGTTCACGATCGAGCCGCTCTGCTGCGCGAGCATTACGGCGAGCACGTGCTTCGAGGCGAGGAAGGTGCCCTTCAGGTTCACATCCACGACGCGGTCCCACTCCGCGGCGTCGAGCATGTGCACGAGCCCGCCGCCTGCGACGCCGGCGGCGTTCACCAGCACGTCGATGCGCCCGAGGCGCTCCTTCGCGGCGGCGACTACTTCGCGAACGCGCGCCTCGTCGCGCACGTCGCCCGTCTCGAAGAACGTGTTAGGCGCGAGCTTCGCGCCGGCGAGCCAGTCCGCGCCGGCTTCGCCCTCGGGCTTGTTGAGATCGAAGCCCGCGAGCGAGGCGCCTTCTTGCGCGAAACGCAGCGCGCAGGCCGCGCCGATGCCGGACGCTGCGCCGGTGATGAATGCGACTTTGCCGGTGAGACGAGGCATGGGGGAGTTCTCCGAAGGAAATGCAGCGTGGCGCGCAGCGGCGCGCAGTTCAAGCGGAGTATGCTGGCCGCGCTTTACGCGAAGGAGCGCACATGGAAATCCGCGACTGGGTGATCGACGCCGACACGCACATCACCGAGCCCGCCGATGTGTGGTCGAGCCGCGTGCCGGCGAAGTTCCGCGACCGCGCGCCGCGTCTTACGCGCAACAAGGACGGCGTGGACATGTGGAGCCTCGCGGGCGAAACGCCGCTCGTGCCGATCGGCTTCACCGCGGTCGCGGGCTGGAAGGAGCCCTTCCCCGCCGCACCTAAGAACCTCGACGAGTGCCCGCCGGCTTCATATGACGCAAAGGCG
>JANNRF010000371.1:0-20054 GCA_031401135.1 Deltaproteobacteria bacterium | reverse complement strand
GAGGAAGGGCGTGCCGCCGAGCAGCTCGGCGAGCAGCGGCGCCGCCATGTTTCCGCCCGGGTCCACCGCGCGGATCGCGTCGGGGCCGACCAGCACCATCGCGCCGAAGCCGAGCACGAAGGTCATCAGGTAGAAGTAGCCGATCAGACCGGTCGCGTAGAAGACGCTGGTCCGCGCCGCGCGCGCGTCCGGCACGGTGTAGAAGCGCATCAGGATGTGCGGCAGGCCCGCGGTGCCGAACATCAGCGCGAGGCCGAGCGAGACGGCTTCGAGCGGGTTCGAGGCGAGCTTGCCAGGCGCGAGCACGGCGTCGCCGTACTGCGCCGCCGCCGCGGCGAACAGCGCGGCGGGGTTGAACGCGAAGCGCGCGAGCACGAGCCCGGCGAGCAGCGTCGCGCCGGCGAGCAAGAGGCCGGCCTTCACGATCTGCACCCAGGTGGTCGCGATCATGCCGCCGAACAGCACGTAGGTGATCATGGCCGCGCCCGTCAGCGCGACCGCGGTTTCGTAGGAGAGGCCGAATAACAGCTTGACCAGGCTGCCCGCGCCGACCATCTGGGCAATTAGGTAGAACGTGACGGTCGCCAGCGTTCCGCAGGCCGCCGCGATGCGCACCGGCACCTGGCGCATGCGCAGGGCGACCACGTCCGCGAAGGTGAAGCGCCCGAGGTTGCGCAGCGGCTCCGCGATCAGGAACAGCACGATCGGCCAGCCGACCAGCCAGCCCGTCGAGTAGATCAGGCCGTCGAAGCCGGTGGTCGAGACCAGCCCCGCGATGCCGAGGAAGCTCGCTGCGCTCATGTAATCGCCGGCCAGCGCGAAGCCGTTCTGCCGAGCCGTGATCGAACGGCCCGCGGCGTAGAACTGCTCGGTGCTGCGCGTCTGGCGCGCCGCCCAATAAGTGATGCCGAGCGTCGTCGCGATGAACGCGAAGAACCAGAGCATCGCGATGCCGCTCGGCTCGCGGGCCTCAACCATCGCGCTGCGCCGCGTCGCGTTGCCGGAGCGCGCGCAGCGCCGGGTCGTAATGCTTGTTCGCCCAGCGCACGTAGATGGCGGTGAACGCCCACGCCAGCACGATCACTGCGGCACCTAACAGGATGCCGAGCGAGAGGCCCGGAGCGAGCAGCGTGCCCAGCCGCGCGGGCGCGAAGGCGACGAGCAGGATGAAGCCGAAGTAGACGAGCATCATCGCCGCGCTGAGCGCCGTGACGACGCGCATGCGCTGCGCCTGAAGCGCTGCGAGCTGCGCCTCGCGAGTGCGGCTTTCCGTCATGCGATTAGGGGCGCGCGAGCCGCGGCGAGGCGGGAACCGCGGCGTTCGACCATGGGCTGCGCGAGGAAATCGAGTCGCAGGAAAATCCCCTGAGTAAGCGGCGCACGCTAGCCCGATCGAACTGCGATCTGCATCGGAAAATCCGCGAGTCGCGTGCGCGAGTGGCGACGATCCTAGGCCTCAACTCGCCTCGCCGAGCCGCTCGAGTGCGACCTGCTTCGCCCAGCGGTAGTAGGCCTTGCCACTCGGCGCGCGCAGCACTTCGTCCACGAACACGAAGGCGCGCGGCAGCTTGTAGCGGGCGAGGTGCGGCTCGCAGGCCGCGCGCAATTCGTCCTCCGAGACGCGCGCCACTGCGCGCAGCGCGACGACCGCGGTCACTTGCTGCCCAAAGCGCGGGTGCGGCGTGCCGGTAACGACCGCGTCCCACACTGCCGGGTGGTGCTTCAGCGCGTGCTCGACTTCTTCGGCAAAGATCTTTTCGCCGCCGGAGTTGATCTTGACGGCGTCGCGGCCGAGCAGGCGTAGGCCGCCGTCCGGTAGCGCGATCGCGCGGTCACCGGGCACCGAGTAGCGAACGCCGTCCACCACCGGGAACGTGCGCGCGCTCTTCTCCGGATCTTTGTAATAACCGAGCGGCACCGGGCCGCTGCGCGCGAGCCAGCCGCTCTCGCCCGAGCCCGGCATCGCGATGCGGGAGAGATCCTCCGCGAGCACGACGTTGCTCGCAGACAGCTCGAAATCGCCAGTCGTCGCCTGCTTCCCGTGCCGCGAGATTTGCGATGCCTGCTGGCCGCTCTCAGAGGAGCCGAGCACGTCGATGATGCGCACGGCGGGTAGTGCTGCGAGCAACTCGTCCTTGACGGGCGCGCTGAGAATCGCGCCGCCGGACGTAATGGTTTGCAACGACGAGAGGTCGTAACTGCGCTCGCGCATTGCAGCAAGCAGCGGGCGCGCGAAGGCGTCGCCAACGATCGTCATCGCGCTGATGCGCTCGCGCTCGACCGTCGCCCACAAATCGTCGGGGTCGAGCGTGCGCGGCCGCGACGCAACGCAGACCGTGCCGCCCGAATGCCAGAGCGTGAAGGCGGCCCAGTGCGCGGCGCCGTGCATGAACGGCGGCGTGGGCAGCGCGCGCACGCGGCCCGCGCCACGCCGCGCACGCTCGACGATCGCGTCCGTGCTCGGCTCCGTGCGCGGCGGCAACAGCGCTGCGCGCAGAATCTCGTCCTGGCGCCATAACACGCCCTTGGGCATGCCGGTGGTGCCGCCGGTGTAAAGAATGTAGAGGTCGTCCTCGCTCAGTTGTTGGGGCGGATCGGGTCGCGCGGCCGCGAGAGCCTGCTCGTAGTCGACGGCTCCTGAGAGCCGCTCGCCAGAGCCGTCTTCGACGCTCAGCCACAGGCGCACCTGCGGAAGCTTCTCGCGAATGCGCGCGAGCGCGTGCGCGAAGCTCGCATGAAAGATCACGGCCTTCGCGTCGGCGTTGTCGAACAGGTAGATCAACTCTTCGTCGACGTAGCGGTAGTTCACGTTGAACGGGGCGCAGCGCGCCTTCATCGCGCCGAGCATGCCCTCGAGATACTCGTTGCCGTTGTAGAGGTAGAGCGCGACGTGATCTTGCCCCGACTCGTGGTTCGCGAGGCCCGCGCGCTCGCGCGAGCAGCCGAGGCCTGCGCCGCGCAGCACCGCGGCGAGGCGGCGCGTGCGATCCGTGATCTCGCGCCAGCTGAAGCGGCGCTCGGCGAAGACGAGGCATTCTGCATCGGGCACCGCGGCGGCGATCGCTTCGTGAAGGGCAGCAAGGTTCGGCAACGGGGCTCCGTTCGCAGCGCGGGAGGCGGGAGGCGGATTCTTGCGCGGCTCGGGCGCGGCGGGCAGTGGCGCGCGCTTATCCTGCGCCGATGAGCACCTCACCTATGCGCTTCGAGCTCGACGAGCTTGGCGTCGCGACCCTCACGCTCGATCGGCCCGCACAGCTAAACGCATTCACTGGGGCGATGGGCGAGGCGCTCTCGGACGCCTATCGGCGCTGCGACGAGGACGATGCGGTGCGCGCTGTCGTGCTCACCGGCGCAGGGCGCGCCTTCTGCGCGGGCGCGGACATGAGCGACGCCGAGAACACCTTTCGCATCGACGACGCGAGCACGTTCAGCGCCGCCGCCGTGGCGTTTCCGGCGTTTCGCGTGCGCAAGCTCGTGATCGCGGCGGTGAACGGCCACGCGATCGGGCTCGGCCTAACACTCGCGCTGCAGTGCGACCTGCGCTTCGTCGCGCGCGAGGGGAAATACGGCGTAGTGCAAGTGCGGCGCGGTGCGATGCCCGACGCGTATGCGCACTGGACCGCGACGCGCGCACTCGGCCTCGCGCGCGCCGCGGAGTTGTTGCTGACTGGGCGGACCTACACGGGCGACGAGATCGAGGCGTTGGGAGTCGCGACGCGCGTGCTGCCCGCGGCGGAGGTGCTGCCCGCAGCGCTCGCGCTCGCGCGCGACGTCGCTGCGAATGCGGCGCCCGTTTCGGTTGCGCTCAGCAAGCAGCTGTTATGGGAAGCGCCGGGGCTTGCGCCCGAGGAGGTGGAGCGCCGCGAGACGGCGCTCCACAAGCGCTTGTTCGCGCTGCCCGACTGCGTCGAGGGACCGGTCGCGTTCGCACAGAAGCGGGCGCCGGTGTGGCGCGGGAGAGTGAGCCGCGACGCTTAGTGTCAGCGCAGAGAGGCAGCGGGGTCAGACCCCGCCGCCTCTCTGGCTAAGACGCGAACTCGCGACTGCGCGGTGCACGACGGCTCGGGAGATCCCGAGCACTTCGGCGACCACTCGTGGGCGAATGCCGAACTCGACGACCGCCCGCACGCTCACCTCGGCCCTGGCACAGGTGGCTTCGGGTTGCCGCGAGCCGATCGCTCCACGCGGAACGCGCCAGTGTTCACAAGCTGCCTGCGCGATCACCTCGACACGCGTAGCCGGCGAAATCTCCGGCGCGAGTTCTGCGAGGGCCGCCCGCAACCGAGCCCGCGCCACCTTCTTGTTCGCATCGAAAACCGCGAGCGCTTCCGATGTTGCCTCGAACTCATAGGGCCTCCGCGACCCGACCAGTGCACCGTACGCGCACCAGGGATATCGCTCTAGCTCGCGCGCTGAGACGACGCGATGCCGCACGGGATTGAAGAGCACGTAGCGCATAACACCAATCAGATCGGCATCGTCGAGAATGGGGCGAGAGACGAATCGATCTTGAAATAGGTGGCCTACGCGGACGTGACGCCGGTTGAAACGCTGGGCGAAGGGGCCGTTGAGCCGCGCCATCAGCTGAGAGAGCGGCGCCTTGTTGCGGCGCACCAACAGATGAAAGTGATTGGGGATCAGCGCCCAGGCTAGGCAGGTGAATCCCAACTCCGAGAGCAAGCGCAACAGCCGAGCCACGAAGGCGCGCAGATCGACGACGTCTTCGAAGATGGTCCGTCTCTCGACCCCCCGCGCGGTCACATGGTGAATGACTCCAATCGCATCGATCCGTTTCGACCTCGCCACAAGAACCTCGGCGGGACCCGGGGTGCAGCCAGTCGTTACGCGCACTCGGCTGCCGCCGCAAGAAAGCGCTCATCACCGAGACACTCCCGATCGCTGTCGACCAGCGCAGAGAGGCAGCGGGGTCTGACCCCGCTGCCTCTCTGCGCAATGCGATGCGTCGCGTTGCGTCGCTTCGTCTCGCCTCGAACCGCACGCCTCGTGCACGCGGCGCGTCAGCGAAGCCGCAGCAGCGCCTCGACCGTCTCGAGCGTGGCGTCGACTCGGTCCGCCCCTGGCTCTTCGGGCCAGCCGCCGTCGCGCGCTTGGGCGGCGAGCAGCGAGAGCGTCAGCTCGCGCGCCTCGATCTGGGCGCCGGGCAGTGCCTTCGCGTGCGCGCGCAATAACACCCGCGCGAGTTGCAGGCTCGTGAACTGCGCACTGCGCCAGCCCTTCTCGAGTTCGCGCCCGCACCAGACGAGCGCCTCGTCGGCGAGCTCGCTGTGCAGGCTCGTGAATGCGTGCGCGTAGGCGAGCAGTGGCGCGTACTCGCCACTCTGCAACAAGTCTGGCGAGTAGGCCCGCGCGAGGAATGCCTCGGCGCGGGCGAGCAGCGATTCGCGCGCGAAGGGCGTGCGCCCGAGCCAGCCGGCCGTCTCGCCGGTGACGGCGACTCTCAGCTCGAGCGGAAGCAGCGGCGATCCCCAGCCACCGTCTGGCGCTTGCTGTCCCGCAAGAAACGCGACCGCGCGCTCCGACAGCGCGTGATCTGTTAGGGAGAGCGCGCCGAGCCAGGCGAGCGCGCGCCGGGTCGCCGCCTCGGGGTTCGCGTCCTGCGGGCGCCACGGCGCGAACGAGCCGTCCACGGCCTGGCGCTGCTCGAGCGCGGCGAGCAGCGCCTGCGCAGGCAATTCGCGCAGCAGCGTCTCGCAGTACACGCGCTCGAGTTCGCCCGTCTGCTGCGCGACGAAGCGCGCCGCGCCCGTCAGCGGCGCGTCGAGTTCCGCGCCCTTCACGCGCGCACTTCGAGCAAGAGGCCGCTCAGGTAACGGCCCTCGGGGTGAAACAACGAGACGGGATGATCGGCCGGTGCGCCCAGCTCGGCGGCCACGCTCACCTCGCGCCCGGCATCCAGCGCCGCGCCAAACGCGATCTTGCGAAACAAATCCGGGCCCACATGGTGCGAGCAGGAGAACGCGAGCACGCGCCCGCCCGGCGCCGCCGCCAGTAACAAGTGAAGCAGCACGTCCTTGTACGCGCGCGCCGCGGGCTGGACGTCGCTCTTGCGCTTGGCGAGCGGCGGCGGGTCCGCGATCGCAAGATCGAAGCCGCGCGCTTCCTTGCGCGCGAACTCGAATGCATCGGCCTGCACGAGCTGCGCTCGCTCACCGCGAGCGCCCGCCGCGCGCACGTTGCGTTCCGCCAGCGCGAGTGCGCTTTGCGACGAGTCGACCAGCACCACCTTCTCCGCCCCACCGTGCAGCGCCGCCACCGCGAAGCCGCCGGTGTACGAGAACAGATCGAGCACGCGCTTGCCCGAGGCGAGCACCTGCACGAGGTCGCGGGCATCGCGCTGATCGAGGTAGAAGCCGGTTTTCTGGCCGTGAGACACGTCTGCGAAGTAGCGGCGGCCGCGCTCGCGCAGCTCGACGGGTGTACTCGGCGCTTCTCCCCAGAGCGTGCGCGGCTCGGCCGCTGCGCCCTCTCGGCGCAACGCCGCGGCATCCGGCCGATCGACGCCGACGCGCGCGCCTGTTAGGTCGCGCAGCAGCGCGGCGAGCGCATCGCCCCGCGCCAGCCAGCCCGCGGTGCCCGCACGCACGACGAGCACGTCGCCGAAACGGTCCACCACCAGCCCAGGCAGGCCGTCGCCCTCCGCATTCACCAGCCGCAGCGCATTCACGTCGCCCAGCAGCGGGTGCCCGGCGCGCGCAGCGATCGCCGCGCGCAGGCGCTGCTCGATCAGCTCTTCTCCACGCGTCTCCGCGCCGAACTCGAAGAGCCGCACGCGCAGTTGCGAGGCCGGGCCATAATGCCCGTGCCCGAGCGTCTCGCCCTCTGCCGAGACGACGCTCACCCAGTCGCCTGCGGCCGCCACTCCTTCGATGCGCGCGACCGCACCGGACATCAGCCACGGATGGCGGCGGCGCACGGAGGCGTCACGGCCGGGCAGCAGAATTACGCGCGTTAGGGCCGGCATGCGCGCAACGTAGGCGAGCGAGTGGCGCGCGCATCTTCCGCCGCGCGCAGAATCCGCCCGCGCGCAGGCTCGCGTGGGAACGATGCGGCCTAGACTGCGCCGCGATGTCCGACACGACTCGTCCGGCGAATCGCCTCGCGCGCGAAACCAGCGCGTACTTGCGCCAGCACATGCACAACCCCGTCGATTGGTTTCCGTGGGGCGCCGAGGCGCTCGCCAAGGCGCAGGCCGAGGACAAGCCGCTGCTCGTCTCGATCGGTTACAGCGCTTGCCACTGGTGCCACGTGATGGAGCGCGAATCGTTCGAGGACGACGCGATCGCGGCGCTGATGAATCAATGGTTCGTGCCGGTGAAGGTCGACCGCGAGGAGCGGCCGGACGTCGATCAAATCTATATGGACACCGTAATGCGTCTGCAGGGGCACGGCGGTTGGCCCCTGACGGTGTTCTGCCGGCCCGACGGCTCGCCCTTCTACGCCGGCACCTACTTCCCGCCTGAGCCCCGCCACGGCCTGCCGAGCTTTCGCCAGCTGCTCGAAGGCTTGCATCGGGCCTACCACCAGCAGCGCGACAAGGTGGATGAACCGGCGCGGCAGGTGCTCGTGGCGCTGCGCGAGCGGCCGCGCGGGGTCGCGAGCGCGCTGCCCGGCGCGGAGCAACTCATTACGGCGGCGCGGCGCGTGATGCAGGGCGCCGACGCCGAGCACGGCGGTTTCGGTGCGGGGCCGAAGTTTCCGACGCCGTCGAACCTCGACCTAATGCTCGCGACTGCGCCGCTGCTGCCCGCGCCCGAGCGCGAGGCGGTGCTCGCGCACATGACCCACAGCGCGTACGAGATGTCGCGCCGCGGCCTCTACGACCCGCTCGCCGGCGGTTTCCACCGCTATTGCGTCGACGGCCACTGGGGCGTCCCGCACTTCGAGAAGATGCTCTACGACCAGGGCCAGTTGTTGCGCTTCTACGCCGACCTCTGGCGGCAGACGGGCGCGAGTGACGACAGCCTGTGGTGGCCAATCGTCGAGACCGCGGCCTGGCTGCGCCGCGAGATGCGCGCGCCCGATGGCGGTTGTTACGCGAGCCAGGACGCCGACAGCGAGGGCGTCGAGGGCAAGTTCTACGTGTGGACGCCGAACGAGGTGAGCGCCGTGCTCGGCCCAGAGCGGAGCGCGGCGTTCTGTGCGGCGTACGCAGTGCGCGAGCCCGGCAACTTCGAGCACGCGAACGTGTTATGGGACGAGGCGCGCGGGCCGCGTGAGAACTTTGCGCTCGAACGTGCAGAACTCTACGCCGCGCGTGCGAAGCGCATCCCGCCCGCCACCGACACAAAGCGCCTACTCGGCTGGAACGCGCTCACGATCTCCGGGCTCGCGTACGCCGGCAGCCTGCAGGCCGACGAGGCACTACTCGACGATGCCGTCGCGCTCGCCGAGTTCTGCGTTACGCGCCTGCGCGAACCCGGCTCGGGCAAGTGGCTGCGCGTGTTCGCCGAAGGCGCCGCCAAGGTGCCCGCATTCCTCGACGATCTCGCGCCCTGGCTCGCGGCGCTGCTCGATCTCCAGCGCGCCGGATGCGGCGAGCGTTGGCTCGCACTCGCCCTCGAGGTCGCTGAAGAAATCCGCGCGCGCTTCTTCGACCCCGACGAGAACGATCTGTTCTTCACGCCCGTGGACGGCGAGGCGCTCGTGCATCGGCCGCGCTCGGATCACGACGGCGCGACGCCTCACTCGGCCGGGCTCGCGGTAGTCGGGTTGTTACGGGCCGCGACGCTCTCCGGCCGCAGCGAGTTGCGCAGCACCGCGGAGCGCGTGCTGCGCACGCATGCGTTCTCGCTGGAGCGAGCACCCTACGCGCTGCCCACGCTGGCGCGCGCTGGCGCCTGGGCAGAGCGCGGGCTCGGCGTCGCGGTCGTAGTTGGCGCGGCTGCGGACCCGCGCACCGAGGCGCTCGCGCTCGCGGCGCGGCGAGCGCTCGGCCCCGAGGAGCACGTACTCGTCGCCGCGCCCGGCGAAGCCAGCGCGCTGCTCGATCCAAGCTGGTTGCTCGGCAAAGCGCTCGCCCTGGGCGCGCCTGCCGCGTACCTGTGCCGCGGCGTCGAGTGCTCGCTGCCGGTTCGGGAGCCTGCAGCGCTCGCCGCCCTCGCCGCTCCGTCCGCCTAATGGCTGAGATCGCGGACGCATTCGCCACGGCGTGGCGGCTGATCGCCAGCGGCGACGCGGTGCTGCTCGAAATCGTCTCGCTCTCGCTGCGCGTGAGCGCTGCGGCGCTCGTGCTCGCAGCGCTGATCGGCCTCCCGCTCGGCGCCTTCTTGGGTGTCGCGCGCTTCCCGGGTCGGCGCGTGCTCGTGGCGCTGCTGAGCACCGGCATGGCGCTGCCGCCGGTCGTGGTCGGACTCGGGCTCTACCTCGTGTTCTCGCGCGAAGGCCCGCTCGGCGCCTACGAACTGTTATTCACGCCCAGTGCGATGGTGATCGCGCAGGCGCTGCTGGTGATGCCGATCGTCGCGTCGCTAACTCGGCAAACAATCGAGGACATGGCGCGCGAGTACGACGAACAGCTGCGCGCGTTCGGCGCCTCGCGGCTGCGGGCCGCTGCGACGCTGCTGGTCGAGGCGCGTTACTCGCTGCCTACCGCACTGCTCGCAGGGCTCGGCCGCGCGATCGCCGAGGTGGGCGCCGTGATGATTGTTGGCGGCAACATCGCCCACGTAACGCGCACGATGACAACGGCGATCGTGCTGCACTCGAGCCGCGGCGACACCCCGCTGGCGCTCGCGCTGGGCATGATCCTCGTTGCGCTCGCGGCACTCGTGAATGGCGCGACCGAAGGCCTGCGGGAGGTCGCGCGTCGTGCCGGCGCCTGACCGCAGCGCCGAGCGCGACTCGGCGAGCGCGATCCTGCCGCTCACTTTTTCAGGCGTCAGCTTCACTGCTGACGAACGCACGCTGCTCGGCGAACTCGCGTTCCAGATCGAGCCCGGCGGCATCTCCGTGTTGTTGGGGCCCAACGGCGCGGGCAAGAGCCTTGTGCTGCGGCTCGCGAGCGGGCTGCTCTCGCCTTCGCGCGGCGCCGTGCGCTGGCTCGGCGCGGGCGCTAGGCGCGCACGCGAAGCGCACGCGATCGTGCTGCAGCGGCCGGTGTTATTGCGGCGCAGCGTGGCCGCGAACGTTGATTATCCACTCGCGCTGCGTGGCATCCCGCGCGCCGAGCGGGCCGCACGCGTCGCGCGCGTGCTCGGCGCGACGCGGTTAGCAGCGCATGCGCAGCGCCCGGCACGCACGCTCTCGGTGGGCGAACAGCAGCGCGTCGCGCTCGCGACCGCCTGGGCGCTGGAGCCCGAGCTGTTATTCCTCGACGAGCCCGCCGCAGCACTCGACCCGAGCGCCACGCGCGAACTCGAAACCGCGATCTGCGCGATCCGCGACGAGGGCGCAAAGGTCCTGATGACTACCCACGATCTCGCGCAGGCGCGCCGGCTTGCGAGCGAAGTGCTGTTCCTGCACCAGGGACGCCTGCTCGAGCAGACGCCAGCGAGTGAGTTTTTCGCCGCGCCGCGCAGCGAGCCCGCGCGACGCTTCCTCGCGGGCGAGTTGCTCGAGTAGCGCGAGGCGCCCGCCGCGCGTTTCGCGGCGAGCCCATCGTCACTCGAGGAAGAACACCTGCTTGCCCACGATCTGGAACGCCGCAATCGCCTCGCGGCCCGCTGTGCCTGTCAGCCAATCCGCGAGCTGCAGCGCCAGCTCCGCCTTCACGCCGGGATGCTTCGCCGCGCTCACCACCATCACGCTGTAGTTGTTACGCAGTTTCGGGTCGCCGTTCACCAGCTCGACGAGCCCGCGCGGATTCTTCAGCGCGAGCCAGGTCGCGCGGTCCGTGACCGTGTAGGCGAGCTTCTCGCTCGCCATCACCAGCGTCGCGCCCATGCCGCCGCCCGCTTCGAAGTACCACACGCCGGAGCCCGGCAGCGGATCGCGCGCCGCGCCGGCCCAGAGGCGCTTCTCCGCCTTGTGCGTGCCGGAGTCGTCGCCGCGCGAGACGAACGGCGCGCGCTTGTCTGCGATGCGTTGGAACGCGGTCGCCGAGCTTTGGCCCTTCGCGCCAGCGGGGTCCGCGCTCGGGCCCACGACGAGAAAATCGTTGTACATGACATCGCGGCGCGCGCTGGCGTGGCCTTCCGCAACGAACGCGTCTTCCGACGCGCGGTCGTGGACGAGCAGCACGTCGGCGTCGCCGTTCCTGCCGAGCTCGATCGCGCGGCCGGTGCCCACCGCCACCATCCGCACGTCGATGCCGCTGGCTGCGCTGAACTTCGGCAGCAATTCGTCGAGCAGGCCCGAATCCTGGGTGGATGTCGTCGTCGCGAGCGTGATGAACGCGCGCTCCTCCGCTGCGCCCGCGCCCGCCACGAGCATTGAGGCGATCGACGCGAAAGCGAGCGTTCGCAGCAAAGCCATCAGGTTCCGCATGTCCAGTTCCTTTCTCTCAGAACTTCACGATCACATCGGAGCGCAGCCGCAGGCGCTCTGCTGCGGTGACCGACGTGATGAACGGCAGGCCGTTCTCGAGTTCATCGCTCATGAACAACTCGAGCGAGAACTCCGTGTTCGGGAGGATCTGGCGCGAGCCGTAGAAGGCCCAGCCTTCGCGGTTGGTGAAGCCGTCGAGCACGTCGCTGTCGGTGTAGAGCGAAGGCCCGAAGTCGGCTTCGAGCTGGTAGTAGCCGACCCCTAACAGCGCGAACTGCTTGGCATCGCCGATCTCGATCGCGGCGCCCCAGCCGAGATCCTGCTCGCCTGCGCCGAGGATCGGCGCGGCGTCGAGGTTCTTCGCGAGATGCGCGTGCACGAGCACCGGCCACTTCGCATTGAAGGCCGTGCGCGCGAACGCGCTCATCTCGATCTGATCGAAGCTGCCGTCCGAGTTATCACTGAGCGCGACGTTGCCGAACGCCGCCTGGCGCGTGAAGAAGCCCGAGTTGAGCGACGCGTAGCTGAACCAGGTGACGCGCCCGCCGAGCGAGAGCTTGTCGCTCGCCTGCAGCGTCGCGCCGCCCTGCAGCCCGAAGAAGTGCGGGTCCTTCGTCGTGCGCGATTCCTCGAGCACGAAGTACCCGCCGCTCGCGAACAGGCCGAGCTTCGCCGTGGGCTGGCTCGCGAAGCGCAATGAGATGCCTTCCGGGCTGTAGTCCGGGTCCCAGGTCATGTAGTCCTTGCCGTTCTTCCACAGGAACGGGTTCGACTGCTTGCCGAACACCAGCGTGGTCGCGCCCACTTCGATCGGCAGCTTCAGCTGCAGCCAGGCCTCGTCGAGCTCGAAGCGATCGCGATCGAAGTCGACGCCGGAGCCGAGCGTGCGGTTGGTGCTGCGGTTCTCGAGCTCGCCCGACGCGAGCCGAAAGCCGGCGCTGAACCACTCGTTGACGGGCACGATCGCCCCCACGCGCAGCCGATAGCGCGCGCGGGTGCGGTTATCAGGCTCCGTGCCGAGTTCGTCCTCGTCGAACCAGTAGTTCTCGAGGCGGCCGCGGAAATCTCCGGTGAGCACGATCTGGCTGAGCAGCGAGACCTGCTTGGTTTCGTACGCCTTGTTCTTGCCGACGAGCTCGTTGTACTTCGCCTCGTCGACGATGCCGCGCTCCTTCAAGATCGCGAGCACTTCCTGGATCACCGCGTCTTCCGCCGCCAGCGCTGGCGCCGCCGTCAGCCAGAACGACGCGCAAGCGAGCGCTGCGCACGCGAGTTTCCTCCGCACCGGGTCCCCCTTCGCCGCCGAGCGGCGTCCGTTATTCCCGGCTGACTATAGAAGCGCGCTTCAGCGCTTCGCCCGCTTCGCGCTGCTTTTCTTCGCGCGCAGCCGCTTCGTAGGCGCAGCCGCGAGCTCCGCGCCGAGCGCCGCGAGGTCGCCGGCGATCGCGGAGTTCGCGGCGCGCTCCATCGCGCGAAAGCGCGCGACTAGTTTCTTTCCGAGTGCGGTGAGCTGGGCGCCGCCGCCCTCCGCGCCGCCTGTGCCAGTGACGACCACAGGCGTGCGAAAGCACTGGTTCAAATCGTCGGCGAGTTCCCAAGCGTGGCGATACGCCATGCCCAAGGCGCGCGCGGCCGCGGAGATCGAACCCTCGGCGTCGATCGCTTCGAGCAGCGCAATCTTGCCGGGGCCGAGCGAGTGATCTGGGTCCACGTGAATGTGGAGACGCAGGCGGAAGGACATGGCGCGAGCGTTAGCACGCGCGGGATCGCGAGCGCCGCGCGCGCTTACTTCTTGCGGCTGCGACTGCCGCTATTCCTGCTGCGCGCTTGCAGCTTGCTGCTGCCGTAATCACCGAACGGATCGTCGCGCTCGCGCACCGCAGTGCGGAAACCGACGTCCTGCGCGCGCGTCACGAAGTCGAGGCCCTCTTGGGTGTGGCGCGCGATGCCGTCGAAGAGCGTGCCGAGCAGCCGCGAACTCGCGAGGCCCATGTTCTCGGCGGTCTGGTTGCAGAGCAGCTTCAGCATCACGAGCTGGCTCGTGGGTACGAGCGCCATGCGCTCCGCGAGCTGGGTCGCGTGCGCGAGCAGCGACTTATCAGGGACGGTTTCGAGGATCATGCCGATCTCGGCCGCGGTCTTAGCGGGAATCTCGTCGCCCGTAAGCATGTATCGCTTCGCCTGCTCGAGGCCCATGCGATAGACCCACATCGCGGTGGTTGGCGTGCCCCAGACGCGCGAGGGCGGGTAGCCAAAGCGCGCGTTCTCGGCGGCGACGACCAAGTCCGCGCAGAGCACGAGGTCCGTGCCGCCGCCGATGCACCAGCCCTGCACCGCCGCGATCGTCGGCTTCTTCGCGTACCAAAGCTTCATGTAAGTCGCGACGTACTCGCCCATCATGCGCACGTCGACCACAGAATCCCAAGCCTTCTTGCGCGCAAGGCGATCCGCGTTCGCCGGCTGCCAAGGCGCAGCCCCTAATGCCTGTCGAGCAGGCGCCCTCTTCTCTTCGGACTGCGCCGCCGTAGACCAATCGAGCCCGTAGCCCGCGCAGAACGCGGCGCCTTCCGCGCGCAGCAGGATCACACGTACGTCGCGTTCGGCGTCGGCGGCGTCGATCGCGGCGCCGAGTTCGTCGCGCAGCTGAGGCGTGATCGTGTTGTACTCGGCGGCGCGAGCGAGAACGATGTGCGCGACGCCGTTCGCGGTTTCGCGCCTCAGGGTCTTCGTTCGGCTGCGGGTCACTGCACGCGTCGCTTCGCGCCGCTTCTTCATCGCAGATACCGCGCCGGATCGCGCGCGATGTCCTTCGTCATGTTCTTATGGTGCGCCTCGAGCGTGCCGCCGCCGATCTCGAGCAGCTTGCTGTCGCGCCACAAACGCTCGACCACGTTCTCGCCCATGTAGCCGTACCCGCCGAGCACCTGGATCGCGGCGTCGGCGGCGCGCTTGGCCATCTGCACCGTGAAGAGCTTCGCGGCGTCGGCGGCGACGCGCTGGCCGGTAGCAGCGAGGTCGATGCGGCGTGCCACGTCGTAGGTGAACGCGCGCGCCGCGCTCCACTCGGCATAACTCTCGGCGATGTAGCGCTGCACCTGCCCGTGCTCGCGGATCGGCACGCCGTAGCTCACGCGTTGGTTCGCCCAGTCAGTCATTACGGCGATCGCGCGCCGCGCAATGCCGAGCGACATGCCCGCGATCGTGAGCCGCTCGACTTCGAGGTTGCGCATCATTTGCAGCGTGCCTTGGCCTTCTTCGCCGAGGCGATTCGCCAGCGGCACGCGCACGCCGTCGAACACGAGCTCCGCGGTAAATGAAGCCCGCATGCCGAGCTTGTCGCGCCACTTCTGCCCGAGCCGAAACCCCGGCATGCCTTTCTCGACGAGGAACGAGCTGAGCGAGCGCTCGCCGCTGGCGGCGTACACGACGAAGGCGTCGCCGAGCGTGGTGTCGTCGATGCCGCCGTTCGTGATGAAGGTCTTCGTGCCATCGAGCACGTACGCGTCGCCGTCGCGCCGCGCGCGCGTCCTCATCGCCATCACGTCGGTGCCGACCGACGGCTCGGTCATGCACATGCCGCACACGAACTCGCCGGAGGCGGCCTTCGGCAGAATGCGCTGCTTCTGCTCCGCGTTGCCGTTGACGGCGAGGTTTTGCGCGAACAAAACGGAGTGCGCGAGCACCGCGAGCCCGAAGCCCGGGTCGGAGCTGCAGAGTTCTTCGTAGAGCAGCACGGCAGCGCTCGCGTCGAGGCCGGAGCCGCCGTACTCGACGGGCAATGTCACGCCCAGAAAGCCGAGCTCGCCGGCGCGCTTGAAGAGCGCGTGGTTGAACTTCTCCGCGCGGTCGTGGGCTGCGGCCTGCGGCTCCACCTCGCGCTCGGTGAACTCGCGCAGCGTCTCGCGGAACAGCGCGTGCTCGGGCGTGGGTGCGAACAAGTCGAAGCTGCGCGAGTCGAAAACGCTCATGCCGCGCAGCTTATCTCGGGCCGCAAGCGAAGCGCGCAGCGAGGCGAAGTCTGCGAAGCCGAGCGAAGTCAACCGAACAGAACGCGGGCGCGAAGCGACCGCCGAAGCGCGCAGCGAGGCGAAGTCTGCGAAGCCGAGCGAAGTCAACCGAGAGCAGAACGCGGGTGCGCAGCACCCGCCGAGCGGCAACTACGCGGCGGCGAGATGCTCTTCCACGAAAATGCGGATCGCGTTGCGCGAGGCGGCGGGCGTCGATTGGAACACGATGCCGAAATCGGGGATCAGCTGATAACTGGCCTCGGCGCGCGTCTCGATGCGGCCGACGCGCGGCAGATCGAACGAGATCTCGAGCTGGCTGCCGAGCGGCACGGCTTCGGGCGTGCGCAGCAGGCAGCCGTTCTCGGAGAGCGAGAGCACCGAGCCCGTCCACTCGCGATCAGCGCCGCGCATGCGCGCAGGGAAGTTCGTCGGCACGCGCAGCGCGCCGCGCGGCATCGGCTCGATCACCTGTTGCAGCACGCGATACAGCTCGTGCAGGCCGGCCGGCTGGGAGATCGCGCCGATCACGCGGCGGTCTTCGATGCCGCCGGGGTCGCGGCCTGAGAGCAAAAGAATTGGCAGGCGGTCGAAGGGAGGCTCGCTGGGGAAGTTCGCGAGCATGCGATCGTCCACGAGACACAGCACCGGTTCGCGTTTCGAGATCGGCGGGTACGCCTGCCACTCCTCGAGCGGCACGATCGCGTAGCCCATGCGGCCGAGGATCGCGCGCGCGAGCGGGACGAAAGCGGTCGGCCGCGCTAGGGAAACGATCAAGCGGCGTTTTTCCTCGGGGACTTCGGTCTGGTCCGACATAAGGCCCACTATCGGCCAGCAGATCGCGGTGATTGAGGCGATAGAATGCCGCGGGTGGAGCCCGCGCTCGCTCAGTGGCTGGTAGCCGAACGCGTCGCGATCGAGCGCGAGGCCGCGCGCGCCGTGGGCGCGCTCGATGCCGCCAGCGCCGAAGCCGAGGCGCTGCGCCGCTTCCGCTCCTTCGCGCTGCTCGCGCTTGCACGCGGAGCTGCGCAGCCCTCGCTCGAAGGCCTGCGCGTCTCGCTGCGCAGAAGCGCCAGCGCGATCGACGCGTGGGTCCAGGCCGCCGGCACGCTCGCGGGGCCCGACCGCGCAAAGGTCGTCGAGCCGCTCGCAGCGCTGCGCGCGCAGTTCGTGGCGGCGCTGAGCGGTGGCGCGCATGCGCGGCGCGTGAGCGGCGCCCCGACGCCGAGCGCGCGCCGCGCGGTCTCCGGGGCTATCGACCGCGTCGCCGACGTGTTCCTCGCCGTCGATGTGGACAGCGGCAGGGTCGTGGACGTGAACCCCGCCGCCTGCGCCCTGCTCGGCCTGAGTCGCCCCGAGCTACTGGCGCGCGAACTCGACGCGCTCGCCGCGCCCGCGGAGCGCGCAGCGTGGAGCCTTCTGCTCGACGCGATGGCGGAAGGCAGCGAGCCGCAGCTCGCACGCGCGGCGCTGCTCGACGCGAGCGGCAGCCGCGCTCCGCTCGAGGTGCGCGTCACACGTCACTCAGTTCGAGGCAGAACGCTCGCGCTGTTCGTGTGTCGACCCGCGCGTTGAGCCTTAGGCCAAGTGCTTGCGAAGGAACGGCACTACCCGCGCCCACGCGTCGGCTGCGGCCTCGGGGCGGTAGGCGTCGGCGCGCGTGTCGTTCAGGAACGCGTGCCCAGCGCCTGGGTAAAGATGCACTTCGTGTGCGTGCTTCGTCTGCGCGAGGCGCCGCTTCAATTCCTCGACGTCCGCTACCGGGATCAGCGCGTCCTCGGCGCCGTACAGCCCTAACACCGGGCAGCTGAGATCGGCGAGCGCGTCGAGCGGCTGGCGCGGCTTCTTTACGGCGTCGAGGCCGGCGGCGTAGCGCACCATCCCGTAGAACGGCGCGCAGGCCGAGAGGCCCGTGCACGCGCAGGCGGCGAGCAGCGCGTACTGGCCGCCCATGCAGAAGCCGATCAGGCCGAGCTTGCGGCCGGCGACATCGGGCGTGGCGGCGAGCGCGTGGATCGCCTCCTGCACCGCGCGCAGCACGAGCGGATCGGAGAGCTGCGCGATGAACGGCATCACGCTGCTGGCGTCGAGGCCGTCGCGCCCCGTGTAGCGGTATTGGTCGACGACGAGTGCGGCGAAGCCTGCTTGCGCGAGCCGCTGGGCGAGGCGGCGATACAGATCGGAGACGCCCCAGACGTCGGGAATGATTACGACGCCGGGGCGCGGCGAGCCTTCGAGGCTCGCCCAATGACCGAATGCGTCCTCGCGCGTGTTCACTGCGGCGCGGCGGGCGCCGCAGACGGGATTCCGAGCAACTCGACCTCGAAGGTGAGCGTGGCGCCGCCAGGAATTAGGGGCGGCGCGCCGCGCTCGCCGTATGCCATGTCGGGCGGGCACACCAGCGTGGCCTTCCCACCGACCTTCATTTGCGCGACGCCCTGCGTCCAACATGAGATCACGCCGCTCAGCGGGAACGAAGCGGGTTCGTTGCGTGCTATCGAGCTGTCGAACTCGGTGCCGTCGGCGAGGCGGCCCGCGTAGTGAACCGTCACGGTGTCCGCGGCCGTCGGCATCGCGCCGCTGCCTTCGACCTGATGCGTCACGCTGAACGCTGCGCCGTCGGCCGCGCCGGGGGTGCTCGGCGCAGCGGCGCTGCTGGCGGATTCAGACGCGGCGGGTTTCGCCGTCGGCGGCGTCTCGTCGTTCGAGCACGCAACGAGCAGAGCGGCGAAGCACACGAGTACGAGGGCGCGAAGCGACACGGAGTCTCCTTCAGCGGCGAGCGCTCACGCGCCGGCGCGTTCCTTGACGGCTGCGTTCACGATCTGGCCCTGATAAGTGAGGAGAGTGCCGCGCGTGATCTCGTCTTCGAGGTCGAGCGCGAGCTTGCCGTCCTTCACGAGGTGCGCGACGAGCGTGACGACATTCTTGCTGAACAGCCGGCTCGCGTCGGCGGGAATCTCGCTCGGCAGGTTCAGCGGCCCGAGCACGAGCACGCCGTTCACGTCGACCTCGACGCCCGGCTGCGTGCAGGCGCAGTTGCCGCCGTTCGGCGCCGCGAGGTCGACGATCACCGCGCCGCGCTTCATGCCGCGCACGCCCGCTTCGTCGAGCAGAATCGGCGCGCGCTGGCCGGGCACGAGCGCGGTCGTAATCACCACATCGCTCTTCGCGGCGGTCGCAGCCATTAGGGCGCGCTGCTTGGCGTAGAACGCTTCGCCCTGCGCCTTGGCGTAGCCGCCCGCGTCCTGCGCGTCGCCGGCATCGAGCTCGAGCTTCACGAAGCGCGCACCGAGCGATTCGATCTGCTCGGCCGCCGCCGCGCGCGTGTCGTACGCCTCCACCACGCCGCCGAGGCGCTTCGCTGTTGCGATCGCCTGCAAGCCCGCGACGCCTGCCCCAATTACGAACACGCGCGCCGCGGTGATCGTGCCGGCCGCGGTGACGAGCATCGGGAACAGCTTCGGCAGCCGCAGCGCCGCGAGCAGCACGGCGCGATAGCCCGAGATCGTGGCCTGCGACGAGAGCACGTCCATCGCCTGCGCGCGCGTGATGCGCGGCAGCAGCTCGAGCGCGAACGCGGTGATGCCCCGCTGTGCGAGCGCCACGGCGCGCGCGGGATCATCGAGCGGGCGCAGCAGCGAGATCAGCGCCGCGCCGCTCTGGATGCGCGCGATCTCGGAATCGCTCGGCGCCGAGACCTTCAGCACGAGCTCCGCCGCCGCGAGCGCGCCGGCTTCGATGCGGGCGCCGGCCGCCGTGAACGCGGCGTCGTCGAAACCCGCGGCGAGGCCCGCGCCGGGCTCGATGCGGATTTCGAGGCCCGCCTTCACGAGCGCCTTCACGCCATCGGGCGCGAGCGCAACGCGTTGCTCTCCGGGCGCGGTCTCTTTCGGTACGGCGACGATCATGCGGCGCGCAGGCTACCCAATGCCTCGCGCGCTTTGAAGACCCCGCGCGGTTGATCGCGCGCTTTCCTTCGCGAGAATGCGCGGCTTCCGCACCGCCCGTGAGGAGAATCCCGTGTCGTCGCCCCGCGTGATCCACAAGAAGACCGGAAACTTTCTGGAGGACTTCCGCCCGGGGCAGGTCTTTCGCCACAAGCTCGGCAAGACCGTGACCGAGGGCTTGTTCACGACCTTCACCGAGTTCGCGATGACGACGAATCCGCTCGCGAAGAACGCGCGCTACGCGCGGGCGCACGGCTTCGAAGGCCTCGTGGTGCCGCCGGGCCTCGCGATGCTCGTGGCGTTCTCGCAGACCGTGGAAGACGTGAGCGAGAACGCGCGCGCGAACCTCGAGTACATCGACATGAGGTTCGGCGCGCCCGTGTACGTGGGCGACTCGATCGAGGTCGTGACGAAGGTGCTCGGCATCAAGACCAGCGCCTCGCGCCCGAACCTCGGGGTAGTGCATGTGCAGAGCACGGCGCGCAAGCACATCGGCGAGGCGAGCGAGGCGGTCGTAATGACCTGGCAGCGCAAGGTGCAGGTCTACAAGGGCGACGACGCGGCCAAGGTGAACGCGGGCGAGATCGCGCCCGATGCGATCGAGTGCGCGCTCTGGCTGCCGCCGTACGACGCGAAGCGCGACTACCGCGCCCTC
>JANNRF010000370.1:0-3744 GCA_031401135.1 Deltaproteobacteria bacterium | reverse complement strand
CTCTACGAGGCTTGGGCGCAATATCTCGTCGCGAACAGCGCACAGCGCAGCGCGCGCGCGCGCACACTCGCGCTTGCGCGCGAAATGATTGCGTCGGAGCCGAGCGCCGCGAAGCCGCGCACCATCCTCGGCATGATCGCGCTCGACGATGGCGACGCGGCAACCGCGCGTGCAGCCCTCGAACTCGCGCTCGAGCTCAACCCCGACGACGACGACGCGGCAAAAGCTCTCGAAGCTGCGCGCGCCCTCATCCCGAAGAAATGAGAGAGCCCGCCGCAGCGGCCTCGTCGGTTCCGTGCCGCTCAGGCGTTCGCGTAGATGTCCATGATGTCGTGCAGCAGCGCGACGCCGTCGGCCTTCGCGCGCTGAAACGAGTTCCGGCCGACGATCGAGCCGAAGCCGCCGCCTTCCGCGATGCCGCGAATCTCGTTCAGCACGTCGTCGCGTCCCTTCGCTTCGCCGCCCGAGAAGATCACGATGCGGCGCCCGTTGAAGGCGCTCTGCACGACGTGACGGATGCGATCCGCCAGCGTCGCCACCGGAATCTTCTCGCTCTCGTACACCTTGCGCGCCGCGTCCTGCTCGATGTGCTCGGTGGGCGGCTTCACCTTGATGAAGTGCGCGCCGAGCTGCGCCGCGATGTGCGCGGCGTAGGCGACCACGTCCACCGCCGTCTCGCCCTTCTTGGTGATGCCCGAGCCGCGCGGGTACGACCACAGCACCACCGCGAGGCCCTTGCGCTTCGCCTCTTCAGCGAGCGCACGGATCTGCGCGTACATCGTGTCGCGCGCCGATGAAGCCGGGTAGATCGTGAAGCCGATCGCCGAGCAGCCGAGCCGCAACGCGTCGTCGACGCTTCCCGTAATTGCCGGCGCCGGATCGCTGCCGTTGAAAAGCGAGTCCGAGTTGTTGAGCTTGAGGATCATCGGGATGTCGCCGGCGAACTCGGCGGCGCCTGCTTCGAGGAAGCCGAGCGGCGCGGCGTAGGCGTTGCAGCCCGCCGCGATCGCGAGTTCGAAGTGGTAACGCGGGTCGTAGCCGGCGGGGTTCTTCGCGAAACTGCGCGCCGGGCCGTGCTCGAAGCCTTGATCGACGGGCAGGATCACGAGCTTGCCCGTTCCGCCGAGGCGGCCGTGATTCAGCAGCCGCGCGATGTTCGCGAGCGTTCCGGGCGAGTCGCTCGAGTACCAGCTCAGAATTTCTTTGACGCGCTTGCTCATCTCGGGAACCTCCGCCGAAGTCGAACCGCGGGCTTATCGGCCGGCCCGCGTTTTAGCCGCGTGAATCGCTCTCCGCATCGGGCGTCGAAGCGCGAATCGAAAGCTGCGCGTGAGTGCCCTTCGCGCGGCAAAAGAGTCGGTAGGATGCGCGCCGCTTCGCGCAATTCCGCGCGATGGAAACCAGATATCGATGGGAGAACCAGAGTGACGCCGGGACGAAAGATCGCGCTGCTGCTTGCTTTCGTGTTGCCGCTGCTCTGCCTCCTGCCGAGCGATGCGAGCGCGCAAGCCGCGCCAGGAGCAAAACCCGTGGTCGTACTCACCACTTCCCTCGGCGAAATCGAGATCGAGCTCGACGAGGCGAAGGCCCCCATCACCGTGAAGAACTTCCTCCAGTACGTGGACGACGGCTTCTACGACGGCGTGGTCTTCCACCGCGTGATCAAGGACTTCATGATCCAAGGCGGCGGCTTCACGCCCGCGATGTCGCAGAAGGAAACGCGCGCGACGATCCAAAACGAAGCCGCGAACGGGCTGAAGAACCTGAAGGGCACGGTCGCGATGGCGCGCACCAACGCGCCCCACAGCGCGAGCGCGCAGTGGTTCATCAACCACAAGGACAACAGCTTCCTCGATTACCCGGGCTCGGACGGCTGGGGCTACGCCGTGTTCGGGAAGGTGACCAAGGGCATGGACGTGGTGGACCAGATCGCCGCTGTGAAGACGGGCACGAAGGCCGGCATGGGCGATGTGCCCGTGCAGGCGGTGGCGATCATCAGCGCGCGAAGGAAGAAGTAGGCGCGGGCACTCGGTGCGCAGCGCGCGGAGGCCGCAAGCCCGCGCCTTGCGCGGGCGCGCAGCGAGGCGCAGCCGAGCGAAGGCAACAGAAACGAAAACGCCCCGGAAGCTCGCGCTTCCGGGGCGTTCGTGTTTGCGGGCAGTGCGAGGCGATTCCTTTGCGTTTCCGCGCGGGCGTCCCCTCGCTGCGGACTACATGTCCATATCGCCCATACCGCCCATGCCACCCATGCCGCCGGGCATGCCACCACCGCCGCCGCCGGACTTCTTGTCCGGCTTGTCGGCAATGAGGGCCTCGGTGGTCAGCATCAGGCCGGCCACGCTGGCTGCGTTCTGCAGCGCCGAGCGCACGACCTTGGTCGGGTCGATCACGCCGGCCTTGATCAGATCTTCGTAGACCTCGGTGCGAGCGTTGAAGCCGAAGGCGCCCTTCCCGTTCTTCACCTTGTCGACGACGATCGAGCCTTCGACGCCCGCGTTTTCCGCGATGCGGCGCAGCGGCTCTTCGATCGCGCGGCGGATGATCGAGACGCCCGCGGCCTGGTCGGCCGGTAGGTCCTTCTCGAGGCCGTCGAGCGCGCCCTGCGCGCGGATCAGCGCAACGCCGCCGCCCGCGACGACGCCCTCTTCGATTGCCGCACGCGTCGCGTGCAGCGCATCTTCGACGCGCGCCTTCTTCTCCTTCATCTCGGTCTCGGTCGCAGCGCCGACCTTCACCACCGCGACGCCGCCGGCCAGCTTCGCGAGCCGCTCCTGCAGCTTCTCTTTGTCGTAATCACTGGTGGTCTTTTCGATCTGGCTGCGGATCTCCGCGATGCGGCCTTCGATGGCCTTCTTCGCGCCGGCGCCGTCGATCAGCGTGGTGTTGTCCTTGTCGATCACCACCTTCTTGACGCGGCCGAGGTCCTTCAGCGTCACGTTCTCGAGCTTGAGGCCGAGCTCCTCGGCGATCACCTGACCACCGGTGAGGATCGCCATGTCCTGGAGCATCGACTTGCGGCGATCCCCGAAGCCCGGCGCCTTGACGGCGGCGACGTTCAGGGTGCCACGCAGCTTGTTCACGACGAGCGTGGCGAGCGCCTCGCCCTCGATGTCCTCGGCCACGATCAGCAGAGGCTTGCCCTGGCGCGCGACCTGCTCGAGCAGCGGCAGCAGGTCCTTCATGCTGCTGATCTTCTTCTCGTGCAGCAGGATCAGCGGCTCTTCGATCACCGCCTCCATGCGCTCCGGGTCGGTCACGAAGTAGGGCGAGAGGTAGCCGCGGTCGAACTGCATGCCCTCGACGACTTCGAGCACGGTCTCCATCGACTTGGCTTCTTCGACGGTGATCACGCCTTCCTTGCCGACCTTCTGCATCGCTTCGCCGATCATCTTGCCGATCGTCTCGTCGCCGTTCGCGGAGATCGTGCCGACCTGCGCGATCTCGCTCTGGTCGCGCGTCGGCTTCGACATCTTCTTCAGCTCGGCGACCATCGCCTCGACGCTCTTGTCGATGCCGCGCTTCAGCTCCATCGGGTTCATGCCGGCGACCACGAGCTTCGAACCCTCGCGGAAGATCGCCTGCGCGAGCACGGTGGCGGTCGTGGTGCCGTCGCCTGCGACGTCCGAGGTCTTCGACGCGACCTCGCGCACCATCTGGGCGCCCATGTTCTCGAACTTGTCCTCGAGCTCGATCTCCTTCGCGACCGTGACGCCGTCCTTGGTCACCGTGGGGGAGCCCCAGCTC
>JANNRF010000369.1:0-2290 GCA_031401135.1 Deltaproteobacteria bacterium | reverse complement strand
GGCCTCTCGATCAAGGACGCCTTCGGCGCGCTCGAGCCGATCCACGTCGAGTACCGCGACCGCGACGCGCGCGTGAAAGTGATGAAGCAGCAGCGCGTCGAGGGCGCGTTCTTCTTCCCGACGCTCGGCGTGGGCATGGAGGAGGCGCTGAGCGATGACCCGCCGGCGGTTACGGCTGCCTTCAACGCGTTCAACGAATGGCTGCACGAAGACTGGGGCTACGCGCACCAGGGCATGATCTTCGCGGCGCCGTACATCTCCCTGATGGATCTCGGCAACGCCGTCGCGCAGCTCGAGCGCGCGCTCGCCCGCGATGTGCGGCTCGTGGTGATGCGCCCCGCGCCGGTGCGCTTGCCGGGCATTTCGCGCTCGCTCGCCGACCCGCACTTCGACCCGTTCTGGGCACGCGTCGCCGAAGCAGGCATTACGGTCGCGTTCCACGGCGGCGATTCCGGCTACGGCCGCCACTTCGCCGAGTGGGGCGAAGGCGGCGACGTCGAATCGTTCAAGGCCTCGGCCTGGAAGAGCGTGATCGGCGGCACGCGCGCGCCCTTCGACACCATGGCCGCGCTCGTCTGCCACGGCCTGTTCGCGCGCTTCCCGCGCCTGCGCATCTGCTCCATAGAGATGGGAGCGAACTGGGTGCCCTGGCTGATCCAGAGCTTCCGCCGCGCGTACGGCATCAGCCCGAAGGAGTTCGCCGAAGACCCGGTCGAGACGTTCAAGCGCCACGTCTGGATCTCGCCGTTCCACGAGGACGACGTCGCGAACTTGAAAGAGTTGTTGGGCGCCGACCGGCTGCTGATGGGCTCCGACTGGCCGCACGCGGAAGGCCTGCCGCAGCCGAGTGATTATCTCCGCGAGCTGAAGGCGTTCACGGCTGAGGAGCAGAAGCTCGTGATGCACGACAACGCGGCGGGGTTAGCGCAGAGGGTTTGAGGTTCGGCGAGGCGATATCGAGCGAAGCCAGCCCGTGGTTCCGCTTGCCAAGGCGAAGCTGAATCGCGCGAAGCACGGGGTCTCGTTTCGAGAGGCCGAGACCGTGTTCGAAGATCTACTCGCGCGCACCTACGAAGACCCGGACCACTCGTGGGAGGAGCACCGGAGCATTACGATCGGTTGGTCGCGGTGGCAGCGGATGTTGGTCGTAGTCCACACGAACCGCGGGAGTCGCTCGATCATCAGCGCGAGGCCCGCAACATCACGCGAGCGACATCACCAATGAAGCGAGCTAACGGAAAGAAGCGCGATGAGATGCGAGAGGAGTACGACCTCTCGCAACTAGGGCCGGCCGTGCGCGGCAAGTACTACAAGAGTTATCGGGAGGGCACGAACGTCGCGCTGCTCGATCCGGACATCGCACGGGCGTTCCGAACGTCGGAAGAGGTGAACGCTGCGCTGCGGAGTTTGTTGCGCGTGGCGAAAGCTGCTGCGAAGCCGCCGGGAAGGAAACGTGCGAAGCCGCGCTCGTGATGACTACACAAAAACCTCGCGACGAACTTCGGCCTGAGTACGACCTCTCGAAGCTCGGGACCCCGGTGCGCGGGAAGTACTTCGAGAGCTACCGCGCGGGCACGCTGATCATCGAGAACGGCATGGAACCGCCACTGAAGCGTCGGGTGAGGAAGAAGCGCGGCGCGAAGAAGCCGAAGATGCGGCCGCGATGACCACCGCGCTCGGCCTCTCCTGTCCCGACTGCACAGGCGCAATGTCGCGCCGCCACGAACACGGCATCGAGATCGACGCGTGCGCGCGTTGCGGCGGCATCTGGTTTGATCGCGGCGAGCTGGAGGCACACCGCGATCAGCTGCGCCGCGCTGCGAATCAGGGGCGCGAGTCGTTGCGATTTCATCCGCTCGGGGCGCCTGCGGCGGGGGCGATGCCCGCGTTGTCCTGATAAACGGCTCGCGGCGGGTCGCGCGGGTGAACGTGCGCTCGCGCGCTGCCCGAACTGCCTCGGCTACTTCGTGCCCGGCCCGCCGCGACCAGGGGCGGGGGGCGGCGACTCAGGGCCGCTCGACTGGGCCGCATCGGCGACATCGGAGACTTCGCTTCTGTCTTGGAACTCCTGGCGTCCCTCGCCGACTGACTGCCCCGGTTGACGCCCCGCCCCGCTCTCCTCCACCTTGCGCGCGTTCCGTTGAACGCAGCACGCCAGGAGCCGCACGCGATGTCTCGCCTCGCTTCGATGTCCCCGTTCGATCCCACCGTTGCCGAGTCGCCCTTCGAGTTCTTCCGTGTGCTGCGCGAGGAGGCGCCGGTTTATCAGGTCCCCGGGCCGGGGTTCTTC
>JANNRF010000368.1:0-5345 GCA_031401135.1 Deltaproteobacteria bacterium | reverse complement strand
AACGAGATGGCGCCTGAGAACCAGCACATCCAGCAAGTGATGCGCGCGCGCAGCGGCGGGAACGTCGGGATCGGAGTGCTCGAGCAAATCGCGATCGGGCCGTATGCGCGTTACGGGTTCAAGGAGACGCTCGATCCGGCGCGCTGAAGTGAAGCGCGCGGCGCGCGTCATCGAGCACCGCCTTCCGGGGTCGGTGCTGCGCGTGATCGATCGCGCCCCGGATCCGCGCTGCGCGGGCTGGGCGTCGGCTTGTTACGGCTACGAGGAGCGCGCTCCGGCGCCACTCGTGCGGCGCGAGTTCGCGAACACGAGCATCGTGGTGATCTTCGAGATCGGGCCACCGATCGAAGTTGGCGAGGGCGCGCAAGCGGCGCGGCGCGCCGGAGGCTTCGTGGCGGGCATCCACGATCGCCCGACGCGCACGGCGTTCACGGGGCGCCAGCTCGGTGTCGAGCTGCTGCTCTCGCCGCTCGCCGCGCGCCTCGTGTTCGGCGTGCCCCCGGCGGAGCTCGCGCACCGAGTCGTCGCCGCGCGCGAGCTGCTCCCACGCGAACAGCGCGATCTGCCCGCGCGGCTCGGCGAGCTCGCGAGCTGGGACGAGCGCCTCGATGCCGTCGAAGGCTTCGTCGCGGGAGCGTGGAACGCGAAGCCGCCCACGGCCTTCCGCGAGCTCGCGTGGGCCGTCGCGCAGATCGAGCGCCGCGCAGGCGGCGTGCGCATCGCGGCGCTCGCGCGTGAGCTCGGCTGGAGCGAGCGCCGCCTCGAGCGCGCGTTCGCGGAGAACGTCGGCGTCTCGCCGAAACTATTCGCACGCCTCGCACGCTTCGAAGCGTTGATGGCGCGCGTTCGCAGCGGCGCGAGCGCCAACTGGGCGGATGCAGCGCTCGCGCTCGGCTACGCCGACCAGTCGCACCTCGTGCGCGACGTGCGCCAGTTCGCGGGCGTGCCGCCGACACTTGCCGAAGCGCAAACACTCGGGGTGGGACGACACGCCGTAGCCTGAACGCGCCGCGCGTGTGTCGGATTCCTCCAAGACGCGCTGTGAGCGGCGGGCGACGATCGCACGCACGCAAGGAGACCCATGCCGACCCCTTACCTAATTGCGAGTCCCGCCACTGAGGCCATCGACTTCTATGTGCGCGTGTTCGGTGCGCTGGAGCGCATTCGGCTCGCGATGCCCGACGGCAGGATTGGGCACGCCGAGCTCTCCATCGACGGGCACCCCTTCATGCTGGCCGACGAGTTCCACGAGCAGGGCTTCTCGAGCCCGAAGCGGCTCGGCGGATCGCCGGTGGAGTTGCACCTGCTCGTTCCCGACGTCGATGCGACCCACGCGCGCGCGTGCACTGCCGGCGCGCATGAGAAGTCCGCGCCCGAGGATCAACTCGACGGCGAACGGCGCAGCTCGATCGTCGACCCGTTCGGCCACGTTTGGCTTCTCGCCACACGCCGAGAGGAAATTCCTCCGGACGAGATCGTGCGGCGATTCCGCGCGGCCATGACAGCAGGAGAGTCGACATGAGCAGTCACAACACTGGGCCCTTTGATCTCAGCAAGTCGCCGATTCACTTGAACACGAACGCGCCTGCCGTGCCGATCGAGAACTTCGGCTTCAACGGCCCCGCCTTCGAGGCGTACATCGCGAAGCACTGCGCGCCCGGCGCGCCAGGGCGGCTGATCATGATCGAGACCACTCCGAAAGATTGGCCCGCCTGGGAGTGTCATCGCGAAGGCGACGAGATCGTGATCGTGCTCGAAGGCGAAGGCGAGTTTCTGCAGGAGCTCGGCGGCGAAACGAAGCGCTCGCCGTTCGGCCCCGGGAGCACTTTCATCAACCCCGCTGGCGTGTGGCACACCGCGAACGTGCGCAAGCCAATGCGCGCGATCTACCTGACGCCCTGCCCCGGCACGCAGCACCGGCCGCGCTGAGCCAGGGGCGTCGCGAGCGCTGCGCTCACAGCCACGCCGGCTTCTCGCCGATCACCTTGTTTGCGCGCAACTCCGCGATCTCGCCGTCGCCGAGGCCGAGCTCCCGTAACACTTCGTCGTTGTGCTGGCCGAGCAGCGGCGGCGGCGCGCGGCGCAGCGGGCGCGGCAGCGCGGAGAAGTGCAGCGGGAGTTCGGGGTAGCGCGTCGCGCCCGTAACAGGGTGCGTGAGCGTGGTGTAGGCGGCGCGCGCTTCGAGCTGTGCGTTGGGCAGCAGCTGGTGCGCGTTGATGCACTGCGAGGCGGGCACGCCTGCGGCGAGTAGCGCGCGCTCGGCGTGGGCGCTGGTGCGCGCGGCGCACCAGGCCGTAATGACTGCGTCGATTGCGTCGTGCGCAGCGCGGCGGCCTGCCGCGCTCGCGAGCGCCCCGTCCCGAAGGGCGGGCGGATCGCTGAGCACGCTGCTGAGCGCAACCCACTGCGCGTCAGTTGCGACCGCCAGCGCGAGCCACTCGTCCCCGCTCTCGCTCGCCGCCTTCGCGCAGCGATACACGCCCTGCGGCGCGGCGTACGGACCGCGGTTTCCGAGCCGCGACAGCAGCACACCATTCTTGGTGAACTCGATCGCTTGCTCCGCAGCCGCGTTCAGCGCGGGCTCGACCAGCGGCAACTCGACGAGCTGGCCCTCGCCCGAGTGATTACGGTGCTCGAGCGCGAGCAGCGTCGCGAAGGCGGCGTGCATTCCCCCGAACGGGTCGCAGGCGCCGCGCACGACCAGCGGCAGATCCTCGTAGCCGGTGAGCCAGGCGAGGCCGCTCACTTGCTCGACGTTGGGCGCGAAGCCAACGCGGTCGCGCCACGGGCCATCGAGCCCCCACGCCGGCATGCGCACCATCACCAGACGCGGGTTTCTTGCGTGCAGCGCTTCCCAGTCGAGCCCGAAATGATCCATCACGCGCGCGGAGAAGTTCTCGATCAACACGTCGGCGCCGTCGATCAGCCGTAACAACAGCGCGCGGCCTTCGGGCGCATCGAGGTTGAGCGTGATGCCGCGCTTGTTGCAGTTGACGCCGTGAAAGACGGCCGAGCGTTCCCAGAGCGGGTCTTTGCGCACGGCGCCCGCGAAGCGCATGCCGTCGGGGCGCTGGATCGATTCGACTTTGATCACGTCGGCGCCGAGGTCTGCGAACACGCTGGTGACGATCGGGCCAGCCCAGAACGCCGTGAGGTCGACGACGCGGAGGCCGGCGAGCGGGAGCCTTGCGCCGCCGGATGCGCGCGCCGAGCTCGCGCACGCAGCCCACGCTGGCGACTTCTCAGGCGCGCGCGCCTCGAAGCCCGCCGTCCGCGTGTGCTCGCCCAGCTTCGGCGCGCGCTCGAACGGGCGCGGCGCGCACGCACTCAGCAGGTACGGCACGCGCGGTTGCAAGAAATCTCCGTGCGGCGAGCGCACGAACACACAGCGCTCGCGCAGGTGATCGAACTCGAGCACGCGCTTGCCGTCGCCGATCGGCGCGGCCGGAATCCGCAGCTCGCTCGCGCGGGCGATGATCTCGTCCACCGTGTGCTGCTTCGTAAAGGCGTGCATGGCTTCCTGCACAAGCCCTAAGTGCTGCATGCGCACGCGCGCTTCGTACATGCGCTCGTCGTCGCCGAGCTCGGGGCGCCCGATCAGCAGGCAGAAATCCTTCCACTGCTGGCCGGTGTAGGCGGTGAGGCCGACCCAGCCATCGCTCGCGGGCTCGATCGAAGGCGTGTCGATCGAGATCGCCGCGGGCACGCCGAGGAACTGGCCCTGGAGATCGTGCAACGTAGTTAGGGACGCGAGCACGCACTCGAACTGCGACACGTCGACGTGTTGCCCGTGGCCCGTGCGGCGCGCATGCAACCACGCCGCGAGTGCGCCGAGCGCGACGAATGGCGCGGCGACCCACTCACCGATGCGCCCGCCCGCGCCGACGGGGCCGCGCTCGGGCAAGCCGCGGTAGCCGGTGGCGCCGCTCGCGGCTTGCAGCGTCATCTCGGTGGAGGGCCGCGAGGCCCACGGCCCTGTTAGGCCCCACGCCGAGAGCGAGACGACGCAGAGTCGCTCGTTCGCGGCGAGAAGCGCATCGATGCCGCCGAGCGCATCGAGCCCGCCCGGCCCGCGCGATTCGACGAGCACGTCCGCGCCCTGTGCGAGTTCGATCACGCGTGCACGCCCGGCTGCGCTCGTGAGATCCGCAACGACGCTCTGCTTGCCGCCGTTCAGGAACCGAAACAGCGCGCCGTCTTCGCCCGCCGGAATCGGCGTATGCGACGCGCTCCAACGCCGCAGTTCGTCGCCAGCCGGACCCTCGACCTTGATGACCCGCGCGCCGGCATCGACGAGCAACTTCGTCGCATACGGCCCCGCGATCCCAGTGGTGAGATCGAGCACGCGCAAGCTCGCGAGCGCAGTCCGCATCGCGCGGCAGTGTGCCAAATTGCGTAGGGGACGTACTTGCGTATCGCGGCGTTACGCAAGTACGTCCCCTACGCAATTTCGAGGAGGCAGGATGCGTCGCTACGAGGGGCGGGTCGCGCTGATTACAGGCGCGGCGGCGGGGATTGGGCGCGCGACGGCGGAGCGCCTCGCGAGCGAGGGCGCGAGTTTGTTTCTCGTGGACGTGGCGCGCGAGGGGCTCGAGGAAACCGCGCAGCGCTGTGTCGCGCTCGGCGCGGCGGTCGCGACGCGCAGCTGCGACGTTGGCGACGAGGCGCAGGTAGCGGCAACGGTGCAGGCCTGCGTCGATCGCTTCGGCAAGCTCGACGCGCTCGTCAACATCGCGGGCATCCTGCTGCTGAAGCACCTCGCCGAGATCTCGCTCGCCGATTTCGAGCGCGTGATCCGCATCAACCTCACCGGCACGTTCTTGATGTGCAAAGCCGCGATCCCGCACTTGTTGATGACGAAGGGCGCGATCGTGAACACGTCCTCGACATCCGCGCTCGCCGGCATGCCCTACGGCGCTGCCTACGGCACGAGCAAAGGCGGCGTGCTCGCGCTCACGCGCACGCTCGCGGTCGAGTTCGGCAAGCGCGGCGTGCGCTGCAACGCCGTCTGCCCCGGCTCGAAAACAACCGCCATGAGCGGCGGCGGCCTGTTGCCGAAGGACGCCGACTGGAAGCTCGTCTCGCGCGCGATGCCGCTCGATACCGCGCGCGGCCCCGAAGTGGTCGCGAGCGTGATCGCGATGCTCTGCTCCGACGACGGCGTTCACATCAACGGCGAATCGATCCGCATGGATGGCGGGACACTCGCCTAATGACGTCGCGAGCGAAGCGCGCAGCGAGCCCCAGGCGAGCGAAGGTCAACGGGACCGAAGCCGCCGACATCGCCGAGATCACGCAAGCCATCTACCGCTACGCGTGGGCGATCGACTCGCGCGAGTTCGCGC
>JANNRF010000367.1:0-2957 GCA_031401135.1 Deltaproteobacteria bacterium | reverse complement strand
TGCCCATGCGTGCGCGGAGGTCGCCCGCGCCGAAGCGCGCGATGGCTGCGCGCAGCGCAGCGAGCGGCGCCGCGATAGAGCGCGCCATCGGCCACGCCAGCGCGAGCAATGCGAGCAGCGCGAGGGCGAGTTCGCCGAGGCCAAGGCTGAGCGAGCGCGGGCGGAGCGGTGTCGCGAGGCCGTAGCCGCCCTGTGAGGCGCGCTCCGGCAAGGCGACCGCGAGTGTTACGCGGTCGTCGAGAAAGAACGCGCGCTCGCTTGCGAAGTGCTGCACGTCGATGGGCGCGGCGCTGCTCGCGTCATGCAGCGAGACATCGAGCTCGAGTTCTCGGCGGATCTTCTCGAGCACCGCGGCGCGCTCCTGCGGCGGCGCCTCGGCCGCAAGCGACACGGCGAAGGCCCCAGCACGCAGCCTCGCCTGCTCAGTCGCGGGAAACACGACTTGCGAGAGAACCGCGATGAACACGGCACTCGCAGCAGCGAGGATCAACGCCGCGAAACCGTAGACGCGCCAAAGTAAGGAGGCCGGGAACTGCACTCGCATCGGGTTCTCCTGGTTGAGTCCGCGAGCGAGCATCGCGCGGCTTCATGGCAGCCATGTTCGCGTCAGATTTCGAATTATTTCAGCAGCTGGCGCGCCGAGGACGCCAGCGAGATCGTGGGACGAAGAGGTCGCAGATGGACGACGCGCCGCTGCATGTGTTGTTGATAGAGGACGACGCGGCGATCGCGCGGCTCACCTCCGAGTACCTGCAGCGCCACGGCGTCGCGACAAGTTGGGAACGCGACGGCCCGAGCGGCCTGCGCGCTGCGCTTGCGCACCGCTTCGACGCCGTGCTGCTCGACATCCTGCTGCCTGGCCAGAACGGGCTCGATGTCTGCCGCGCGCTGCGAACGCGCTCCGACGTGCCGATCCTCATGCTCAGCGCGCTCGGCGAAGAAGCCGACCGCGTCGCGGGCATCGATCTCGGCGCGGATGATTACCTCGTGAAGCCGTTCTCGGCGCGAGAGTTGCTCTCGCGCATTAGGGCGCAGGTGCGGCGCGCGCGCGGCGTGCTCTCTGCTCCCGCCGCGCCTGTGCGGGTGGGTGGCCTCGCGCTCGATCCGGGCGCGCAGCGTGCGACGCTCGACGGGCGCGAACTCGCGCTCACGGCGTATGAGTTCGCACTGCTGCTCGCGCTCGCGCAGCGCCCGGGCCGCGTGCTCGGGCGCGAGGAATTATTGGGACTCACACGCGGCGAAGCGTCCGCAGTGTTCGACCGCTCGATCGACGTGCGCATCTGGTCGCTGCGCCAAAAGCTCGGCGACGACGCGCGCCGGCCACAGCTGCTGAAGACCATCCGCGGCGCCGGCTACATGCTCGCAGCGAGCGGGGACTGAACGGGGACATTCCTCCATAGGTGTGACTTCGGGGCCAGTCCTCATTGCTTCGCGGCGAGGCGACCCTCCTCATGCCAACGCTTCGAGCACCCGCGTCCCTGCGTCGTCTCCCGCCGTCACCGGCACCACCGCAATCTCGTCCGCGCCGGCAGCGGCGTAATCACTCACGCGCGCGCGCAGTTCCAAGCGGCTCCCGAGCGCGGTGACGGCTTCGAGCAGCGCGCGCGGCACCTCCGGCGCGAGCTGCGCTTGCGGCTCGCCCGCACGCGCCCGCTCAACCAGCGCGCCGAAGCCCGCGGCGCGGAACATCTCGCCGTAGCCAGGCGGCGCGAGATACACGCACACCTGGCGCGCGAGCTGCGCGATGCCGTCCGCGTTCGGCTCGTGCGCGGCCGCGAGCCAGACAGCGAGCCGCGGGCAGGCGCGTCCGGCCGCGCGGGCTTCGCGCTCGAGCGCCGCGCGCACCTCGCGCACGGCTTCGGGTGTGACGAGGTTGAGCACGACGCGATCCGCCTCGCGCGCGGCTACGCCTAACATGCGCGCGCCGAACGCGGCGAGCGTGAGCTCGGGCGCGGGCAGCGCAGCGCGCAGCTTGAAGCCGCGCGCGTCGCGTTCGCCCCGCAGCAGCGGCCGCAGCGCAGCCAGTGTCTCGCTCGCAGTTTCGGCGAGCCGCGCGTGCGGGCGGCCGTGCCAGCCCGTAACAATCGCCGGGCTCGACGCACCGAGCGCGAGCCGCGCGGGCCGCCCGCCTAGCTCGCTGACGCTGCTCGCGCCGAGTGCGAGCGCCACCGGGCTACGCACACCGAGCGCGAGCGGGCCGAGCGTCAGCGCGATGCGCCGCGTCTCGCGCGCGATGGCGCCGCCGAGGGCGAACGCATCGAAGGTCGCCATCTCGCCAACCCACAGTTCCGGGTAGCCGAGCCGGTCGGCCTCGCGCGCGATCGCGAGCGCCTCGCTCGCGGGGCGACCCAACCAGTAGGGGAGGACGGCGGCGTGCGCGCCGGGCTCGCTCACTGCGCTCGCCTTCGGCTCGCTGCGCGCCTCGCTTGCATCACCGGAACCTCTCGCGCCGAACTGGGTTGAAGATCGCGCGGCGCGATCGCGTCACAGCGCGACCCTACCGTGAGCGCCGCTAGTCTGCGCCCGCTCGAAAACCAGGAGACCCAATGACCGCGCTTCGCACCTTCTCGTTCCTCCTCGCTGCTGCGTTCGTCACGAACATGGCAAGCGCGCAAACGCTCCCGCAGCCGCGCAACCAAGTGAGTTTCAACGTCGCCGCCGAGCGTGAGGTCGCGAACGACTGGACGACGGGCTCGATCGGCACCACCGCCTCGGGCTCCGACCCGGCGGAACTCGCCTCACGCATTAACAAGCAGATGACCGCCGCGCTGGCGCTGGCGAAGCAGACGAAGGGCGTGAAGGTGACGAGCGGCGCGTATAACACCTACCCCGAGTACGGCGACGGCAACCGCATCATCCGCTGGCAAGCGAGCCAGGATCTGATTCTCGAGAGCAAGGACGTCGACGCCGTCGCGAAGCTGCTCGGCAAGCTGCAGGGGCAGGGCCTGCTGCTGCGC
>JANNRF010000366.1:0-21014 GCA_031401135.1 Deltaproteobacteria bacterium | reverse complement strand
GGCGACCGAGGCGAGCGGCGCCGAGATGATTACGGTCGCGCTGCGCCGCGTGGATCTCACGAAGCCGCGCGAGCAGAGCGTGCTCGGCGCGATCCCAGCTGGGCTGACGGTGCTGCCGAACACGGCCGGTTGTTACAACGTCGCCGACGCACTCACGACCGCGCGGCTCGGCCGCGAACTTTTCGGCCACGCCCTCGTGAAGCTCGAAGTGATCGGCGACGAGCGCACGCTCTTCCCGGATTCTGCCGCGACGATCGAAGCCGCGCGCATTCTCGTGGCGGAAGGCTTCGAGGTGCTGCCGTACATCAGCGATGACCCGGTGGCGTGCCAGCGGCTCGCGGCGCTCGGCTGCGTCGCCGTAATGCCGCTCGCGGCGCCGATCGGCTCGGGCCTCGGCATCCGCAACCCGGCGAACCTGCGCATCATCCTCGAAACCGTCGAAGTGCCGGTGGTCGTGGACGCGGGCGTCGGCACCGCGAGCGACGCGGCGGTGGCGATGGAACTCGGCGCCACGGCGGTGTTGATGAACACCGCAATCGCGGGCGCCAAGGACGCCGTGAAGATGGCGCGCGCGATGAAGCTCGGCGTCGAGGCGGGGCGGCTCGCATACGAAGCGGGGCGCATCCCGCGCCGGCTCTACGCAAACGCGTCCAGCCCGCTCGACGGGATCGCGAGCTTCTGACCGCAAGCGCAGCGCGCTGCGAGGTGAAGCCTTCGAAGCCGAGCGAAGTCGCGCGGCCGATCCTTTGCTTCGTTACGGATCGCCGCGTTGCCCGCGGCGAGTTGCCGGAGATCGCAGCCGCGGCCGTGCGCGGCGGCGCGGACTGGGTGCAGGTCCGCGAGAAGGATCTCGCTGGCGCGCCGTTGCTCGCACTTGTGCGTGCGGTTCTCGTGGCGGTGCGAGCCGCGAATCCGCGCGCGCGAGTGCTCGTGAATCGGCGCATCGATGTCGCGCTCGCCGCGGGCGCCGACGGCGCGCAGCTCGGCTTCGACGCGCTGCCGCTCGCTGAAGCGCGCGCTCTGCTCGGCCCGAGTGCGCTGCTCGGTGTCTCGGCGCACGCGGCAGACGAGGTCGCGCGCGCCGCCGCCGCGGGCGCGAACTACGCGCAGCTCGCGCCGATCTTCGCGCCCTACTCGAAGCCCGCCTCGCGCGCGCCGCTCGGCGTCGCGGCGCTGGCAGCCGCGGCGCAGCTCGGGATCCGCGTGCTCGCGCAGGGCGGGATCGACGCGCAGCGCGCGTCGGAATGCGCGAGAGCAGGCGCAGCGGGCGTCGCCGTGACAGGCGAGATCTGCGGCGCCAGCGATCCCGAGCGCGCCGCCCGCGCGCTCCGCGAGGCGCTGGATGCGGCGCGATCGGCGTAACCGCGCGCATAGCCGCGCGTTCGGACACCGCTGAGAGGCAGCGGGGTCAGACCCCGCTGCCTCTCAGCGGTGTCCGAACTAGCCCGGTAGCGATCGCTCCCGTGCCTAAAGGTGAAGGCGAGTCCGGGCGCCTTCTGACGCGCGCACGCGCCAGACGCGCGCTGTGCGCCCGAACTGCGCGGCGAAGCCGGCTTCGAGCGCGCGCGTCACTGCGGCCGCCGCGCCGGGCGCTACGAGGTGCAGCGTGCAGCCGCCGAAGCCTGCGCCGGTGAGCCGCGAGCCGTAACAACCATCCGCGGCGTCGCCGAGCGCGCAGAGCGCGTCGAGTTCGCGCGTCGAGACGGCGTAGTCGCGCTGCAAGCTCGCGTGGCTCGCGCGCATCAGCGCGCCCACTTCGGCGAGATCGCCCGCAGCAAGCGCCGCCGCGAACGCGTCGACGCGCGCGTTCTCCGTAATCACATGGCGCGCGCGGCGCAGCAGCAGCTCGGGCAGCGCGCGCGCGAGTGCGGGCAGCGCGCTCGGCGCGAGGTCGCGCAGCGCGCCCGCTTCGGGCGCGGCGACGCCCGCGCGCTTCGCCGCCGCGAGTGCGGCCGCGCACTCCGCGACGCGTTCGCGATAGCCGCCACGCGCGAGTTCTCTGTGCGCGCCCGAATCCGCGACGAGCCACAGCGCCTGCGCGGGCAGCGGCAGCGCGGCGACGCTGCGCGTGCGGCAATCGATGCGCAGCGCATGGTCGCGTTCACCGAGCGCGCTCGCGTACTGATCGAGGATTCCGCAACCGACGCCGACGAAGTAGTTCTCGCCGCGATGCGCGAGATCGGCGACGGCGCGCGGCGTGAGCGCGAGCTCGGAGACGCCCGCCAGCGCGAGCGTCACCGCCACGCCGAGCGCAGCCGAGGAGGAGAGCCCCGCGCCGAGCGGCACGTCGCTGGCGATCGCGAGATCCGCGCCGCGCACGTGCAGCCCGGCTTCGGCGAGCGCGAGCGCCGGCGCCCGCACGTAGTCCGCCCAGCCCGGCGGACTCGAGAGCGTCGGCGGACTCGAGAGCGCCTCGCTGGCGGCGCCCGCACGCAAAAACTCCGGGAGCGAAAAGCTCGCCTCGGCGGCTTGCTCGCACGAGAACACGCGCAGCACGCCGTCGTCGCGCGGCGCAGCGAGCACGAGCGTCGCGCGGTCGATCGCGCACGGCAGCACCAGCCCGTCGTTGTAGTCGGTGTGCTCGCCGATCAGGTTCACGCGCCCCGGCGCGCGCGCCGCGTGCGTCGGAGCGCGCCCGAACCGCGCTCGAAACTCGCAGTCGGCGCGCTCTCTCAGGATGGCGTTTCGCTCTTGTTCGCCCATTCCGAGCCCTCTAGGTTGCGCCGCCGTGAAGACGACACGCTCGCGAATCTCGCTCGCTCTCGCCCTCGGGCTCGCTCTGTTCTCCGGCTCCGCCGCCCGCGCGAACGATCCGTTCCTGCGCCGCACCGCAACCGTCGACGTCGTCCAAAAGGTCGGCCCCGCGGTCGTGAACATCACCACGGAGCAACAGGCGCAAACGCGCCAGCCGCGCGGCTTCGGCAACCCGCTCTTCGATCGCTTCTTCCAGGACCTGTTCGAGCCGAGCATGCGCCGGCCCGTCCAGAGCCTCGGCTCCGGCGTCGTGATCGACGCCCTCGGCCGCGTGCTCACCAACGAGCACGTGATTCACGGCGCCGACACGATCACGGTCACGCTCGCGGACGGCCGCGAGCTGGCGGCCAAGCTGATCGGCGCCGATCCCAATAATGACTTGGCGGTGCTTCAGCTGGCGGAGCCGAAGGACGTGCCGTGGGTTTCGCCCGGAACCTCGGCGGCGCTTTTCGTCGGCGAGCCGGTGATCGCGATCGGCAACCCGTTCGGGCTCTCGAACACCGTCACGACCGGCGTGCTCTCCGCCGTCGACCGCTCGCTGCGCACCGAAGACCGCGTCTTCCACGGCTTCTTGCAGACCGACGCCTCGATCAACCCCGGCAACTCGGGCGGCCCGCTGCTGAACGCCGAGGGCGAGCTGATCGGCGTCAACACCGCCATTTATCAGGGCGCGCAGGGCATCGGCTTTGCGATTCCAATCGACGTCGCGAAGCGCATCGTCCACGAGCTCGTGACCAAGGGCTCCGTCGCGCCAGTTTGGCTCGGCCTCGATCTGCAAGATCTCGAGCCCGCGATGATCGAGTTGATGAAGCTGCCGGCGGGCCAGCGCGGCGCGGTGGTGAGCCGCGTGCGCACGGCCGGGCCGGGCGCGAAGGCGGGCGTGCAGCGCGGCGACGTGCTCATGAAGATCGACGCGCATCCGATCCGCGCGGCGCGCGAGTTCTTCGAAGTGCTGGAGAGCAGCACCGCGGGCCAGGCCCACGCGCTGCTCGTGCTGCGGAACGCGAGGCCGCTGACGCTGCGCGCGACCGCGGCCGAGATTCCGGCCGCGGTGGTGGCCGAGCTCGCGACTGAGCGGCTCGGCATGCGGCTCGCGTTCGAGAAGGGCGTCTATCGCGTGGCCGAAGTGCGGCCCGGCAGCGGGGCTGAGAAGAGCGGCGTGCAGGTGGGCGACTTCGTGCGCGGCATCGACGGCCAGGCGCTCACGGACGAGCGCACGCTGCGCCGCGCCGTGCTGCGACTGCAGGGCCGAGATCGCGCACTGCTGCGCATCCAGCGCGGCCGCGCCCAGGGCGACGTGCTCTTGCCACTCTCGTGAACTCGCCGAAGATGTTTTGCGCCGCGCGCGTCCGAGTGCGGAACTCGGGGAGCGCCCGGCGCGTCTAGAGACAGCCGGCGCCGCCCGCCCGGCTCACGATGAGGGGTTCTTCATGACGGCGAAGCGTTGGCTAGCTCCGATGGTGGTTTCGCTCGCGCTCGCAGCGCTGGTGCTGGTCGCGACGGGCAAGGTCCCGGTTCGCGTGCGCTTCGAGGACAACGCTGCGAACGCCGCTGGGCTGCTGGAGAACGAGAAAGCCGCGAAGACCCAGCCCGCAGCGGCGCCGTTCTGGCGCGATGGCAGCGGCCTTCCGGCGGTGGACGCGCCGCGCGGCGCACCGCAAAGCTTCGCTGATCTGGCGGAGCGCGTGACGCCCGCGGTGGTGTTCATTCAGGCCGAGCGCACCCAGACCGGGATCGAACAACGTGGCCCGCGCTCCCCATTCGAGCAGTTCTTCGGCGTGCCGCACCAACCGATTGCCGGGCAAGGCACCGGCTTCGTGATTTCCGCCGACGGTTATCTCGTGACCAACGACCACGTCGTGGGCGAGTTCGACAAGATCGAAGTGCAGCTCGCGGACGGCACGACGCTGCCGGCGAAAGTGATCGGCCGCGACGCGGGCACCGACCTCGCGCTGCTGAAGATCGAAACTGAGAAAGCCCTGCCCTCGCTCCCGCTCGGCGACTCGGAGCGGATTCGCCCGGGCGACTGGGTGATCGCGATCGGCAACCCGTTTGGCCTCGAGCACACCGTCACCGCGGGCATCGTGAGCGCAAAGCATCGCCGCCGCATCAGTGAGAACGCCGAACAAAGCCGCTTCGACGACTTCATCCAGACCGACGCGGCGATCAATCCCGGCAACTCCGGCGGCCCGCTGCTGAACCTCGCCGGCGAGGTGATCGGCATCAACGCGCAGATCCGGGCGGGCGGCGACAACATCGGCTTCGCGATCCCGGTGAACATCGCGAAGCAGATTCTCCCGCAGCTGCGTTCCAAGGGCCGCGTCTCGCGCGGCAAGCTCGGCATCGGCATCCAGGCCGTGGATCCCGAAGCGGCGGAGTTCTTGGGGCTCGCGGACGCGAGCGGCGCGCTCGTGAACAGCATCGAAGAGGGCAGCCCCGCGGAGCGCGCGGGCATTCGCGTCGGCGATGTGATCGTCGAGTTCAACGGCCAAAAGATCGGGGAGATGGACGAACTGCCGCAGTCCGTGGCCGCGACCGCGGTGGGCACGAAGTCGAAGCTGACCTTCGTGCGCAAGGGCAAGCGTCAGACCGTGGACGTGGTGGTCGGCGCGCTCAGCACAGAAGACGTGGCGCTCGATGACGAGGAGAGCGGCGCGCCCGCGCAAACCGGCGCGTACGGCCTCTCGGTGCAGACGCTCACGCCGGACCTCGTTGGGCAACTGCGACTCGAGCCGGGAACTCAGGGCGTCGTGGTGACGCGCGTGCAGCCCGGCACGCCCGCCGAGACCGCGCGGCTGCAGCCTTACGACGTGATCCTCGAAGTGAACCAGGGCGCGGTGAAGACGTCCGCGGAGTTCAAGACCGCGATCGGCAAGAACCCGAAGGGCGCGCTGCTGCTGGTACGGCGCGGGCGCCAAGAGATCTTCGTGACGATGAGGCGCGCGCCGAAGTAAAAACTCTCGCGGCGCGCACTTGTCAGGCCGGACGAAGTGCTTACGCCTCGCCCATGCGTTTCGACAAGCTCACGATCAAGAGTCAAGAAGCCCTGAGTGAGGCGCAGAGCCTCGCTACCGCCCGCGGGCACAGCCAGATCACGCCTGCGCACTTGTTGCGCGCGCTGGTTGCGCAGCCCGAAGGCAGCACGGTGCCGATTCTCCAGAAGATCGGCGCAGGCCTCGAGCGCGTGCAGAGCGAGGCGGAAAAGAAGCTCGCGGCGCTGCCCAAAGTGACCGGCGGTGCGCAGCCCGCGATCTCGCCTGCGCTGCAGCGCGCACTCGAAACCGCAGAGCGCGAAGCCGCAGCGCGCAAAGACGAGTACGTCTCGACCGAGCATCTGCTGCTCGCGCTCGCCGACGATCCGAAAGATGAGACCGCGCGCCTCTTGCGCGACGCCGGCGCCACGCGCGCGGCGATCGAGAAAGCGCTCGAGAGCGTGCGCGGAAGCGCACGTATTACGGACCCGGACCCCGAATCGAAGTATCAGGCGCTCGCGAAGTTCGGGCGCGATCTCACCGAGGCAGCGCGCGCGGGCAAGCTCGACCCGGTGATTGGGCGCGACGAAGAGATTCGCCGCGTCATTCAGGTGCTCTCGCGGCGCACCAAGAACAATCCGGTGCTGATCGGCGAGCCCGGCGTGGGCAAGACCGCGATCGTCGAGGGCCTCGCGCGCCGCATCGTCGCGGGCGACGTGCCGGAATCGCTGAATAACAAGCGCGTCATCTCGCTCGACATCGGCGCGCTGATCGCGGGCGCGAAATACCGCGGCGAGTTCGAAGACCGGCTGAAGGCGGTGCTGCGCGAAGTCTCTGAAGCGCAGGGCGAGATCGTGCTCTTCATCGACGAGCTGCACACGATCGTCGGCGCGGGCGCCGCGGAAGGCGCCGCCGACGCCGCGAACATGCTGAAGCCCGCGCTAGCGCGCGGTGATTTGCGCTGCGTCGGCGCGACCACGCTCGACGAGTACCGCAAGCGCATCGAGAAGGACGCCGCGCTCGAGCGCCGCTTCCAGCCCGTAATGGTTCGCGAGCCGAGCGTCGAGGACACGATCTCGATCCTGCGCGGCTTGAAGGAGCGCTACGAGGTGCATCACGGCGTGCGCATTCAGGACGGCGCAATCGTCGCCGCCGCCACGCTCTCGAACCGCTACATCACCGAGCGCTTCCTGCCTGACAAGGCGATCGATCTCGTGGACGAAGCCGCCAGCCGCGTGCGCGTGCAGATCGACTCGCTGCCCGAGGAACTCGACGCTTCCTCGCGAAAGCGCACGCAGCTCGAGATCGAACGAGAGGCGCTGAAGAAGGAGACGGATGCGGCGAGCCGCGAGCGGCTGGCGCGCATTGGCGCGGAGATCGCCGAACTCACGAGTGAGGGTGCGGCGCTGAAGGCGCGCTGGGAGAATGAGAAGGGCGCGATTGCGCGCGTGCGGGAGATCAAGGAGAAGCGCGAGCAGCTCACGGCCGAGCTCGAGCGCGCGCGCCGAGCGACCAACCTCGAGCGCGCGGCCGAGATTCAGTACGGCTTGTTACGGGAACTGGAGAAGCAGCTGGCCGCGGAGCAGGCGAAGCTCGCGGAGCTCCAGAAGGCCGGCTCGGTGCTCTCGGAGGAAGTGACCGCCGAGGAAATCGCCGAGATCGTCTCGAAGTGGACTGGCGTGCCGGTCGCGAAAATGATGGAAGGCGAGCAGGCAAAGTTGCTGCGCATGGAGGACAACCTGCGCCGCCGCGTGGTGGGCCAGGACGAAGCGCTCACGCTGGTTTCCAACGCGGTGCGCCGCGCGCGCGCCGGGCTGCAAGACCCGAACCGCCCGATCGGTTCGTTCATCTTCCTCGGACCCACGGGCGTCGGCAAAACCGAAACCGCGCGCGCGCTCGCCGAGTTCCTGTTCGACGACGAGCAGGCGATGATTCGCATCGACATGAGCGAGTTCATGGAGAAGCACTCCGTCTCGCGCCTAATTGGCGCGCCTCCCGGCTACGTCGGCTACGAGGAGGGCGGGCACCTGACAGAAGCGGTGCGGCGCCGGCCCTACAGCGTGGTGCTGTTCGACGAGATCGAGAAGGCGCACCCGGACGTGTTCAACGCGCTGCTGCAAATCCTCGACGATGGGCGCTTGACGGACGGCCAGGGCCGGACCGTCGATTTCAAGAACGTCGTCGTGATCATGACTTCGAACATCGGCAGCCAGTTTCTGGTGGAGCTCGGGGAGGACCAGCGCGGCGAGATGGAGGCGCGCGTGATGGAGGCGCTGCGCGCGCACTTCAAGCCGGAGTTCCTGAATCGCGTCGACGATGTAGTGCTGTATCACCAGCTCGCGCGCGAGCACCTGGACCGCATCGTTGAGATTCAGCTTGGCCGCGTGCGCAAGCTGCTCGCGGATCGGCGCATCGAGTTGGAACTCACGCCCGAGGCGAAGCACCTGCTCGCGGAGAAGGGCTACGACCCGCACTACGGTGCGCGCCCGCTGAAGCGCGTGATCCAGCGCCTGGTGCAGGACCCGCTCGCGATGAAGATCCTCGAAGGCGAGTTCGGCGAAGGCGCCAAAGTAATCGCCGACGCTCGCGCGAGCGGCGACGCCCTCGACTTCCGCCGCCCGAACTAAGTAACCACCTCGGGGACGTTCATACTCGTTGGTTACTTACGGGGACACCCCTCGCGCGGGGTCGCGCGAGGAGTGTCCCCGCAAGTTACCAGTAGGTATGAACGTCCCCGGTTTGGTTACTTACGGCGCGAGGCGCAGCGTGAGGTGCTGGTAGAGGGCGCCGTCGGCGAAGCCGAGGCGGCGGTACCAGGGGCGCGTACCGACGGAGGAGATCACCGCGAGCGTGCCGAAGTGCGCCGCGCGGGCGAGGTCGGCGGCGCGCGCCACGAGCGCGGCGCCGAGGCCTGCGTGCTGCGCCTTGCTGCGCGCACGCTCGCCGAAGTCTGCGACGGCGCCGTAGACGTGCACCTCGCGTAGTAATGCGGCGCCGCGCAGCTCGGCGATCGGCGTGGCTTCGGCGCGCGCGCCCTCGCCGCGAGGTAACGACACGCGCGCGAAGCCGGCGATGCGCTGCGCGGGTGTTATTGCCTCTACGAACACCTCCTCGCCGAGCGACGTCGCGTAGCGCGTCTCGCGCAGCGCGAGCTCGTCCCGAGCGGGCGCGCCGCCGCGCACTTCCCGCGCACGAATCTCCGCGAGCGCGGTACCTCGCTCTCGCAGCAGCGCCTCCGCAGCCTCGCGCAAGTTCGTCTCGCGGCTGCCCGTGACGATGTCTTGCGACGGGATGTCGCGGACCACGCGCGTCGCGCGGCACCAACGCGGAATCGCCGCGAGGCAATCCGCGACGAGCGGCAGCAGCTCTTCTCGCGAGTACGCCTGCCACTCGCCGCGCGCGTGGTACTGCACGAGCTCGGCGCTCTCGACCAAGCTGCACGGGTAGAGCTTCAGCTCGTCCGGGCGAATCGCGGGGTCGTCGAACAGGCGCGCGAAATCCGCGCGGTCGCTTGCCGGAGTCGCGCCCAACAAGTTCGCCATCCAGTGCGCGTGAATCTTGAAGCCCGCGCCGCGGAGCAGCGAGATCGCGGCGCGCGTCGCCGCCACATCGTGGCCGCGTTTGTTCGCGCGCAGCACGGCGTCGTCGAGCGACTGGATGCCGAGCTGCACTTTCGTCGCACCGAGGCGGCGCAGGCGTAACACCTCATCGCGCGTCACATGGTCTGGCCGCGTCTCGAGCGCGAGCCCCACGCAGCGCGCGCCGGCCTCCTCGTTCGCGCGCTGCGCCGCCGCGAGCGCGCCCCAATCGCCGCGCTCGCGCTCGGGCACCAGTTCGCCGCCCTCGCCAGCGCGCAGGTGCGCCGCCACCGTCACGTCGTAGCCGCGCGGCCCGAGCGCGAGCGCCGAGAAATCCGGCGCGAGCGCCGCGATCTCCGCACGCCGGTCGATGCCCGCGCCAAAATCATTGAGCGCCTCGAAGCTCCGCGTCGCGAACCAGACCTGATAACTCTCCGGGTAGAACGACCAGGTGCCGCCGAGCACGATCAACTCGACCTTCGCGGTCGAGTGACCCATCGCGTGGAACGCGGCGAGCCGGTTCCACGTCTGCAGATACGGATCGAAGCGGTTCGCCTGGGCGCGCTGACAGCCCGGCTCGTTCGCGAGATAGCTCTTGGGCATGCGCACGTCGCTCGGACAAAACACGCAGCGGCCTGGGCACGGAAACGGCTTCGTGAGCAGCGCGAGCGGCGCTACGCCCGAGAGCGTGCGCGTCGGGCAGGTGCGCAGCTTCTCGGCGAACGCCGCCTCGGGCACGGGCCACTCACCCGGGCTCGCGCGAAACGCCGCGAGGATCTCGCGCTTCGAGTAGAAGCCGCGGCCTTGCTTCGGGTAGCGGCGCAGGATGCGGTCGAGTTCGCGCGCGCCGAGCGACTCGCACGCGATCGCGTCCGCGACGATGCGCCGCAGGTCGTTCTCGCTGCTCTCGATGGATAGACTGCTGGCGCTCATGACTCCCGAGACCGCGCGGGCGCTCGCCCGAATCAACGAGCGATTCTATCGGACTCACGCGGGCCTGTTTGCCTCGAAGCGCGATCGTGCTTGGCCCGGCATGCGCCGCACGCTCGACGAGTTGCCCGCGCCGCCGCGCAGCGTGCTCGATGTCGGCTGCGGACACGGGCGCTTCGCCGCGCTGCTGCGCGAGCGCGGCTCGAGCGCGAGTTATTGGGGAGTCGACGGCTCCGCCGAGTTGGTTGCGCTGGCGCGCGAACGCAGCGATCTGATTCCCGGCGCACGCTTCGCGCGCGTCGATCTGATCGAGGCTGCGCACGCGATCCCAGACGGTCCGTTCGACCTGATCGCAATGTTCGCCGTGATCCATCACGTCCCGATCGAAGCGCAGCGCATTGCGCTCTTGCGCGTGCTCGCCGCGCGCCTCGCGCCAGGCGGCACGCTTGCGGCGGCGTTCTGGCGCACGACGGCGGACGAAGACCCGCAGAAGCGCGTGCCGTGGCTGAACGCCGAAATCGACGAACGCGAACTCGAGCCCGGCGACCGCTTGTTGCGCTTCGACACCGACCCGCGCGTGTTCCGCTTCGCGCACTTCGCCGATGAAGCCGAGCTCGCGCGGCTCGAGAGCGCGCCGGGGCTCCCGCTGGCTGCGCGCTTCGACTCGGACGGCGCCGGTGGCATCGCGAACGCCTACTTATCATGGCGACGGGCGTGAGCCCGCCGACGCGCAAGCAAGCCGCGGGGGCGAATGAACTCGCCGCTGCGCTCGACGCGGGCGCGCCGGTACGGCTGGTCTTGTACGCACGCGAGCCGAAAGACGCAGCCGTGCCCCCGTTGATCGAGCGCGCGAGCGCCGCGGGCATTAGGGTTCGCGTCGCGAGCGCGCAGACGCTCTGGCGCCTCGGAAAATGCACGCCGCCGCCGGAGCTGATCGCGGTGATTGGCCCCGACCCGAACGCAACGCCCGACGAAGCGCTCGCACAGGACGGCGCCGCGTGGCTGCTCACCGGCATCGCCTATCCCGGCAACACCGGCTTCGCGATCCGGCTCGCCGAAGTATCAGGCGCGGCGTGCGTGTTCGTGGATTCGAGCTTCGGGCACGAAGGGAAACGCGAGGCCCTGCGCGCCGCGATGCGTGCCGACCGTTTCTTCCCGGTTCACTGGGAGCCTGCGCTCGAAGCGATCGCGCGCGCGAAACGCGCGGGCCGGCGCGTGCTCGCGATCGAGGACGTAGGAACGCATGCGCCCTGGGAAACGGACCTAACAGGAAGCCTGTTGCTTGTCGTCGGCGGCGAGCGGCACGGCATCCCGCGCGAAGTGCTGGGAGCCTGCGATGGCGCGCTGCGCATTCCCATGCGCGGCTTCATCCCCTCGTACAACCTTCAAGCCGCGATGGCGATGGTTGCTGGCGAACGGCTGCGGCAGCTCGGCGCCAGCGACCGTTCGGGCGCCTAATCAGTGCGAGCAGGCTGCGGCGTGGCGTCCTCCGGGAGCTCGCCGATCACCACGCCGCCCACGAGCAGCAGGCCGCCGAACCATTGCCAGGGCGTGAGCACCTCCGCGCCGATCGCTACCGACAAGAGCGCCGCGAACAACGATTCGAGCGAGAAGATCAGCCCCACGCGAATCGGCGTGGTGTGCCGCTGGCCCCAGGTCTGGCCGAGAAAGCCGACCGCGGAGCAGATCACGCCGAGGTACGCGATCGCTGCGATCCCGGGCAGATCGAGCGCGTGCGGCGTGCTCTCGAAGGCGAGCGCGAGTGGAAGCGAGAGGCCCGCGACGACGGCCATCTGCGCGAACGCGAGCGCGGGCGCAGGCATTGCGGAGGCAAAGCGGTCGAGCGCGAGGATGTGCGCGGCGAAGGCGAGCGCGCCGAGCAACGTAAGTGCGTCGCCGAAGTTCGCGCCGCCACCCCGCGCATCGGTGAGCAGGATCAATCCCGCCAGCGCAGCGCCGACCGCGACAAGCACGCGCTTTCGAAGCCGGCGCCCCAAGACGACGCGGGCAAGCAGCGGCACGAACGCAACGTAAGTCGCCGTGATGAATCCTGAACGCGCGGGCGTGGTGTAGACGAGGCCGGCGGTTTGAAACGCGAAGGCCGCCCATAACAACGCGCCGATCCCCGCAGCGGTCCGCCAGTGCGAGCGGCCGCTCGCGCCCTGGCCTAGGGCGAACGCGTTTCCTCGAAACGCGAGCGCCAGCACCGCGGCGGCAAGCGCGAAGCGCAGCGCGATCAATGAGAGGGGCGGCAGTGTCGCGAGCGTGTTCTTCACGACAAGGAAGGAGCCGCCCCACGCCAGCGTGACGCCGAGCAGCACGAACTCGGCGCGGGATCGCGACGTCACTCAGGCCTCCGGAGCGCGCGCAGCATAAGTCGCTCCGCTGCGAGCGCGCTCTCGCAAACGAATCGAAGCTCTCTATCCTGCGCGCCCCAATGACCGGCACCCGCTTCGACCGCGACACGAACGTCAGCCTCGCGGCGCCGGGCTTGCACGACGCCAACATCGATCGCGGCTGGTGGGTGGCGCGCGGCCCGAATGGCGGATTCGTCGCGGCGTTGCTCGTGCGCGCGCTCGAACAAGCCGTAGCCGACCCTGCGCGCCAGCTGCGTTCGCTCACCGTGCATTATGTCCGCCCGCCAGCGGAGGGCGCAGCGCGCGTCGAGACTCGCGTCGAGCGCGTGGGCGGCTCGCTCACGACGGTGAGCGCGAGGCTGCTGCAAGGCGATTCCCTCCAAGCGCTCGCGCTCGCGGCATTCTCGAAGCCGCGCGCGACGGCGGAGCTGCATCACGCCGTAATGCCTGAGGTCGCGCCGCCAGAAGCGGCGCCGCCGCGGCGCGACGCGAGAGTTCCGATCCACGAGCGTTACGAACAGCGCTGGGTGATCGGCCCGCGTTTTTTCGAGGGTGCACGCGGCCGCGAAGCCATTACGGGCGGCTGGATCCGGCTCGCCGAGGGCACGCGGCCGCTCGACGCCGCGCTGCTCGTCGCCTTCGCCGACGCTTGGCCGCCCTCGGTCTTCGCGTCCAACGAAATTCCGATGACACTCGGCGGTGTCCCCACCGTCGACCTCACCGTCCACATCCGCGCCGCGCTCCCGCAGCCCGACGATTTCGTGCTGGTCGTCTTCCGGACCCGCGAAGTTTCCGGCGGCTTCCTCGAAGAAGACGGCGAGATCTGGAGCCGCGGCGGGCGCCTGCTCGCGCACTCGCGCCAACTCGGGGTGTTGCTGTAAGCGGCGCTTCGCCCCGCACAGCGAGGCGCAGCCGAGCGACGTCAGCGCGCTGGCCGCGGACGCGAAGCACCTGCCCAGCGGCGCTTCGTCAACGCGGTAGCCAGCGCCCGCCTGCACGCGAGTTGCCGCTTGCTGAGCCTCAACTGCCCAGCGCGGCTGGACGATGAGACTTCGGATGACGAGGGCACCGAACACACGAGCCCACGGGATGCGCTTGCTCTTCGCAGGCGCGCTCGCGCTGCTGTGCGCAGTTTCCGCCGCGGCGGATTCGCAGCCGACTGCGGATGAACTCACGCGTCTCGAGGAGGCGCTCAACGCGAACCCTGACGATGACGCCGCGCGCGCCGCCTTTGGCGATGCGCTGCTGCGCTCGGGCGACGCGCTCGGCTCGCTGCGCGTGCTGAATCCGAAGCGTCTACCCGGCCCGGAATGGGTGCGCGAGTTGCGCCAGTCGGCGCGCCTCTACCGAAAACGCGGCCAGCCGCTCGCGGCGCGCAGGGCTCTCCGAGATGCGCTGGATCTCGCTCCGAACGACCGCGCTATTTACGCCGAGCTCTCGGAGATCATCGCGGCGGCGGGCGCGGCGAGCGCGCCGAAAGCCTCGCAGGAGGCAGCCAGCGCACCCAGTTCTCAGGGAATCGGGGCGGACGGCGGCGCCCCCGTTGAACAGCCGAACGCCGAATCCGAGATCCATCCCGCTCTGATTCCGCCCACCGACGAAACGCGCACGGTGGAGCGCGAGCGCGCGGCGCGCGCTGCTGCTCCGCAGCCGCCAACTGCGGCCGCGAAGCCGCTGCTCACCATCCAAGCGATCCTCGTTGCGCTCGGCGCTGCCGTGTTAGGTGCGGTCGCAGTCGTGCTACGTCGCACGCTGCGCGGCAGCGGCGATCTCGGCGTCTCGATCGAGCTCCCGCCCGATGCGCGCGCGACGCTCACGGTGCGGCTCTCGCGAGAGCGCGAGCGGCAGCGCCCGCCACAGCGCACCGGCGCCGCAGTCGAATCCCGCGCGTCCAGCCGCTTCGAGCACAACATGGTTGCGCGCGAGACGCACTTCCGCGCGATTCCCGCCGGGCGTTATTGGGTGACCGTCGAAGGCGTCGTCGAAGTGGGCAGCTCGAAGGAAGAGGCGCGCGAGGATCGCGAGATCCTGGTCGAGAAGGGCCGTGCGGCGCGCGCGGAGTTCGACCTGCGCCCGCATGGCTGCCCCGTCGAAATCCGCGTCGTGCGAACGGGTGCGCCGCTCGCGGGCGCGCGCATCGCGCTGGGAGGCGATCCGACTTCGCTGCGCCGCACGCGCGATGGCATCGCCCGGCTCGAGCTCCCGCTCGGAGAGCACGTCATCCTGATCGGCGCCCGGGATTGTGCCGCCGAGCGCAAGCTGAAGATTGAGAACAGCACGCCTATTACGGTCGAAATCGATCTCGACGACGCGGGCAGCATCACTTTTAGCGGCTGCGAGCCCGCGGTAGAGCCCTTCCTGCGCGGCGATTTGTCGGTCGCCGCAGCCGCACTCGAGCGCAGCGGGCAACGCGAGCGCGCGGACGTGCTCGCGGGGCGCTTCTACCAGAGCCGCGGCTCGGTGGAGAACGCAGCGGAGCGCTTCGAAGCGGCGGGCCGCTGGATCGAGGCCGCGGAGTTGCGCGCCGGCGCTGGCGAGTTTCTGAAAGCCGCTGCGCTGTTCGAGCGCGCGGGCGATCTCGCGCGCGCGGGCGAGATGTACAACGCAAGCGGCGACCTGTTACGGGCCGGCGGCGCTTACGAAGCGGCTGGCGACTACGAAGCCGCCAGCATCTGCTACCGCGAGTCGGGTGACGACGCGAAGCTGCTGGACGCGCTCGAGAAGAAGGGCGAGTTCTTCGAAGCCGGCGAGATCGCGCTGAAACTCAGCGAAGCCACGCGCGCCATCCGCAACCTCCAGCAGATCGATTCGCGCCATCGGAGTTATTTGGCGGCCTGCCGCCTGCTCGCCGCGGCCTACAGCGAGCAGGGCAAGCACGAACTCGCGATGCAGAAGGCCGAAGAGGCGGTGACCTTCTCGCGCCCAGAGGACGCCGGCGCGGACACCTTCGTCTGGTACGGCAACCTGCTCGCGAGAGCCGGGCGCACCGAGCGCGCGCTGCAAATTCTCACGGAGCTCGCGGAGCGCACGCCCGATCACCCGGGCCTAACGACTCGGATCGAGGAGCTGCGCAAAGAGATCTCGTCCGCGCGCCGCGATTCGAGCGCGACGCAGACCTTCCGGAGCGCCTTCAGCGAGGGCTCGCGTTACGAGATCAAGGAGCAGATCGGCAGCGGCGGTATGGGCGTCGTGTTGCGCGCGCAGGATCTCCGGCTCGGCCGCGTCGTCGCGCTCAAGCGCCTGCCTGACAACTTGAAGGACCACCCGAAGGCGGTGGATCTGTTCCTGCGCGAAGCGCGTGCCGCCGCATCGCTGAATCACCCCAACATCGTGACGATTCACGACGTCGACGAAGAAGCGGGCGTCTACTTCATCACCATGGAGTTGTTAGTCGGCAGCACGCTCTCCGACCTGCTGAAGGCGCACGGCCGGCTCGCGCCGCGCGACGTCGTGCGCATTGGCCTCCAGGTCGCCGCCGGCCTCGGCTACGCCCACAGCCAGCGCATCGTGCATCGCGACATCAAGACCTCAAACCTGTTCCTCACCGAAGATCGCATCGTAAAGGTGATGGACTTCGGCCTCGCGAAGATGCTCGAGGAAGTCCGGCGCTCGACGACGATCATCGGCGGCACGCCCTACTACATGGCGCCCGAGCAGGCCGCTGGTGAAACGGTGGATGCGCGCGCAGACCTGTACGCCTTCGGCGTAACACTCTTCGAGCTCGCGACCAGCCGCCGCCCGTTCGAGACGGGCGATGTGACGTATCACCACCGCCACACGCCCGCGCCCGATCCGCGCAGCCTTGGCGCGGAGATGCCGGAGGCGCTTGCAGCGCTGATCCTGCAAATGATGGCGAAGGCGCCGGCCGACCGGCCGACGAGCGCAGAACAAGTCGCGCTGCGCATGCGCGCGGTGTTAGGCGCGCAGAAGCGCTGAGCAAGCGGCCCTTGGCCGCGCGCAGCGAGCCGCAGGCGAGCGGAGTACGAACAGCGGCCTCGGTGCCGGCTGCGCCTCGCGGTGCGCATTCCCGCGACGCCGCTAACCGGCAAGCTTCGGCTCGCCGCGGGCTCGGTTAGCGCGCGCGCCCGAGCCCCGCCGCCTCGCGCGCCGCCTCGAACACTGGCGTCGCGAGCGCGCGAGCGCGCTTCACGCCGTCCGCGAGCACGTCCTCGACCAGGTCCTTTTGCTGCGCGAGTTCTGCGCGCCGCGCGCGCATCGACGCGAAGTACGCGAGCGCGCGCTCGGCGAGATCCTTCTTCACGTCGCCATAACCCATGCCGCCCGCGCCAGCGCGCACGAACAACGCCTCGCGCTCCGCTTTCGTCACGAACAGCGACCAGAGCTGGAACAGCGTCTGCTCGGTGTTCTTCGGCGCATCGACCGGCGAGGAATCCGTGACGATCGCCATGATCGCTTTGCGCAGCTGCTTCTCAGGCCAGAACATGGACAGCGCGTTGCCGTAGGACTTCGACATCTTGCGGCCGTCGACGCCCGGAACCACCGCCACTTCTTCGACGATCATCGGCTCGGGCAGCTTGAAGACTTCTCGCGCGTAGGTGTTATTGAACTTCGCGGCGATGTCCCGCGCCATCTCGATGTGCTGCTTCTGGTCTTGCCCCACCGGCACGAGATCCGGGCGGAACTGCAGAATGTCCGCCGCTTGCAGCACCGGGTAAGCGAAGAGCCCGTGATCCGCGCTGATTCCCTGAGAGATCTTGTCCTTGTACGCAGTGGCGCGTTCGAGCAGCCCCATCGGCGTGACCGTGGTGAGCAGCCAAGCGAGCTCGCACGTCTCGGGCAGGTCCGACTGCCGATAGAGGACGGCGCGTTTCGGGTCGAGGCCGCAGGCGAGGTAGTCGAGCACGAGCTCGTGCACGAGCTTGCGGCGCTCTGCCGCGTCGCGAATCGAAGTCATCGAGTGGTAGTCGGCGACGAAGATGATCGCGTCGCCGCGCGTCTGCTGCTCGACGTGCTGGCGCATCGCCCCGAAGTAATTGCCGATGTGAACTTCGCCGGAAGGCTGCACGCCCGAGAGGATTCGCATGACGCGCAGGATTGCGGCGCGCGCGGAGCGCCGCAAATTGTGGGCACATCGTGAGGGACGAGTGGCCTAGGCTGCGGCACGGGAGGACGCAGCGATGAAGTGGACGCGCGGCAATCGCAGTGAGAACGTCGAAGATCGGCGCGGCCAGAGCGCTGGCGGAGGACGCATGCGCCTCCCGCTACCCGGCGGTCGCGGTGGGCGCATGAGCCTCGGCGGCATAGTGCTCGTGCTCGCGATCGCATATTTCACCGGTATGGATCCGCTCACGCTGCTCGCCGGCGGAGGTGGCATGCCGCTGCCGACGGATGCCTCGGGCGTGGAGGAAGGCGGCTTCGAGTCTGCAGGCGCGCCCGCCGCCAGCTCCCCCGCCGACGACGAGAAGGCCGACTTCATGAGCTTCGTGCTCGACGACGCGCAGACGGCGTGGACGCGGCTCCTCCCCGACTACCGCGATGCGAAACTCGTGCTCTTCCGCGGCGCCGTGCGCTCGGGCTGCGGCGATGCCGAGGCCGCGATGGGACCCTTCTACTGCCCCGCGGACGAGAAGGTCTACATCGACCTCGCATTCTATGACGAACTCGCGCGGCGCTTCGGCGCACCCGGCGATTTCGCGCAGGCGTACGTGCTCGCTCACGAGATCGGCCATCACGTGCAGACGGTGACCGGCACCGAGGCCAAGCTGCGCGAGCTCCAGCGCCGAAACCCCGAGCACCAGAACGAACTCTCGGTGCGCATGGAGCTACAGGCCGATTGTTATGCAGGAATCTGGGCGCACTCGACCGCGCGCCGCGATCTGCTCGAAGCGGGCGATCTTCAAGAAGGCCTCGGCGCCGCGGCGGCCGTCGGCGACGACCGCATCCAGCAGATGTCCGGCGGCGGCGTACACCCCGAGAGTTTCACGCACGGCTCGGCGGAGCAGCGCATGGAGTGGTTCCAGCGCGGCTACCGCGCTGGCGACCCAACGGTATGCGACACGTTCGCGAGTTGAGGCGCCGGGCTGTGCGCGCCTAGCCGTGTGCCCTGTCAGTCGAGCGCGAGCAGCGGCGTAACGCTGAGTTTCAACAGCTCCACCAGCTCCGCATCCATTAGGGCGTACTCGTCCGGAATATCGAGCACATGCAAGGCAGTGCCGCGCAGCTTCGAGCCAAAGCGCTGCGTGAGTGCGCGCTGCTGCGAGCGCTCCATCACGAAGATCACGTCGGCCCACGCGATGTCGGCGCTGGAGATCACGCGCACGGCGCTCGCGTGCACGCCGGCCGCGCGCACCGAGAGCCCGGGCTCGCGCGCGAACACGCGCTCCGCCGTCGGGCTGCGCGAGCGATTGCGGCCGCACACGAACAGCACGCGCTGCTGCTGGCTCACTCGTTCGCCAGTTCGAGCCAATGCGCGAAGGCCGCGTCGGCGCCGCTCACGACTCCCTGATAACGCGCCTGTAGCGCGCGCGTCACGGGGCCCGGGCAAACTCGCCCGAGCGTGCGGCCGTCGACGCTCTCGATCGGCCACACGCCAGCGCTCGTGCCCGAGAGAAACGCCTCCGGCGCAGCCAACAGCGCGTCCACGGGAATCGGCTGCTCGCTCAGCTTGATGCCCTCCGCGCGCGCGAGTTCGAGGATCGAGCGACGCGTGATGCCGAGCAGCACCGAGTCATCAGGCGCGGTGCGGAGCGTTCCTTCCGCGTCGACCAGGAAAAAGTTCGCAGTGGGCGTCTCCGCCAGAAAGCCGTGCTCGTCGACCAACACGATCTCGTCGTAACCGGCTTTGCGCGCGCGCCACTTCGCGATCATCGGCGCGGTGTAATTGCCGGCCACCTTCGCGTGCGGATGCAGGATGTCCGCCCGGCGCTGACGCCGATCCTTCTCGACCCACAGCCGCACGGTCTTCGGCGGACGCGCGGGCGGGTGCTGCTTTCGTAACAACACATCCTCCCACGGGTCGTAGGCCAGCGCCGCCACCGCAACGTGATCATCCGCCGGCACCACATCCACTTCTTCCGAAGGCAGATACGCGTTGATCTTCACCACCTTCGCGCCAGGGTTCGCGCGCACCACCGCCTTGCACGCGCTGCGCAGCGTCGCCGCGTCCTGCGCGAGCGGCAGGCCCACGAGCCGCGCGCTGGTGATTAGGCGCTCGATGTGCTCCGTGAGCCGGAAGATCGCCGTGCCGCGCGGCGTCTCGTGCACGCTCATGTAGTCGAAGATCAACGAGCCGCGCGCGAGCGAGTGCGAGAGCACGTGAACGCGCGCCGCCTCCCAGGGCACGAGCGCTCCGTCGAGCCAGAGCGTGCGGTTCGGGGCGGAGGGGTTTGCGGCAGGCATGGCGGCGCAACGTAGCCGCAGGCTCGCGAGCGCCACGCGATCGTCCGGAAACCGCGGCACGCGCCGCCGGAAACGCACCTGCCCCACTCGCTCCCGCCAGGGGCTGTGGCTAGATTGCGCCGCCTTCCCGCGGTCTCCGCGCCTGCAAGCCGATGTAGCTCAGCTGGTAGAGCAGCTGATTCGTAATCAGCAGGTCGCCGGTTCGAATCCGGCCATCGGCTCCAGGAGATCCGGGCACTTAGCCGCCTCGCGGAGACAGCGTTCCAGGGCCGGGGAAGCACCGGGGAAGCAGAAGTCTCTGTCGTCGAGGTGTTCGCCGAACCGCGCGGCGCTCGAAGCGATCTCGAGGTCGCGCTCGGCCACGAGCTTCTTCAGCTTCGCGTTCTCCGACTCGAGCTGCCGCAGCCGCTTCACGTCCACGGGCTCGAGCTCGCCGAGCCGCTTGCGCCACGCGTAGATCGTCTGGTCGCTGATGCCGTGCCGCTTCGCGACCTCCGGCTCCGGGCTCCGATCCGCCTCGCGCAGGATCTTCACCATCTGCTCTTCCGAAAACCGGCTCTTCTTCATGGGGGGCTTCCTTTCCGTCGGAAGCCATTCTCCCGGGAATCAGTTGGTCCGAGAAACCCAGATCAGGTCACTCCGCGCGGCAGCTTATGCACACCGCCAAGTGCTTGGTGCTTGGGCAATGCTCAGCAGGCAGGCAGGTTGCGGCAAGTACGCTAGCGGGAGGTTCGACCGCGCTATCCCCGCCGCGTCGGGGAAACATCGACACGCGCAACGCCGATCATCGCTTCGCGGGTGACGATCGCCGCGAGCTCCTCCTCGCTCCAGCCGTCCGTGCCGTCGGGGCGAAGCGGCAAAACGAGATAGCGCGTTTCGGCCGTCGTGTCCCAAACACGCACTTCCACGCTCGCCGGCAACTCGATACCCATCTCACGGAAGATGGCCCGCGGCTCGCGCACGACTCGAGCGCGATACTCGGGCCGCCGCCGCCGCCCGCGCCGACCCCCGAAGACGTGTTGCTGCTGCGCGAGATCCGCGACGCGCTGGCGCGAAAGTAGGCC
>JANNRF010000365.1:0-3400 GCA_031401135.1 Deltaproteobacteria bacterium | reverse complement strand
CGCATCGTCCACTTGTGCAGCAGGTGCAGCAGCGAGCCGGATTCTTCGAAGCGCACGGCCACGGCGTTCGGCAGCACGTAGAGCGCCTGCGCGGGCGTGGCGCCGAGCGCGAGCAGCTGCGCGCGCGCGTGCCACTGCGCTTCGACGGTCTCGCGGAAGACACCCGCGCAGCCGGCGTCGCTTGTTATGAGTTCTGGCTCGATCACGTCGACGCGCGCGGGCACCGTGCGCGTGAGCAGCGGCCGCGAGCCCGGCACCATGCGGTGGCGCTGATCCTGCGAATCCGCGGTGTGCGAGAGCTTCTTGCGGAACGTGTAGTGCGCGTGCGAGAGCGCGCGCATCAGCGGCGTGTGCACGCCCACGTTCAGCGTGTCGAGGCGGTAGCGGTTCTGCGCGGGGTCGAGCACGAGCGCGAGCGCGGCGGAGTCGCTGAGATCGGGCCTGCCGAGCACGTTGCGCACGGCGCTCGCGATCGAAGCGGGTCCGTTCACGCCATAATCGATCAGCCGCGCGCGGCGGCCGTTCAGCGATTTATCGAACGCCTCGAGCCAGGCCGGATCGACCGGGCGCGTCTCGATGCGGTTCTCGACGATCTCGTCCGCTGCGAGCGGGCCTTCGCCAATTTCGTCGAAGAAGCCTGGATCGAACGCGCGCACCGTGCCGACCATTAGGCCGACGACCTCGCGCGCTTCGTCGGGCACGTCGCTCGCGGCGGCCATCCTGTGCAGGCGATGCAGCGTGATGCCCGAGACCGTGTAGACCATCGCGGTGTGGCAGGCGAGCGGGATCACGTAGCGCGCGGTCTCGATCGATTTCTTCTCGGCCTCGCGCTTCACGCTGCGGCCGAACGCCTTGTTCTGGCGCTCCTTCAAGCGCCAAAGCTCGGAGAGGATCTCCATAACAACGGGCTGGAGGCGCAGCGTCAACTCGCGGTAGCCGCGCCAGGCTTCGGCGATCGAGCGCTCGTAGACGGCGCGCGCTTCGCCTTGCAGCGCGGGCGGCACGTGCGCGCGGATCTCGTCGAGCCGCACGTAGCGCTGGCTCTGCTGCTCGCTGTTATAGAACGGGAAGCTGTGCAGCAGCGACCACACCAGTTGGCGCGAAACGCCCTCGAGCCCGAACTCGAAGGTGGCGTGCTGGAAGACGGTGTGATGGCCACCCGCGTAGGTGAGCCCGCCGATGCGGCCGCGCTGCTCGGGTGTGATCTCGTCGGCGCCGATCACGCGCGGGGAGTAACAAGTGCGGGCCGCGGCGATGGCGTCGTCGTAGGGCGCGTCGAACCAGTTGCGCAGGCGCACTTGCGCGCCGCCGTCTTGCACGGCGTTCGCGTCGAGTGCGGACGGTGCTGCCAACTTCGCTTCCCCCGCGCGTCGCTCCCCCAAGAGCGACGTAACCCCAGAGCGGGGAAACTTCGCACCGGCGCGCGCGCGGCGCACGCGAAGTGCGCGATCTCCCGCGCGCACGCCGCTCGAAATGCGGCTCGCGGCTACCGCGCTCCCGAGGAATCCTGTCGCGTTCGGCCTTGGGCTTGCCGATCCGCTGCGTCAGTCTGCGGCCTTGCGCGGCTTTGCGGGCGACACCACTGGGATGCGAGAGGAGGACACTATGAAGCGTCGAGTACGAATCGGTTTCGCGGCGGCGCTCTGGCTTGCGGCGCCGGCCATCGCGAATGAAGACGACTCGTCCGCACGCAGGGTGGGTGAGGCCACGAAGGAGGCGGCGCGCGATGTCGGGCACGCTAGCCGCGACGCGGCGAAGAGCGTCGGGCACGCCACGCGCGATGTCTTCCGCGAGATCGGGCATGCGTTCCGCAGGCTGGGGAAGAAGATCTCGGAGTAGCTCGCGGCTGCCGCAGCCCGCGTGCGGCGGCGCCACACGGGCTAGGCGCTCGCATTCCCCAAGAGCTGAAGCGCGCGACTCAGTTGCGCGCGAGACGCCGGTGCTGAGGCCGCGCGCAAGAATCGAGCGCGCGCAGCGGTGTTGCGCAGCGAACTGCGCGCCAGGCGCCGGTGCGCGGGGGCGGCACGCGAATTGCGCTTACGCTGCCTGGGCCTTCTCGCCTGCGCGGGAACGCTTGCCCGGAGGAAACGCAGCTTTGGAGCGAGCAGTCTGGATCGTGCACGGCGACGTGCAGGCGCGGGCCGCGCTTGCGCGCCTGGCCGGCCTGCCCGCGCTCACGGGCGCGCCGCGGCTCGAGGCGTTTCCGCCTGCGCCCGCGCCGGGCGCGGTCCTCCTGCACGTGCCGCTCGCCGCGAACGAGGCGCTCGCCTTCGCGCACGCCGCCGCCGCGCGCCACCCGCGCGCGCATTGGTTGTTGCTCGTCGACCCCGGCCTCGACCCGCATTGGGTGATGGCCGCGTTCGCGGGCCTGCGCAGCACGCTGCTGATTGCGCCCGCGCAGCAAGCTGCACTTCAGCAATCCCTGCGCCGCGCGCTCGCGGGCGGAGCACCGGGCATTGGCGCGCGCCGTCAGCGCGACGCGCTGGTCGCTCGCTTCGCGCGCACGCTCGGCGATCTCGCGATCCCCGAGCCCGTGCTCGACGCCTCGGGGCATCTCGCGATCACGGGCGAACGGGGCACCGGCAAGCTCCTGCTCGCGCGCACGCTGCACGCGCTCTGGGATGGCGACGACGACGAGCGCGCCGCGTTCGTGCTGCTCGCGGGCAGTGCTCACGCGAGCGCCGCGCAGCTCGAAGCGCAGCTCGCGGAAGCGGCCGAGCGCGCGGAGCGGCTGACGGTGTGTGTGGAGCACCCGGCGCAGTTCACGGCTTCGGTGCAGCGCGAGCTCGCGAGCTGGGTCGAGCTCGGTCCGCCGGGCACGCCGCTGGATCCGACGCGCTTGTTATGGATCTTCCTGCGCAGCGAAGCCTTCGGCACGAGCGCGCCGCTCGAGGAAACGCTGGCCGAGATTTGCGAAGTGCCTGCCCTGCGCATTCCGCCGCTGCGCGAGCGCGCAGGCGCCGCGCTCGCTTTCGCCGAGCAGTGGCTGCGCGAGTGGTACGCCGCCAAGGGGCAGGGCCCGCGCGCGCTCGCGAGCGAGGCGCAGGACGCGATCGCGAGCGACCCGTGGCCGGGGAACGCGCGCGAGCTCGAGGCCGCGCTGCGACGCGCGGTGATGACGCCGGGCGAAGAGCCGATTGCGGCGGAGGCGTTAGGGCTTTCGAGCCTGGGGGATGAAACGCGCGGCGGGCTCAGCGGCGATGCGCTCGCGAGTGAGAGCGCCGCGTTGGCGGAAGAGGGCGATGCGTTCGCGCGAGAGCGCGACGCGGAGTTCGAAGCGCTCGAAGTGGCGAGCGCGCGCTCTGCGCTCGGCGAAGCGCGCGAGTTCGCGACCGTGAGCGAGGAGCTGGAGGAAACGCGCGACTCCGAGGCGAGCGAGCAGCGGCGTGCGCAGCTCGCG
>JANNRF010000364.1:0-3132 GCA_031401135.1 Deltaproteobacteria bacterium | reverse complement strand
CGGAGGTCCAATGATGGACGCGCAATCGTTGCGGTCTTTGAAGCCGGAGTTGGAAGTGTTCCTGTCGCGTTATCTGCCGCATTTCGGTCGGGATGAGAATCACGCGCATGCGCGGACGATTCTGCAGGGGCTGCTGGCGGGAGGAGACCGGCGGAATGTGGAGAACATGGCCGAGGCGATCGGGGGCGGCGTGGTGCGCACGTTGCAGAAGTTCATCGCCCAGGCCGCGTGGCAGGCGAATGACGTGCTGTCCGAACTGCGCTCGCATGTGGTGGGCGTGCTCGGCGATGACGACGCCACGCTGATCGTCGATGAAACTGGTTTTCCCAAGAAGGGGACGAAATCGGTCGGTGTCGCGCGGCAGTACGCCGGGATTCTGGGTCGCACCGACAACTGCCAGGTGGGCGTCTTTCTGTCGTACTCGAGCGTGAAAGGCCACACGCTGTGCGACCGACGGTTGTTCCTGCCGGAAGCCTGGACGAAGGACCGCCCGCGCTGCCAAGCGGCGGGCGTGCCGGCGGGCGTGATCTTCCGCACCAAGCCGGAACTGGCGGCAGAGATGGTCGAACAGGCGGTGCGGGCCGGGATGCCGTGCCGCTGGGTGACGGGCGATGCCCTGTACGGCCACAGTTTCACGTTCGTGCGGACGGTGCGGGCACTGGGGAAATGGTACGTGCTGGATGTTCCGTCCGAGGCGCATGCCTGGACAGCGCCGCCGCCGATGCGTCCCGCCGGTCCGCATGCGGGTGTCGGTGGCCGTCCCACCAAGAAGCCGAAACCGCTGGTCAAGCCGCGGCCGGTCACGGAGTGGGTGTCCGAACTTCCCGCCAGCGCCTGGAAACGAATCTCCGTCGCCGAGGGGAGCCAAGGTCCGCGGCTGTACGAATTCGCGGAGCTTGCCGTATGGTTCTCCGAAGGCGGTCTGCCGACGGACGCGCCGGAACGGCTGTTGTTCAAACGGAGTTTGGGACAAGACGCCGAACTCAAGTACCAGCGGTCCAACGCGCCCCAGTCTGTGCCGCTGAAGAAGTTGGCCGAAATCGGCGGTGGCCGCTGGCGCGTGGAGCAGGACTTCCAGTGCGCGAAAGGCGAATGCGGGTTGGACGAATACGAAACGCGAGGTTGGATCGGCTGGCATCATCAAACGGCCCTGTCGCTGTTGGCCCTGTGGTTCCTCACGCTCCAAAAGGTGCGGTTGGGGGGAAAAACACCCGCAGCTCACGGTACCGGAAATCCGGAGCGTGCTGCGTTGTCTGCTCGACCTTCGGCATTGGGACGAACGCGAAATCCTGCACTGGTCGCAACGTCGCCAACGCCGCAACGCCGAAGCACAACGCTGCCACACCGCCCGCAAAGCACGCGAGCGCCACGACGACCTCGACGCCGCGGTCTTCGCCGCCTACGGCTGGCCGCAGTCCCTAACAGACGAGCAGCTGCTCGAACGCCTCGTCGCGCTGAACGCCGAGCGCGCCGCCGAAGAGAGCCGCGGCCTCGTGCGCTGGCTTCGCCCCGAGTTCCAGAACCCGAGCGGCCTCGCGGCCGCGACGCAGAGCGATCCTCCCGGAACGCCCACCACGGCCGTGGCGAAGGCGACTCAGCTCCCGAAGTGGCCCGCCAAGTTTTCCGAGCAAGTGCTCGCCGTGCGCAATGCTCTCGCGCGCGAGGATCGCTCGTGGTCCGCAGAGGAAGTCGCACGCAGCTTCAAATCCGCGCGCCGCGGCGCAGTCGCCGACGCGCTCGATTCGCTCAGCGCGCTCGGCCTGATCGTCGCGTTCGACGCAAGCGGCGTGAAGCGCTGGAAAGCACCGGCGCGATCGGCGGCGTGAGCGAGCCCGAGCAAGGGCCTACTCGCGCTCCCTGCGCGCGAGCCACGCTTCGACGTGCTCCGCGAAACGCGCGAAGTCGCCCAGCCGATCGTTGAGGACGGCGTGCAGCACCACGAGATCCAGCTCGAGATAGGCGTGCACGAGCACATTTCGGAAACCGGCGATCCCGCGAAACCGCGCGGCGAAATCCGCGGGGAGCACGCCAATCTCGGCCAGGCGGTCGACCGAACTCGCGTAGTCCGCGGCCTCGGCGCCGCTGGTGGCTGCGATGTGCGTTGCGATGTCGAGCGCGTTCTGCGCGCAGAGTTGTAGTCCGCGCTCGACGGCCCAGAGCGCATCGAGGTCGCCCCGCATCGCCGCCTGCGAGCGGCCAGCGAAGCGGCCCACGCGCGTGAGAGCAGCATCCAGCGCGGCGAGATGCCGGCGAACGAGCGTTGCATCCGGCCTGCCCGGGCTCACTGCCCGAATCCCCCGTGCTCTCGCCGGTAGCGCTGCGCGGCCTCGATCTTCGCCATCTGCGGCACCCAGTCGCAGTAGCGCGAGAGTGCGTAGCCCTCGCGCGCGCTGGTGGCGCGGAGGTCGCGCGCGAGGATGCGCTCGCCGTCGCGCAGCACGCGGTGGTAGAGCAGTGGGCCGGCGTCGTTCAGGACGACGACATCCACGTCATTTCGGCCGAGAGCTGCGATCAGGTCCGTGGCGATCTCGGCGGCCGTGCCCCATCCGGCGTCGCGGCGGACGGCGGGGTCGATAAACACCGCGACATCGACGTCGCTGTGCGCTTGGGCGTCGCCGCGTGCGAGCGAGCCGAACAAGTAAGCGTCGAGCACTTCGTCGCGCCGGGTGAGGGCTGCGCGAAGCGCCGCGATCGTCTCTTCACGCGAGCGCTGCATGGGCGCGAAGATCGGCGGGCGCTGCGAGCCTGTAAAGGGACGCGCGCCCGGGCGCCCTACTCCGCGGTGAGCAACTCCGGCGTCGCGCCAAGCACTTGACGCCGAGCCCGCGAAGCGGCGGGCGCTCAGCGGATTCCGACTGCGAGGCGTTCGCCGCGAGCTGCGCGGCCGAGGCGAATGTCGTAACAGGCGAACTCCACAGCTGCGCCTCCATCGCGCAATTCGAGCGCAGCCGCGAGCTGGATCGCGTCGTAGCCGCGCTGTGAGCGCCGCTGGGCGAGTGCGCCAGCGCGGCGCACGAGCGACTCCGTCACTTCGACGATGCCGTAGCGGCTCCAATCCTGATCGAGCTTGCGGACGACGGCACGCAGCTCACGCGGCGTCAGGCCGCCCTCGCGGCGCTGGCGCGCGAATGC
>JANNRF010000363.1:0-7650 GCA_031401135.1 Deltaproteobacteria bacterium | reverse complement strand
CGCCAGGAACTGCTCGATCGTGCTGGGGGTGAGCAGCGGGTGATCGGCGGTTGTCACGAGCACGAGAGCGCTCCCGCTCTGCTCGATGAAATCGCGCACGCTGTCCGCGGGCGACGTGCCGCTCGCGTGCAGCGCGAACTCGCCGGCCGCGAGCGCGGCGCCGAACTCGGGGTGACTGCGCAGCGCCTCGGGGTCGTCGATGCTGATCGTCACGCGCGCGATGGCCGGTACCGCCCGCAGTGCGGCGAGCACGTGCGCGAGCAGTGGCCGCCCGCGCAGGGGAGCCAGCGCCTTGTGCGAAACGCCCGCCGCGCGCGCGACAGAATCTTCGCCGCCGCGCCGGCCCGCGAGCACGAGCGCCTCCACACGCTCCGCGTTCCGGCTCGCGCTCGGCGCTTTCCTCGCCACGTGGCTCGCGTCCCTCGAATTGGGCACGCGCTTCGGATACCGCACCTCTCCGCCTGCGTCACTCGCGATATGGTGCTCCCGCCCGAGGAGGCGAAGTGGCGGCCGAGCGGAATCGTTATGCATTTTTGATCGACGCCAGCTCGGCGACCAGCGAACTGCGCGTCTTCGGCATGAGCCTCGTCGAGCGCCAACTCGCTGCAATCGGCGCACTCTCGCGTGGCCCGCGCCCTGCGTGCGAGATCGCCAGCATCGTGATCGAGCACGCAGCCGGCGCAGCTCCAAGCATCCGGGCCGCGCTGCTGGCGAACCTGCCGGTTCGCCTCGCCCCCGCGAGCGGCGATCTCTCGGCACGCCTCACGCGCGCGGCGGCGGAAGCGAGCGTGCCCCTAATCGTTCTGCCAGGCGACGCGATCGTCGATTCGCGCGTGCTCGCGCTGCTCGTCAGCGGCACGGACAGCGCAGCCGCGCTCGGCGGCGAGGGCGCGCAGCGCAGCGCGCTGCTGCGCCTCGCGCCCGGCGCGAAGCTCGCCCAAAGCAGCGCCGCGGATCTGCGCGTATTCGCGGAGGCGCAGCTCGCGGCCGACGCGCTGCCCGAACTCGCGCTCGACGCGGTCGAGGCGCACATCGTCGACCTGCGCCGCGATCAAGCGCCCTACGCGTTTCGGATCGCCGCCGCCGACGTCGCCACGACCGAGCGCTTCCTGTTCTGGTCGAACTACAAGGGCTCGACGGATTTCATGACGCGCTGGGTGTTCCCGCCCTTCGTGTGGGCCCTCGTGCGGCCGCTCGCGCGCTGGCGTGTTCACCCGAACTGGGTGACCGCCCTCGGCGTCGCGCTTTGCTTCGGCGCGATTCCGCTTTGGGCGGCCGGGGACTGGGCGCTCGGCTTCGCAGCCGCCTACACGATGGCCGTGCTCGATTCGGTAGACGGCAAACTCGCGCGGCTCACCTACACCACCTCCGCCATCGGCAACGTGCTCGACCACGGCACCGACATCGTGCACCCGCCGTTCTGGTACGCGGCCTGGGCGTGGGGACTCGCGGGCGGCCCCATCGGCGCAAGCTTCGAACTCACGCTCTGGATGTTCTTGCTCTACACGCTCGACCGTCTGCTGCCGGCGATATTCCGGCAGATGACGGGCAAATCAATCCACGGCTACGCGCCGGTCGATGTTAGGTGGCGCACCTGGATCTCGCGGCGAAACGTGAACTTGCCCGTGTTCACGCTCGCGCTGCCGCTCGGCCTCGGCGCGGAGGCGATCGCCCTAATCGTTGCGTGGCAAGGCGTCTGCTTCGTGTTTCACGCCGTGCGTGTCGTGCAGGTGTGGCGCGATCGCGCCGTCGCAGCCTAACCCCGCGCAGCGATCGCCTTGCGCACCGCCTCCAGATCCTCGAGCGAATCGATCTCGCCCCACCACAGGCCTTCCATCGAACACGCGCGCACCATCCCGCGCCGCGCGAGTTCGCCGATCCCGGTGGTGTAGTAGGCGCGCTGCTGGCCGAAACGGCGCACGAGCTGATCGAAGGCTTCGCGCATCGCGCTCGCGCCGGCGCCGCGCAGGAGCGTCATGCCGATCGCTTCGCCTTGGCTCTCGGCGGGGTCGAGATCCTTGCCGATGGCGCGCACGAAGCCGCCTTCGAGGCGCACTTTCATGTCGTCGTCGTCGTAGCTCGGCTTCACGTTCGCGACGATCGTCAGCGGCCCGGGCGGCGTCGCGAGCAGACGCGCGACGACTTCGCCTTCGAAGAGCGTGTCGCCGTTCAGCAGGATGCAGTCGCCCTCGAAATCGCGGCTGGCGAGCCAGGCGGTGATCAAGTTGTCGGCCTGATCGAAGAACGGGTTGTATCGAACGCGCACGTTCATGTTTGGCACGGTGTGCGATGCCGCGAAGCGCTCGACTTTCTCGATGCCGTAGCCGCCCATCACGACGGCCTCACTCACGCCGTGCGCCGCCAGCGTGCGCAGCTGCACTTCGAGCACGGAGCGCGCGCCGTCGACGGGCACGAGGCACTTCGGGAGATCCCGGGTCACGGGGAACAGGCGGCGACCTTGGCCCGCGCTCAGAATGATCGCTCGCAATCGGTGTCCTCTCTCAGAGGCTGCGAGGCCACTGTTCGAGCTCCGCTCGGCTTCGCCTCGCTGCGCGCGGCGAGGCGCCGCTTGCCGCGCCATTGTGATGCACAGGCCCAATTCAACAAGGTGGGTACTCTGCGGCGCGCGTGGCGGCTGGAACGAAAACCGAGGCGAGCAATGCGAAGGCGCTGACCGGCGGGCATCGGCCGCTCGGCTGGACGCTCTTCACCTACATCGCGCGCGAGGCGCTCTACCCGACGCTGCTCACCCTCGGCGGCCTCTCTATCGCGGCGCTGACGAAGACTCTGCTCGGGCTCTCGGAGTTGCTCTTCAACCGCGGCCTCAGCGTTGCCGACACCGGCGCATTCATCGGCTTCGAGATCGTCGTGCTCGCCGCGCGCATCCTGCCTTTCGCGGTGTTGCTCGGCTCGCTGATCGCGCTCGGCCGACTCGCTGCGGACAAGGAGCTGCTCGCGCTCGAAACTTGTGGCGTCTCGCCTGGGCGCTTGATCGGGCCGGTGCTCACGGTCGGCTGCTTCGCAACGCTGTTCGGCCTCGGGCTCTCGCTCGGGCTCGTGCCGGCAACGATGGCCGCGCGCGAACAGCTGCTGATCAAGACCACGCTCGAGCAGCCGGGTTCGGTGCTGCGCGCCGGCGTCGTGCAGCGCTTTGGCGATCGCAGGCTGTCAGCGCTCGAAGCTTCGAGCCGCGGCGACGATCTGAAGGGCGTCCTGCTCCACGCCGAAGACCTCGACGAAACGTTCTTCGCAGAGAGCGCGACGCTGCGCGTGCCGGAGCCGGGCACGATCGAGGTGACGCTGCGCGACGGCGTGATCGTGACGAGCGCCGGCCCGCGCTCGCAGCTGGTGCGCTTCAAACTGTTCCGCACGGAGCTCGAGGGCGACGACGCTGTCGGCAAGCCAAAGGGCGACGAGGGGCGCTTCGCCGCGACACCGACTCGCGAGCTGTGGGATGCGGCGCCCGCCACGCGCGAGGACGAGCGCGCGGTGCGCAGCGAACTCGCGCGCCGCTTCTCGACGCCGTTTGCCGCGCTCGCACTCACCTGGCTCGCGGTGCCGCTCGCGCTCACGCTCGGCAGCGGCACGCGCGGCGGCGGCGGCGTCGTGGGGCTTGGCGTCACCGTCACTTACTACGGCCTCCTGCAAGCCTCGAACGGCCTGCTCGAGTTCCCCGACGTGCCGGTCGCCGCCGCGGCCTGGCTCCCGAATGGCGCAGCGCTGGTTGGCGGCGCGGTGCTACTGATCCGCCGCTTCGTCTTGCTGCGCGAGCAGCAGCCCAAAGCGCGCGCCGCCGATGCGCGCGACGTGAAGTCGCAGCGCTTGCGCGGCGGCTACCGCTTCGCGCTCACGCGCTACATCGCGCTGCGCTACGTGACGCTCGCGCTGCTCGCTTTCGGTGTGCTGCTGCTTTCGTACCTGCTGGTCGACGTGCTCGAGCATCTGGAAAAGTTCGCCGAGTTCGGGGCCGAGTTCTCCGACGTCGCGCGCTTCTACAGCCTGCGCCTGCCGCTGCTCGCTTCGCGCGTGCTGCCGATGGGGCTGCTCGTGGCGGTGGCGATGCTGGTCAGCTCGATGGCTGGCGAAGGCGAGCTCACAGGAATGGAAGCGAGCGGGATTCGGCTGCTGCGCGGGCTCGCCTCGCTGCTGGTGATCGCCGCGCTCGTGACGCCCGGGTTTTTCTTGCTCGTCGATCGTGTGCTGCCCAAGACGAACGCGGCGGCGGATCGGCTCAAGGACACCGAGATCAAGAACAAGACCCCGGGCGGCTGGGAGGAGGTGTGGTCGCACACGACGCGCACCGCCCTGCACGTGGGCGCGCTCAACTCGCGCGCGGGGATTGCGCGCGATCTCACGCTTTACGAATTCGGGCGAACGGGCTTGCCCGAGCGGCGCCTCGATGTGCGCGTCGCGCGCTACCTCGGCCATAAGGAGTGGAGCCTCACGGACGCGAAGCAGACGCTGATCACGCGCGCGGGCTTGAAGGAGGTGGAGGTTGCCAAGACGCGCCAGATTCCGGAGATCGAATCGTCGCTCAACGACCCGGAGCACCTCGACATCGCGCAGCTGCGCAAACACATCCTCGATGCGAAGAGCGGCGGTTACGACGCGACCGCCTTCGAGGTCGACTTGCAAGTGCGGCTTGCGCAGCCGCTTCAGTGCCTGCTGCTGCCGTGGCTTGGGCTGCTCGTCGCGCTTGGCGTACGCAAACCCGCGCCGAGCGTGCTCTACGCGATCGGCATCGGCGTCGGCTTCATCCTCGCGACCGGCGTCTCGGTGGCGTTCGGCAACGGCAGCACGCTGCCGCCCATCGTTGCGGGCTGGCTGCCCACCGGTGCCGTCGCGGCGGTCGCCGCGGTACTTCAACTGCGCCGCTGAGCAAGCGCCGCTTCGGCGCGCGCAGTGAGGCGGAGTCTGCGGAGCCGAGCGAAGTCGAACAGTGGCCTCGGTGGCGGCTGCGCTTTCGCGCGTGCGTTCCCGCGACGCCACATTCTCAGCGCCGCCGCGCCTGACCTGACATCCCCTCGAATCGGGTTACTCTGCGCCTTCGCGCGCCGCGGCTCCCTTCCGCGACGGGCCTCGCCGGGAGCCCCGCATGTTCGGCCGCCGCTCGGACGCAACCGTTGTCCGCAATCTGCCGAAGCTTCGTCGTTTCATGCCGTTCGTGTCGCCGACGCGGACCGAATCGGCGTTCTACTACTCCCACGAGATCGAAGTCGAAGCGGCGCTCGCGTTCCTGGAAGAACAGAACAAGAGCCGGCCCGCGGAACGGCCGATCACGCTCTTCCACCTCTACCTGCGCAGCGTGTCGCTCGGCCTCCACGAGAACCCCGAGATCAACCGCTTCACGTCGGGCGGCCGCATGTACCAGCGAAATGGCGCCTACCTGACCTTCAGCGCCATGCGCGAGCTGCAGAAGGGCTCGCACCTGATCACGGTGAAGCGCGAGTTCCCGGCGGGCGAGACGCTGCATGGCATGGTGGACCGCGTGCTCGATTCGCTGGTCAGCCGCCGCAAAGGGCAGAAAACGCAGGCAGACAAGGAAATCGACCTCGCGCTCTACCTGCCGACGCCGCTGATTCGCGGCGTGATGAAGCTGCTGCGCTGGGGCGACGCGCTCGGCCTGCTGCCGAAATCGATGATCGACGGCGACCCGCTCTTCACCTCGCTGTTCGTCGCGAACCTGGGTTCGCTGCGCATGGAAGCGGGCTACCACCACCTGTGGGAGTACGGCACCTGCTCGGGCTTCTGCGTGATGGGGCAAATTCGCACGCGTCCGGACGGGACTCGATACGTCGTCTGCAACTACACCTGGGACGAGCGCGTGGGCGACGGGCTCGTGACGAGTTTTGCGCTGGGCGCGTTCAAGGAACGCCTCGAGAATCCGGAGAAACTCGTGTGACGGATCTATTCGAGAAAGTCGCAGGCTACGACCGCGCGAAGATCCTGCGCGACCACGGCATCTACCCGTACTACCGCGTCGTCTCGTCGGGCCAGGATCCCGTGGTCGAGATGAACGGCCGCCGGGTCGTGATGCTCGGTTCGAATAACTACCTCGGCCTGTCGAGCCACCCCGAGGTAAAGGCCGCCGCCGCCGCTGCGCTCGAGAAATACGGCACGGGCTGCGCGGGCTCGCGGCTGCTGAACGGCACGCTCGACATTCACGTCGAACTCGAGCAGCAGCTCGCCCGCTTCATGCGCCGCGAAGCCGTAATCACCTTCGCGACCGGGTACCAGGCAAACGTCGGCGCGCTCTCGACGATCCTCGGCCGACACGACGAAGTCTTCCTCGACAGTCTCGATCACGCGTCCCTAATCGATGGGATCCGGCTCAGCTTCGCCAAGGACCGCAAGTTCAAGCACAACGACGTCGAGGATCTCGAGAAGAAGCTGAGTGCGGCGCCGAAGGACACCGGCAAGCTGATCGTCGTGGATGGCGTCTACTCGATGGAAGGCGATCTCGCCGATCTCCCGGGTGTGGTTGCGGCAGCCAAAAAGTACGGCGCGCGAATCCTGGTCGACGAAGCCCACGGCATCGGCGTGATGGGCACGAACGGACGCGGCGCTTGCGAACACTTCGGCGTCGAGGGCGCTGTCGATCTGGTGATGGGAACGTTCTCGAAGTCCCTTGCGTCCGTGGGCGGCTTCATCGCCGGCAGCCACTTGGTAATCGACTACATCAAGCACACCGCGCGCTCGGCCATCTTCTCGGCCGCGCCCGCGCCGCCTGTCATTGGGGCGGTCAGCAAGGCGCTGGAAATCCTCGAACGCGAACCCGAGCGGCGCAAGGCGCTCTGGGAAAACACCGACTACATGAACCAAGCGCTGACCGCGCTCGGCTTCAACATCGGGAAGCCGCAGTCGCCGGTGATCCCGATCATGATCGGTCCGGACGAGACTGCTTATGAAATGGCGGTGCGACTTCAGGACGAAGGCGTCTTCGCGAACCCGGTGGTCTCGCCCGCGGTCGCGCCCGGCAAGGCGATGATTCGCACCTCGTACATGGCGACGCACACGCGCGCGCATCTCGACACCGCGCTCGAAGCGCTCGCCAGCGTGGGCCGCCAGCTCGGCGTGATCCGCTAGTTCGCGGCGAGAGCGTCGTGAGCCACGCACTGTGAGCGCTGCGCAGCGCGTAGTGCTTGTTACGGGCGCGTCGTCGGGAATTGGCGCCGCAGCGGCGAGGCTGCTCGTGGCGAAGGGCTTCCGCGTCTACGGCGCCAGCCGGCGTGCGCGCCCCGAGAGCGACGGCATTCGCTGGCTCGCGCTCGACGTGCGCGACGAAGCCTCGGTGCGGGACGCGATGCGCGAGCTGCTCGCCGCGGAAGGCACGCTCTACGGCGCCGTTTGCAACGCGGGCATCGGCATCTTCGGCAGCGTCGAAGAGACGCCGATGGTACGCGCGCGCGAGCAGTTCGAGACGAACGTGTTCGGCGTGCTGCACACGCTGCGCGCGGTGCTGCCGCCGCTGCGCCTCGCGAAGCGCGGGCGCATCGCGATCGTGGGCTCGCTCGCAGGCCGCGCGCCGATTCCGTTTCAGGCGCACTACTCCGCGAGCAAGGGCGCCATCGACGCGCTCGCGCTCGCGCTGCACAACGAAGTGCGCGCGCACGGCGTCCACGTCGCGCTGATCGAGCCCGGCGACATCAA